>JAYZJO010000029.1:0-53700 GCA_036164375.1 Chlamydiota bacterium | reverse complement strand
AGAAGGTTTTTATACAAACTATGGTTTCACAAGTCAAAGAGTCAACTTTAAGTAGTAAAGAAGATTTATTAATAAATAATAGTCAGGCTAACAAAAGTCCTTCCGTCAATAAAATATCTTCTGTAGGGGAAAGCACAATTTCTGAGTCTCAATTAACAGAGACAAGTTCTTTGGAGTCTCGTCCATTAAAAAACGTAGCTTGGCAGATTGATTATTCTCTGCTACCTGAAATTTTTAAAAAAGAATTGTTAAATGAGTCTTCTGTAAATTTAACCATATTACAATTTTTAATTTACAAAATGTTTTCCCTAGTAAATCAAATAGGTTATCAGGGGAAACCATGTCATCAGGATCGGTTAGTAAATATTAGTAAAATCATACCTACGCTCGAGCTATTTGAAAATTTATATACAGGGGTTAGCAATGGAGATTTCGAGCCTAAACAGTATAGCGAGTATCTCAAAACTACATGTAATTGGATTCAGAATGAATTAGTGGTAATAAAAGGAGATGTTTCAGAGGATAAAAAAGCTTTAATTGATAACTTTTCTGCTATTCTTCTGGAAATGAGCAAAAGTGTTTGTGGTAGTGGACTTAGTCCAGACTGTTACAACCTAGGGCTCATCAATGTAGTGAATAAACATGATTTTCTACCAAAACAAAATACTCTTGAGGCGTTTGAAAAAGTTATATCTACTGCACAAAACATAAAACTATACTTCAATCAGTACTTTAAGTTGTTTCTTGAGGACAATTTGAATTTTATGATGAGCGTGGAGAATGCATGTGGTTTCGATTACTATACAGAGATGTTAGGTTCTGAGGGGGTAATAAACTCTTATATTAAAAATTTAAAAAATAGAAAAAAGGGTTTAGGTCGTGTTGACAATATTGATTTCGAAAAAATCTTGGGGATATACGATTACACATTCGATAAATTTAGAACTTTTTTAGATTTTGTAGTTCGAATGAACAGTGTCCCTATGCTTACTAAGCTTAATTTCAGTAGGGATAAGGATTTAGTGAGTAAAGATGTTTTTGATTTAAATATGTTTCAAGAGTCAGTATCTGAACACATTGAAGTTTTACTTGGTTATGAGTCTTTTAATAGAATAACAGCTTCTATGGGATATGCTTTGAGCTCTTTACAGAATAGTATCCAAATAACATTGGACACTTGTGCAAAAGAGCGAGGGAAGATAATAGACGTTAAGGCTGTCGAGCAACACATTAAAACATTTCGTGATATGCATCAGAAACTGCTTCAAACAAATTTTAGCCTGAAAGATTCAAAACTCAAGCTGTTTGATATTGAGGGTTCTCATTCGGGTGATAGATTCTTTGAAATATTAGACTATGATATTGAAGGCATAGAAAAATTAATTCGCTCTAACTCATTTTATGATGACAGGGGGTTAGTTGCTCGACTGTATATGCGTACGTATTTATTGAGAACAAAGTTAATTGATCTTGAGTCAAAGATTGTTACTAATTATGTTGCAGAGATTCAAACTTCCCTTCAGGCATATAAAAATTCAAATTCTCTTAGCTCGTTGAAGAAAAGTTTTATCGCTAAACAACTAAAAAATAAATTGACTGCTGTCCATAGTTTTATGGAGGTTTATGATAAGCACTGTGTGAGTGTGATTGAAATCCTTCAGAATTTTGGCGATTCGTTTTTTACTAAAGAGGTTTTAGAGGAAGAAATTGAACCTAAGGAATTGAATTGTGAACTAAAATGTGAGCCAGCAGAAGAGATAGTAACTAACCTAGTGGGGCTTTCAGTAAATGATGAAATCTCGGACATGCAAGAGATTCAAGAAGATGTTTCTTTTGACGAGAAGGCTACTTTAAAGTTACTAGATGAAAAAGTTCATGAGTTTAACAAATTTAGCTCGAATGATTATGTTTCTGTGCGAAATGTAAAGAGGTCAGATGTAATTAAAGAAATTATTAAGCATGGTTATAATCTGGTAAACGGGGGTAAAGGTAGTCATGTCAAACTTAAGGATAAAGATGGAAATATAATAATAGTTCCAAAAGGTAAGGGGGGTACGCTCAGTTACGGTATTGTTCACAATACTCTTAATCGACTCAAAAATGAAGAGGTGAAAAACGAGTTCGATGGTTCTCAAGTAGAGGCGCAAGATAAAGAAAGGAGCGCCACAAAAAAATCAGTTCCAGGGGTCGATGCGAATAGATCGAAGAAAAAAAACAAAAAGAAACCGAAAAAAAACTTCAAGAAAAAGCGTTGATTGATTTTATGAACCACAATTACATGGGGTTCGAGTACGAAGGCAAGTGTATGTTCCTGTCAAATCTAAAAATCAGAATTTAGGCTCCTCCTTACGAATAAATCTTTTGGTAGAAGGTAAAGTAATGGCCTCAGTAAGCTAGTGAATAATCTTTAAAACTGTGCTCTTGCGCCTTCTGCGTTTAAATCCGTATGAAAAAGGTGTAAAGTGCTTGCAAGACTTGTTGCTAAAACAGATCAATATTTGGACGCAAACGGGTTTTAAAACTTTCACTTTCCGAAGTGGTTGTGCGCTAAGGTTTCTGGGGCAATCGGTAAACGGTTTGTAACCAACATCATTCACACCCGGTTTCAACTACCCCTGACTTGACTACAAAGAGGTTTTAACTTTTAGCTTTTCCGAAAATCATTTTCTAAATTCCGTCCAACCTGTGTTTTAATTTACTTGCATCCTGCATGATCGTTTGTTAGTATCTACACAGGTAAAATTATATTCAACTTTCTAGAGGCATCAATGAAAAAATCACGCTTGTTCTTACTATTCAATTTCTTATGTGCGATTCTTACTCTTACATCCTGTTCTCGGTCAGGAACTAAAGTATGGGATGATACTAAATCTTGTGGACGTCACGTAAAACGGGGCCTATGCTCACTTGGTGGAAAACAAGGAGACTCTCGTGAAGTACGCTGTCGAGAAGACTTTATGTGTCAAAATGATGGGTACTACGGCTATGGTTCAGGTGATGAGTTTATTCCTTTAAGCGATATTGATTCTGATGATCAAATTGCGATGGTCGATTTTGCTGCAAGGCAGCCAAAAGAAACTCCGGGAGATCCAGGTAGCACGATTCCTGGAATCGAAGCTTTTAGAGATCCAAGTACAATGTCAAGTGAATCTGAAATATTTAAGAATATCAAGTACCCCTTTGATAGTAGCTTGATCAAAGGTCAAGAAAATTTGGCGATTGTGGCTTCTGTTGCAGCTTACATGAAAAAAAATACAAACACTTACGTCTTTGTTGAAGGGCATGCCGATGAAAGAGGAGCTGAAGCTTACAACCTTGCTCTCGGAGCTCGCCGTGCAAATGCTTTACGTAATGCTTTAGTGAAAGAAGGGGTTAACCCGGATCATATTTTCACAATTTCTTACGGTAAAGAGCGGCCTCTTGTTTTTGGACACAATGAAGATGCTTGGTCACAAAATCGTAGATCAGAATTTAAGGTTTATCACCGATAAAACTAAGGTGCTGGAGGTATGATTATGAAAGCGAGGTTTTTTGCTTTAATCTGTTCGTCTCTATTAATATCAGTTTCGACACTTCAGGCAGCTACAAGGTTTTCTGCCGATCAAGAAAGGTCGCTGATAAGAAAGATGTATGACCATGTTGAGATGATGCGCCATGAAATGGGGAACCACGAAGCAGAGCTTCGTGTTTTCGAAGATAAAATTAGGAATATGGAAGATGCCATCGAAGACCTCCAGCAGCAATTTAATGACACAATCACTTCGCATCAAAAGTTGATTTCAGGCAGTAATGATTTGATGGAGTCAAAAGTCTCATCACAAGAAAGCAAAATGAAAAATTTTGTGGGAGATTTGAAAACTCTTCAGACGCATGCAAATAAGTCATCGACAGTTTTGGAAGGTTATCAATCACAGATTGCTAAACTCGAAAAAATTGTCGAGTCTAGAAATAAGGATTTAGATAATTTAAAAGCTGCTGTCAAGTCTCTAATGACCGCTCTTGGCAACGCTGATGATCCCATTGACGATTATCGGTTATACGAAGTCCAGTATGGAGATAGTCTCGGCCTAATTGCTCAAAAAAAACGTGTCACAGTTCGAGAGATCAAAGACTTTAATGGCTTGAAAAATGATGTGATCATTGTCGGTCAAAAATTGAAGATTCCTAAGAGATAGAGTATGTCCGACTCCACACGTCCTATAGGGGTTTTTGATTCAGGCTTAGGGGGGCTAACTGTTTTGAAAGAAATGGCATCCTTATTGCCTGATGAGCAGTTTGTTTATTTTGGGGATACTGCTCGTTTGCCTTATGGATCGAAAAGTCCCGAGACAATTATTCGCTACTCTTTGGAAAATGCTTCCTTTCTTTTACAGCACCATGTGAAAGCAATTGTCATTGCATGTAATACTGCTTCAGCATTTGCTCTTAAAACCCTTTCAGAAACACTTCCTATTCCAGTAATTGGAGTTATAGCACCTGGCGCTAAGCAGGCTGTAGAAACATCTCAATCGGGACGTATTGCCGTTATTGCTACAAAAGGTACTGTGGCTTCAGGAGCCTATATTAAGTCCATTTATTCTTTACGACCAAAGGCAGAAGTCGTCCAGGTTGCGTGCCCTCTTCTTGTGCCCTTTGTTGAGGAGGGAATGGTAAGGCATCCAGCAATGAAGCTAGTCGTGGAGGAGTATCTTATGTCTATAAAGGCTGGGGATTTTGATACAGTGTTGTTAGGATGTACACATTATCCTTTAATAAAGGACGTGCTCTCGGAGTATTTTGGAGAGAATGTTTCTATTGTTGACTCTGGCAGAGCGTGTGCAGAAGAGCTTAAAGCTGTTTTGCACTTTCTTGGTCAGTTAAATGAAGGAGCAAGGGAAATTTCTCATAAGTATTTTGTTTCAGATGCACCTCAAGACTTTATCCAAATGAGTGCTCCATTTATGGGAGAGGTTATTCGTCAAGTTGCTTGCGTTTCTTGAAAGCGATGATAGACCCCAATACTATAAAAAATATTCCAATAATCCATGTGATAAGAGGGGGTTGAGTGTCTTCAGGTAAAATGGATGCATTCTTTAAGTAGTAGAGCCCTACTTTGTTGCCTTCTTGATCGTATCTTGGCGAATATTCGAGCTCACCTTTAAAGGTCATTGCTTTTGATGAATTATTGGAAAGTGCGATGTGATCAGTAAAGATTTGATACTTCCATTGTTTAGGAGACCCCACACAGCATGTTTTTAAGTTGGGCTGAGAAGAAATTACTCCACGTTTATCACTAGAATTATAGTAAAATCCACGAATAAGCACTTCTTTGTTGTGATGTTCGGATAAATTGTCAAAATTGATAAGTTCTGTTGCAGTAGATACTTCACATATTAGTATAAAGAAAATTGAGAGTATGAAGATGGTTGGATTTTTAGTCATTTAGCCGTCTGTTGTCTTGCATAATGTTCTTTTTTTGCAATTTTAAATAATACTACTATTTGAAAATATTTTTTGCGTTATCATACACAATTTGCATCCTGAGATTATCCGGATCAAGTTGGAGTGCTTTAGAGGAGTAAATTGAAGCCTCTAACCATTGTTTGTTTGCATTATAAATGATAGCTAGACCTATAAGAGGCTCGATGGCATTAGGGTATTTTTGAGCAAGGTCTTTGTATATTTCTTCAGCTTTACAATCACATTTTTTTCGTTCTTGAAGTTTCCCGTTGATGAGCTTGAGGTAAAACAAGTTAGGGTTGTGGTTTTCGACTTCTTGAAGGCACGACTCGGCGAGTGGGATATTGTTCATGCTTAGTAAGCATTCAGCTTGGATAAGTTTGATAAGGACTTGCTGAGCATTTTTTTCACAGCTATCTACAATTTCTTGTATTGAAAAATCCCTTTTAGCTTGTTTTTTGAAAATGGATATATTTTCAGAGCAGCCTATTTCCCCTGCCGCAATAATATCCGCATATTGAAAAATTTGAAAATACGTGTTGTTCTTGTTTATGTCGCTTTCAATACTTTGAGACCAAATATTTATTAAACTGTTAATCTCAGTATTGAGTTTGCTATTATATTCATTGATAATACATAAGTATTTACTTTTCATTTCCGCACATAATTTGCTATTGGATAAAAGTTCGTCTAAGCTGTAGAGCTTGCGGCAGGCTTGATCAGGGCGGTTAAATTTAAGGAATTGATCGATACAATGGATTCTATCATTAAAAATAGCAGTAAGAGATGTATCAGTTTCTTTGTTTTTTGGGAAAGTTGGGGTTAATTCATGAGGAGTTGTAAACTCTTTAATGTTATTTAACATCTGCCCTCCATGAGGTCGGTATTTCTATGTTTTCTGAGAGATCATAGGAGAAAGAAGAATTATGTTCAATGGGTGTCTAATCCAATTTTACTATTATAATTGTTGAATATTGAGTAAAGAGTTTTATTACCACAGTTAAGTCGGTCAACTCAACTGTGGAAGAAATAAATCAATTCATCTTATCAACAGGTTAATGCCTGAAACTGACTAGCTCTGTTGGGGAACTTTGTCCTTAACATAAACTTTGATCATTTTTTGAGGAGTTCTCGGCATGTCGTTACGTCCTGTATCAACATTCTCTAATTTTTTAACAACGTCTTGCCCTTTGATCACTCGTCCGAAGATTGTATGGCGGTTATTTAACCAAGGTGTGGGGACTGTAGTAATGAAAAATTGGCTTCCATTAGTATTTGGTCCCGCATTAGCCATTGCAAGAATACCTGGACCGTCAAAAGTGACGTCTGCATTAAATTCGTCTTCAAAGGGAGCTCCCCAAATAGACTCTCCTCCTGTTCCTGTTCCAGCAGGATCCCCACCTTGGATCATGAACTCTTTGATGATTCTGTGGAAGGTTAGTCCATCATAGTATTTTTTTTCAGAAAGTTTCACGAAGTTTTCAGTCGCTTTAGGGGCAATATCGGGCATTAGTTCAAACTCGATAGTTCCTTGTGTTGTTTCCATAACGATAATAGGGTTTTGTGCCATTGTTGTTTTATTCTCCTTGCCTTGTATAGTGGATAAATTAAAAAAAGTAATAATTGTTAAAAGCCAAAATAGAATGGCATTTTTTTGTTTTGTGTCATTGTATGTCATTTGTTTTCTCCAACATCATCAGGTCATTTCATATGTTTACTTACTACGCCGGTCATTTTGAACATGCTGATTGGATCGGCACTTCCGAAAATTTTTGTAAGCTTTTCATCGGGAACAATCATACGTTTATCGTTAGGGTCTTGTAAGTTGTTCTCTTTGATATAAACCCAAAGTGCTTTTGTAACTTCCCCTCGAGTCATCTCATTATTTCCGACAAGTGCTGCTAGATCTTCGGATAGTTTGACTTTTGGCATTTTACGCGGCTTTTTTGGTTTATCCGCTTTTTTAGCCTTTCCTTTCGTTGTTTTTGTCTTTGCCCCTTTTTTTCCAGCCTTTTGTTTTTTTACATAAGGAGTTCTTGGGTGGTTTGGGTACTTACTTGAAAGGTCGTCGAGGTTGTTGACAATTACGTTGCATTCAGGATATGTCGAACAAGAGAAAAATGTTTTCCCAAATCGAGACTTTCTTGCAGTCATTGTTCCTGGACAGTCGATAGCTGGACATGAAGGCATTTCACTTGGAGGGATGTATTCTTCCCCTTTTTTGGGAATGTTGACAATCCCTTTACAGTCGGGATAGGTGCTACATCCTAAAAATGCGCCAAAGCGCCCGTGGCGCAGAGTCATATCTGCATTGCACTCGGGACATTTTTGTTCCCAGTCAAATCCTTCAGCATAGTCATCTTTAGAGAAAGAAATTTGCTCAATAGGTGCAGAAAACGAACAATCGGGGTATCTTGTGCACCCATAAAAATATTTGTTTTTGAACCAGATCTTCTGTAGCTTACCTTCCTTACATTCTGGACAATCTATTTCTGTTTCTACTCTCGGTACAAATGCTTCTTTCAATGCAGTCTCAATTACCGGAGAAAAGTCTGTCCAAAAATCTTTAATGAGGTCTTTCCAGTCTTTTTTGTGCTCTGCAATTTGTTCTAAAGTATCTTCCATCGATGCAGTGAACCCAATGTCCATAATCTGTTCGAAGTTTGTTTCTAAAAAAGCTGCAAGAACGCGTCCAAGCTCTGTAGGCTTTAAACGTCCACCTTCTTTGTATGTATAATCACGGCTTTGTATTTTATTCATAATAGAAGCGTAAGTTGATGGGCGTCCAATTCCCGACTTTTCAAGCTCTTTAACAAGCGATGCCTCAGAAAACCGCGGAGGGGGGCGAGTAAAGGCTTGGTCGCTGATAAGGTCGAGAAGATTTAAAGTAGCTCCTTCTTCAAGGTTGGGTAACGTTTTTGAATCGCTATCACTATCGTCTTCATCGTGCATTTCTTCGTAAACAGCAAGGAAACCTTCAAATTTGATGACGGATCCTGTTGCTCTCAATAAAATGCCCTCTCCATTGACGATATCTGCAGAGACAGTATCATAAATAGCGGGTTTCATTTGTGAGGCGAGGAAACGGCGCCAAACAAGTTTATAGAGGAGAAACTGTTCCTTTGTCAGATATTTTTCTACTAATTCAGGGGGGTGTTGTAGATTTGTTGGGCGTATCGCTTCGTGAGCATCTTGCGCACTTTTTTTGCTGGAGTAGTATTTAGGACTTTCGGGTAGGTAGTCAGGACCATATTTTTCTTGGATGAAATTACGTACCTCGCTGATAGCTTCAGGAGCGATCCGAACGGAGTCAGTACGCATGTAGGTAATTAAACCCTCTGCACCTTCGTTGCCCATGTCGATACCTTCGTAGAGCTTTTGAGCAATACCCATGGTTCTAGCGGAAGAAAATCCGTAATGACGGCTCGCTTCTTGTTGTAAGGTCGACGTAATAAATGGTGGTACAGCGAAGCGACGTTTTTCTTTTTTTACCACTTTATTGATAGTGTACTTGCCTTTTTTCATTTGGCTCAGTACTTGGTCGGCACTATCTTTGTTGTTGATGAGGTATACATCTTTTCCTTCAACAGCTTCTTTCTCAACCTTTTTATCATCGACAGAATAGAGATTAGCTCGGAAATTCTTTTCCTCTTCTTCTGTTTTAAACATTGCAGCGAGATTCCAGTATTCCACTGGATTAAAAGCTTCAATTTCTTTTTCTCTATCGACGACTAGTTTTAGTGCAACGGATTGCACTCTACCAGCAGAGACCGATGCCCCTCTGCCTCTTTGGATTCGGCGATTGAGGATCGGAGAAATTTTATATCCAACGATACGGTCGAGGAGCCTACGCGCTTGTTGTGCATCGACTAGAGATTGGTTGATTTCTCGTGGGGTGTCGATAGCTTTAAGAACAGCCTCTTTAGTGATAGAGTTAAAGGTGACTCGCTTAGTATTCGTATTTTTTGGGAGGATTTCTCGGATGTGCCAAGCGATTGCTTCTCCCTCGCGGTCGGGGTCCGGGCAGAGGTACACCGTGTCACACTCTTTTGCCATTTTTTTGAGCTCAGCGATTACTTTTGTCTTGTCGGGCATGGTGACATATTTTGGAGTGAAGTTGTCTTCTAGGTCGATTCCAAATTCCTTTTCTGGGAGGTCACGGATATGTCCGATCGAAGATGCAAACAGAAAGTCGGAACCGAGAAATTTTTGTAGAGTCTTTATTTTCGCTGGGGACTCGACAATGATCAGCGATTTTTTCATTATTATTTAACTCCTTCTATACCAGCTTTTTATACATTTTGCCAGGGTATTCTTTAATAACATTCTTCAGTAATAAACTGATTAACAAAACATTGATTTTCATAACAGGTAGTTTTGATAATTCAACGATTTTATCTATGGATAGCTCCTCATTTGGTAGCAGTGACAGAAGAGAATGCTCTTCATTATTAAGGACTACGGTATTTTTTGGGGCAGGCATTATTTTTTTCGGAAGAGAGTGGTCGTAAATTTTTTCAAAGTTACTCGCTATCTCCCATCCATTTTGAACAAGTTGCGCCTTCCCTTCTTTGAGGAGTTGTAGGTTTCCTTGGAAGTTCTCACTATCGGCGCGGCCGGGAATCGCAAAAGCCTTACGACCTTGAGATATAGCTTGGTGCATTGTAATCATTGCTCCGCTTTTTTTCGGGGCTTCGATCAGTAGTGTGCCTAAAGTCATGCCGCTTACAATGCGGTTTCGTTGAGGGAAATTTTGTCTATCCGGAGGTGTATTCATGGGAAATTCGCTAATAACAGCGCCATTTTCGATGATTTCACATGCTAATTTGCTGTTTTCGCGTGGGTAAATATTGGCAAGTCCCGAGCCAATGACGGCAATTGTTCGTCCTTGGTTTTGAAGGGCAGCGTAGTGTGCTGTTGTGTCGATACCACGAGCTAAGCCGCTGATTACTGTAAAGTCATAGTCGACAAGCTCAGAAGAAATTTTTCTTGCCATTTCGGTGCCGTAAATGCTTGATTTTCTGGTGCCGACAACGGCTATACTCTTGTCATCGGCAGGAGTGATGCAGCCTTTGATATATAAAATAATAGGGTGGTCTTTGATTTCAAGTAGGCGTTTTGGAAACTTTGGATCAGTGTATGGTAAAATAGTAACGTCGAATTTTTGTGCAAGTTCTAGATTTTTCATCCAGATGTTTGATGCGTACCATTTTTTCCAAGACTCTACAAGTTTAGGGCCAAATCCTGAAATTGAAAGCCATGAGTCTGCGCCGGCATTAATCGCATGGGTAGCACTTCCAAAAGTATCGATAAGTACCCTGGTTTTTACAGAACCGATCAATGGTGCTCCCGATAATACTGTCAGCGATTCAAGTTCGTTCACCGGCATCCTCAAGTTTCTTGTCGTTTATTGCATCTAAAATTAACTGCTGCTTGACATCTTCAGCCCTGATGACTTTGCCAATTTTTTGAGGAATAATCAAGTTGATTTTTTTTGAAACTGATTTTTTATCACGTTTCATCGTTTCAATAAGCATATTTGCATCGATTTCAGGAAAAGCGATGGGGAGACTGAATTTTTTACAAAGTTCGTCTTGTCTTTCAACAAAATATTTATCGACGGTGTTAAGTTTTACGCCCGTATGTGCTGCGCAGCTCATACCAATACTTACAGCTTCACCGTGAAGAAATGTGTTGTATTTTGTCAAAGTTTCAATGGCATGTGCGAAGGTATGTCCATAATTCAGATAGGCACGAATGTTTTTATCTTTTTCATCGCGCTTTACAATATCAGCTTTAATTGCGCAGGTTTTGTAAATGATATCTTGAAGTATGTGAGGATCGCGAGAAATGATTTGTTTAGTAGAGTTGTTTAGTTCCTCAAAAAATGATGCATCGGCAACAACGGCGCATTTAATAATTTCTGCCATCCCTGCATAAAACTCTCTGTCGGGTAAAGAGTTTAGGACATGGTCAGTTATATATACGAGGCGGGGATGATGAATTGTTCCAATAAGATTTTTAGTATCCTTTGTATTGATTCCTGTTTTACCGCCAACTGCAGCATCGACCATCGCAAGTAAAGTTGTTGGAATGTGAATAACATCGACGCCGCGCATATAGCAGCTTGCAACAAAACCCGTAAGATCAGAAGTGGCACCTCCACCTAAGCTAACTATGAGTGAGTTTCGATCGATTCCACAGCTAAGGAGTTGTTCCCAACACTTACACGCTTGCTCTATCGTTTTACAGCTTTCACTTTGCGGGATTATAATGGGAAAAACTTCAAGGTCTGAGGAGGCTAGCTTTTTAGTGACTTCATCTCCATACAGTTTATATACGACAGGGTCAGCAATTAAAGCGCAGCGATTGTAGCGAGGTTGAAACTGATTAAGTAAAATGTTTAATTGATCAAATTTTCTGTCACTAAAATATAGCGAACTACGAAACTGTTCGAGGGATATTTTCATAGAAATTTTTTCATTTGTTGCTTGCCCGAAGACAATTATCTTATGTCAATATAAATATTATTGCAAGCGCTTATAACTTTTCTAAGCAAACTACAATTTGTTGGTAGTAATTAAAGAGAGGTATGATAAACATGTGTAGTAGACGGAATATTATTGCCGACATCTATATTTTGGTATGTGATTTTCAGTCAAAAAATCGATAAATCCTTTTTGATAACTCTCGGTGAAGATATATTGCGATGGATATTAGTTTTTGCAAAGTGTGTTATGCGAGGCAACAATTTCCCATTTATTATCAGAATTTTTTACAAAAACATGTGTGAAAATTCCTTGGCGTATTTCTCCAGATGCGCTCAATTCTTGGCCAGCAGCGTGAAACCCATTAACTTTCCAGCTGACATGTCCGATGATGAGATTTGGCGAAATTTCCCGTAAATGAATATTAGTCATTTCGAAAAGCGAATCTTTGAGAAAAGTTTTAAGAATGTGAATATGCCTTTGTTCAATTTCTTCTTTGCTTTTGAAGTGCATACCAAAAATATTAATAAAGTCGGCATGTTCAGAGTAATGTTCTCCGATTCCAGATCCAGCCTGGTGATTCCAAGCGTAAGACCAGTCTTCGAGAATATTGCCGATTGCAATTTCATCTTCAGGTTCTGTAGTAAAAGCATTGTGAAGAAATAAAAAAGAAAAAATAGCGGCTAGACAAATTTTTTTCATATCTAATTCCTTAATTTATTTGGCATATTTAGTAGTAAAGATAAAAAAAAAGTAAATCTCTGTAAAGAAGATTTTTTTGATGAGAAATTTTCATTTTGAGCACACCTTCTACTTCCTGTAAAGCCCCAGTCCTTTCTTGCGGCACCACAGGTCTATCTAGTGCACTCAAAGAAAATTCAAAGGGTGTACATATCTAAAAAATCTTTGTATGTGTCTGTTTTGTACTTTTCAATGACATTCCAAATAGTACCTGATTGTTTACCTTTAGAAGTAAAATCAACGTCCAATGTAGAAGAATACTTAAAGAGTAGCTTGAAAAGTGCGAAGTACTTTGTATCTGTTGCAGACTGGCGAAACATTAAATTATAGTTTTTGTTTTTTAATGAACTCTGAAGAGGTTTATTGCGAGAAAATTTATCACGTATTAAGTCTTGTATTTGTTTTTCAGCATCTTTTCGAGGGGCTAGGGCAGTTCTTACTGCATCGACATGCTTATTTAAATTATTTGTGCGTTGTTTATGAATCTCAATCCATTGGGGTCTTTCTTCAGGGCTGAGTACTAATTCACCAAATTCACTTTCGCTTCTTGTTGCAGTCTTTGACTCGTAATCAGGGATATAAGCTCCTCCATATCCATATCCATATTTTAAATCTAGTAGATTGTTGAACTCACCATACTCTCTTTGTTGCCAAAACTCGAGCGTCAGGTTAACTTGATTCCCTGGGTGAAATAAATAGCTGCCATCTTGCGCATTGATCGTAATTTGAGGTCCCTCTCCAGGTTTTCCATGAGTGTCAATTAAGTAAGTATTAACGCTTGCAGCGGCAAGAGCAGTATTTGATAATTTTTTTTTCTCAATGGAGTAGGGGTCACTAGTTCCTCCCATGATAAAGCCTGTGAATTCACCATCAGTTAGAGTTGCTTCAAAATGTTTTCTTAGCTTGAGTTCTATTTTATTGATTGTGCTTCTTACGCTCGTATACTCGTCAATATGTGCTAAAACGGCTATTTTTCGCGTTCGATTGTAAAGAGTGAAGACAGTACATGATGTTGGTGTCGAAGTTTTGATCACCGATTGATTTCCATCACTATGTTGAATGACGGCATGTTCTCCTTGAAAAACGACAACTGAGTTATTATTATTTATCATTAAAAACCTCAATAATTGATATTACGAATATGCTACTATATTATAGGTAATAGATATAGTCGAGAAATAATAAAGACGAGGATCAGAAAAACTTTTCACCTCAATCTCGTGCATTTAAGTGGTGCATAGGTAAGAGATTTGGATGCAAAGCGGGTTTAAAATATTTATCGGGTTTGGTGTTTTTTTCAATTAAAAACGTATATAAATATGAGTCTAGAGGAGTGTTGGTTATGCGTAAAGGGATTTTATTCTTTACGCAATCGAAGTATTAGTTGATTTCAGGAATGTATGATGTGATATCTACCTTCATGACATCTTCGAATAAACTAACTTCTAAGGGATACGCCCCTTCATGACAATGTCGATAATCGAGTGTTTCGACTTTAATATCAGCGCCTTCATCAAAAATATATTCACTTCCATTGGCAAAGATGGTTTTATTCTTAAGATTATAGGGAGAGAGATTGTTTGATAAGTTGTTAAATAGACCATTTTTACGAAATGATATTTTCGTTAAGGGACTTTTTTCGTTCCCTGTAGTGACGATGAGTTGGTTTTTCTTTCTGGTTTTTAAGATGTACATGAATTGATCTTTCTCTTTTTGCATAAATTTAATTATTCCTTTGTCGGAATCAGGTTTATATGTCTGCGTGATTTTTTTATTAATCAGGTCAAACATGATAATTCTGGGTTCAAAGAATTTCCATGATTCTTTTCTTCTTTTCGGTTTACAAGTTGCAATGAAAAGTGTGTCGTTAATTATTGAGAGTGCTGAAAGGTAAGTGTTTGCATCGATATTTATGTTACATAATGAAAACTCTTTTTTTTCGTTGTTAGCAATGAAAAGCGATGATGAACCTTCAAAATGAGTCCTCTTCGTATAATGATGGAATTTTCCCAATCGAGAAACATAGTACTTATCGCTTACGCCTATCGTCCAATGGCAAGGTGCTAAGTTTTCTGGAAACTGATAGCTACTTTCAATGAGGCTTGTGTACTCTGTATCATTCGGAGAAATTGGTTGTTTCATGATGTAAAAAGTATCTCGGTCGCAACCTACAATGTGATTTCCCATGACACGGACACTTTCTTCGACTAATGTCGGTATTGTGATGCTGTTACAATTTGTTTGTGAACAAACTAAAATGTCACTTTCTAGATTTCGAGGGAGTACGACTCTAAAGTTATCAGTAATTTGAATATGACCTCTGTTTGGGTTGGAAGCTTCAATGGCGTGGCTCCACAGTTTTTTTACGGTACGCAAATTCCAAAATTCTACCCTACAAAGGGGCGGCATTCCACAAGTAGCATTCGAGCCGATAAGTACTGCCATAAATTCTTTTTTTAGAGCGATAGACATACAGAAATCGGTAAATTGCACGCTTTCATTTTCATTTGGATTTTCGGTTTGGACTGATGAATTAGTTTGAGAGGGATAGCATGAATTAACGTGCATTGATAGGAACTCCATATTTGTATACATTCGATGTTTTTCTTTAAAACGAGCATGATTTTATCCAGATAAAGCATTGATGTACATAAAAAAGTAAGAGGACTTACAATGGCTAGTTTACGGGCTTTCGTTGAATTAAAAAAATGTCTTAATGTCAAACGTCAGTTTGTAACTATATTGACTGGGGCAGGTAAACTTAATTCGAGCTCTTTTTTGAGGCTACTTTTTTCATTAACGTCTACGAAATCGCAACTTTTTTTTGCTCCATGTTTCAATAACACTTTTGCTGTTACACCTTCATCCCAGTTATGTTTCAAAGAGATGTCTAGAGCGGTATTATTATTTGCATCTAGAGAGTTAATGTCTCCATTATATTCAATGAGAAGGGGGATGAAGGTACTGTTAAAGTTAGAGTTGGACCAGATATCTGCAGCCACATGAAAAGCATTTTTTCCTTGATCACTGAGTTTATTAGGGTCAGCACCAAGTTCTAGTAACTTTTTAATAATATTGATATTACTACTTTCATATGCTTTCATTAAAAGGTTGTTATAATCGTAATTGCCGTTAGCATAATCTAGAAGCAAAGTGAGAACTTCGGGGTTATCAAATTTTTGCTGACAATAATAAATTAACGCTTCTTTAGTATCGCTAGAGTCGGCCGGTAATTTTTGAAGGATAATTTCAAGAGATACTAGGGATGCAGACCTTGCCGCTTCCATAATTAAATTTTGTAGATCGTCCATAGTTATTTTAGAGAGTATTTCAGAGGCTAGTGAGTCTATGCCATAGTTCATTGCATCTTTTATTAACTGATTGATCTGAGACTTTATCGTTTTATCACTTTGAAAACTACTTAAAAAGGGCTGGGTTAAAGGCGCTGTAGAGATTTTATCATCAGTGGAATTTGTTAATTCACAAAAAAGTTCTGAGATTAATTTCTCTTCAGTTGACTGAGTGCATAATTTTTTAAATAGATGGCATAAGATATTATTTCGGTGTTGAACAGTGTTGATGTAGTGGGCTTTACACCATTGTTCAGAGAGTATTTTTTTGGCTACGTTCTGAGTAAGGTGTTTTATATTTGTATTAGAAATTGTTTCATCATTTTTAAAAAAGCTGCGTTTTACAATATCTTCCCAGCTAATGTTACTTACATTTTTTGTTATCATAACTTTCTACTTGGTTTTTCTTTCAGGGTCTTTAAAATCTTTATTAGCTATACTATAAAGCAGATTTTCCATGCTTTTAATTTCTTTTGCTATTACATTAGTATGTAATATAGGTTTAGTATCGAAGTACTTAGCTAATCTTGCTATCCATTCTTGCCATGTATCGGTTGTATTGCAAATATTTTTAACTTGAACCGGGCTTATAGTAAAGTTGACACATACTTGATGGAAGAGGTCAATATTCCAGAGAATGTTTAACATTGAGCAAAATAAACTAGACATTTCTTCTGCATTTGAAGGGACACTTTTTATATCTTGGTTGAAGTAATGGTTTGCAAAAATTAAAGAGATAAAATATTTGAAATGGGGATCTACCAGGAAAAGAAGGTCAATAAATGAGCAAGCCTTTTTGTAATATTTTTCTAGAGCGTCGACTCTAATTTTCATGGCTTCGATAATTTGTGAGGTGTTAATCCAATTATCGGGGTAGTCAAACTCTTGCTTTTCTTCTTCAAGTTCAGCTTCAATATAATCATAAGCTGAGCGAGCGTTTTGTATGTGAAACGAGATTCGATCTCGTTGTGATTCATGTATTATTGTAAAAGAATCTTTGATGATAAAAAGAAAGTTTTTATAGCTGGGGGAAAGCTTCCCCTCACTATTAATGAAAACGCCATTAGAGTGTGGAAGAGAGCGAGCATTATCAAAAAAAGTGATATATTTTGTGTTATCTTCGTCTACTTTTAAAATGACATTACCGCAGTGTAGATCGTACATGCCCATGATGACTGAAGCGGTAATTGCGTCAGTAAAGCTATATGTTGATAAGGGATTGTAGCATTTTTTTTCCAGTGCATTTAAAAAATTAATGCCATCAATAAACGGCTGAATGGACCCACTATATGTTTTTGTTCTTGTCGAAAGGTAAATTGTTCCTGACTTTGTAAATAAATGTTCGAGGCCTAGGTGTCTCGAAATGTAGTACATTAGTTGCTCCAATCTAGAGGATGCCTCACGCATTTGACATTTTTTAGAGTCGATAGAGCATCCTTTCAGTACTGCTACAGGTTTTTGGGGATAAAAATAAAGTCCGTGAAAACAGAATTTTTCGGGGATGAAGTAGGTGTTGTTGATTGTTTCAGGAGCATGTTTATGGAGCTTGTTAGCGTCGTTTACGTATCTATAGGCATCTTCAGTGACGTTATCGAAAAGGTCTGTATATTTATGTTCAGTAGTATTTGAGCTGTAACTCAGTTCATTGGTTTTTGTTTGCCATTGTTTGACTTGTTTTAAAAGTTTATTTTCAGTTTTAGTAAGTTTGTTTCCTGGTGAGTTTATGCTTTTTATCAGTTTATTAAATAAGGTGAGTTGGTCTTTTTTGTTGATTTTAGGGTTTATTTTTTTTGAATATATTTGTAAGCAAAAAATAGTATCGACTAACTTTACTTGACGCCTAAAGTATTTCGTGGAACTTTCGATCTCATTTAATATAGAATCTTCACTTTCTTGATTGCAGCTCTCTAGCTCTTCTTCATAAGACTCTTGCAGCATATCATATCTGTCGACAGCCACGTTTAACTCTCTACGGATCAGCTCGCTTTCTTGGGGAGATATCCATTCAGAGCAAGACGTTGAATCTAAGAGTTTATAATAATATAAGTTATTAAATAATTTTAGCATTAGCCTTATTCTTTTTATGGATTAAGTTAATGGATTTTAAATATTTAGATCGTTATTTGCAAGCGGGAATCTACGAAGCGTTTTTGTTGTAAAATTATTGTTATTTCATCCTTATTTGCGAATTCATTTGTTTGGATTGGTATTAATTTGATTAACGTGAGCGAGCATAAAAAAAGCGGCTACCCTTACGGATAGCCGCTCATTTGTATCGTTTGCCTTTCGCTCATCAGAAAGACACGTTAATTCGTCCTGTGACTTTAACGATTGCGTCTTCAGGAGAATTCTTAGCATTTCGCTTGTTGACAAGTACTGTGAGTTTTGGTTCGAAGCAAACCTCTTCTTCGAGATGGCTCTCGAGTTCAACATCATCAACAGCAAGTGAGCAAGATTTTGTACTCACGTTATTTCTCCATGCCCTACGGGCAGCTTGAGAAATTCACCTCAATAGGTAATTTTCTCGTATGATTCCATCTGTCTCACTCTAAACAAATTGCAGTAGTGTGAGAGTTCATTTTCTATAAGGTTTCAAAGTCCCAAATGTCGTGGTTTTTGAGCGCTGTGCATCTACTTAGAAGATACACTTACAATGCCTTACGTCACCTCCTCTTCGCTCGTTTTCGTCCACTAGCTTCAGGAAAAATTCTTGTTCCTATAATAGCATATAGGAAAGCTGCTGTAATCGCAGCAGTTATTGTGATGATTAACAAATAAAGTAAAAATTTTCAATGTTTTAGTAAACATTTTTCAAAAATAAAGCGAACGGAACAAAAATATTAATTGTTAATTTCAGGAGCCGATTTAATTTCTTGGATTCTATGTTCGATAAAATTTTTGAGTGAGACGCTTCCCTCCGAGAAGAGGTTGTCAAAAATTATCCTTGTTTCTCGAAGTTCGGGGCTTTGACTCTCTTGATTTTGGTATAGGTAACCATTCAGAAACTCCCAAGACGAGAGTTCACTGACTCTGTTACCCAGTTGTTTTTCGAGAAGTGGGATGCGGATAAGGTTGTAAACATATAAGGTTTCGCCTACGGAGCCTGTTGCAGTTAAAGTGTTTTCTGTAGGGAGTTTAGAACTTTCACTTTTTCTAGTGGATTCGATTTGTGCTTTTAATTTGTTGGAAAGTTCTAGCGCTTCGCTATATTTTTCAGTGGCTATCAGGAGGGTAGCATTTGCAAACTCTTGGTAGAGTGAAAGGTTTTCTTGAGAGGTACGAGAAAGTGTGCGTTCAGCGAAAGGCATGGCCGTTAATGGTTTATCTTTCACAAGAAGTTCTTGTGCTATGAGAGCATCATATTTAGCGTTTAGCTCGGGGCGTCTTTTAAGAACCTCTTCTAAATTAATGAGGGCTTGCTCTTGTGCAGAGGAATCGGCATCGCCACTTCTGGCAAAAGTATTAAAATCTTTAGTTGCAGTAAAATAGTCATTTTCAGCTCTGACCTGTTCGTTGGCGCTCATTCGGTAGACAATGAAGAGAAGAGCAATGAAGGTGATGAGAGCGTAGAAAATATTATTTCCATTTTTCACGACCCATTTAAAGGCATCGTGCTCGAGAATACTATCTGATAGGTCGGGTTTTTCTTCGAACATCTTTAGAGAAAGTTTTTCCTTAGTCATTGGTAAAATCTTCTTTGTTGTGAGTCATCTGCAAAAAATTGATGCAACTCTAATGATTATATGGTTAGATACAATGATAGCTCAATAGCCATTATTGTAAAGATAAAAATCTTATGTATAATAATGGATTGATATTAGACCTGGAGACGATATGACCGCAACTATCGATGAAATGACCATTAAAGAAGTGTTAATTGAAAAAATTTCGGTAAATCCACACCAACCACGTCGCCATTTTTCCGATGGAGAACTTGATGAGCTTGCAGATTCAATAAAAGAAGTTGGTCTCATTCATCCCCCTCTTGTGCGCCCTTTAGAAGAAGAGGGACATTATGAGTTGATTTCAGGTGAGCGTCGTTACCGCGCTTCACAACGCGCTGGCCTAAAATCAATCCCTGTAATTATCCGAGAAAGTTCTGATAGCCTATCAGCGCAGCAGGCTCTCGTTGAAAATATTCAACGTGTAGACTTAAATCCCCTTGAAATTGCTAAAGCACTCAAAAGTCTACTCGATGAATTTAATTTAAGCCAAGATGAGCTGGCCCAGAGAATCGGCAAAAAACGATCGACTGTTGCGAATTATCTACGCCTTCTCTCTTTACCAAGGGCCATACAAGAGAGTATATCCTCAGCTAAAATTTCTATGGGACACGCTAAAGCAATTTTATCACTGTCTGGTTTTGAAAAACAGGCTCTCCTTCATGACTTAATTCTTCGAGACGACTTGAACGTTCGCGAAGCTGAGCAGGCAGCGCAGAGAATTCACAAAAAATCCAAGAAAAAGACTCTTGTCTACACAAACAGAGATTTTTATTTGGAGCAGTTGTCAGAAAAAATACAGCATCGGCTTGGAACAAAAGTGAATATTGCAGGTAAAGGCAAAAAGGGGCGAATAAGTATTGACTACTATAGCCTTGATGATTTAGATCGACTACTCGCTATCTTCGGTATTGATGGTCTGTAATTATAGGAGTGACAGTTTGTGGGTGTTAGAGTTAATGGCAAAGGACTATTTCCGTGGATGATAAGAGTCCATTTTGAAGCTTATCGAGCGGTTAACGATAATATTTTGCGAATCGGATCTATTGCTTACAATGGAATAGCTAGAATTCCTCTCGTTCAGTCATCTCTAGGAATGATTGGTCGAAAAGTGAGTGATAACCATGAAGTGCAATATGTTAAGGCTACTACATGTCGCTTAGTCAATGGTTTGGTTACGGCAATTTGCTCGCAAAGCTGTTTCGAAGAAGATACATTAAAGACTCAAGTTCAAAAAAATCGAGAGCTCGAAATTGTCGAGATGCAAAATAGATTTGGAAATGATAGTGCCTATCCTAAATTTTCTAAAGCCACTGCAGAGCTTATAAGTGAACTTTTTCGTAAGCAAATTAGTTGTTTACTACTAGAGATACCCCCATTAGCAGAATCAGTCACATTATATAAGCTAGGCTTAACTTTTCGCTATATCAATTATAAGCTTAATCAAAGAACGGGATATAGAGATAAATTTTTGTCGTCAGATTTGGGTGGATATCTCGATAGAGTATACTGTATCTTCAGGACGAATTTGACACATAGTCTTCTATCAGATGCAAATGTCTCTCCTATTATAAATTTCGAGCATATTTTTCTTAAATTGTTCACTAAAATTCACCCTAAGCTCACTCAAAAGCCCGAAGGAATCACAAATAACGATGTGTTGATTCACACTTTAGCCGAATCATTAAACCTAATGGAGCGTTCAGATAGTGAAATAATGGCACAAAGCTTTTCATCGGAAGATGAAGCGTTTATTGCCCGATTACATTGGTATAAGAGAAATGGAGTTCTTCCTCCTGGAGTGCCGGATCCAGATAAGGTTAGTTTAAATACAGGAAATCTTGCAAAGAGCCTTGACGAAGCAATGTTTAGCTATTTGGATGAAGTGTCCGAGGAAATTATTGATACAGTCGTTCCTAAAAAGCAAAAAAGTAAAGTGTTGCGTATATTATACTGGCTTGAGGGAAGAGATGGGCTCATCCAAGTCTTAAGTTTTCTTATTGGAGAGCTTGGAATCAATCAAGTCGCTGATCCTCATTTGTTTGCTTTAGCAGTATTAAATGCCCGAGGGGTAGAGGTCGCAGACTATGAGTTAAATGGTTTTGGTCGAGGTAAAGCTGATATTATCCTTAAAGTTGGCGAGCAAATGTTAAAGGATATGAATGATGGTATTGCATCGACTTCAGACATTATTTCTGTTTTTAAAAATTCGACTTTAAAGCAATCTCCGGGAAGTTACGAAGCAATTTTACAAAAGAGAGAAGCAAAGCAAGAGTTAAAAAAATATATTTCTAACGCAATCTACAGTTTAATTAAGGAAGATGATTTTAAGCATGATGGCCTTTTAAAAGGAGTGCGTGAGACGATGCAGCAACTTCCGATTTTGGGAACCGCAACGACGGGAATGCACCTTCTATTTAACGGCATGTTTTTTTCTTTAAACTATTTTTTTAGTGATCGGCAAAATATCAGTTTTTTTTCTCATGTTACAAGACATTTATCGGGAAGAAAGTTGGCAGATTTCCTTACTAATCGAGTCATGGCTTTAATTTATCATCCAGCTTGGAGATTGGTAATCTTACAAAGTGTTGAAAATTTACGTAATCACTTAAAAAAATCGAAGGATCCAGAATATAAACTAAAAAAATTGGACTCTATTGGTGACTTACGAACGATTAGCACTTTTTTAATGAAACATATGACTACTGATTTTCCAGTTAAGTTAGATGCGTTAACAAATTTTATCATTACGGACGATTTGCTTAAGCAATTTAGGGTGTATTTAAAACCTTCAGGGAAACCGATTATTGAGGTGGCTATTGAATCGCTTGTGCCTACAATTAAAGAACTTCTTCTTTACTGGAAAATTTCGGAGGCTTTTCGTAAAAGCGGTATCAATTTTGATGGAGATGAAAAATTTTGGGAAATATACATTCGTGAGTATCTTGCTCGATTAGTTTTACTCAAAGAAAAAGATACAGGAAGCTTGTCTTTGGAACAAAAAATGCAGTATCGCAATGAGGTTGTCGAGGGGTTACTTGCCCTTTCTGAAAAAGAACAAAGAAGGCAAATTGTTAAAAATATAGAAGTTATAAAAAACCAGTACCCCGAAGTGAAAGAGTTTTTGGAGTTTCAGCTTATTGATGACTACGTAATTCAGAATGATAACGAGGAAATTGAAAAGTTTGAAGTCGTTGTAGAAGCTTCACTTTCAGAAAGCAATTACCCATCTGATGAATTTGACAATTTTGTTTTAGTTGAAGACTTTTCGCCTCAAGATGCTAATCACAATAAATCAAGAGATTAATAGGCTTCATTTTATCGTTTTATTTATTGTGATTACTATAAGGATAAATTAGATTAAGCAGGCCTTGCTTTTTTATGAAAGACCTAAACATAATGGGGTGAACCCATTTAAAGGTATTTGTCATGGAAATTCAAGATGTAGAATTATCAATACAAGGGATGACCTGTGTAGCATGTGCAGGGGGTATTGAGAAATCGTTACTGAAAGTCGATGGAGTAGAGGGGGTTAGAGTTTCGTTTGCTACAGGACGTGCGACTGTCAGCATCTCAAAAGATGTCGTAGATGAGCTTGTTACCGCCGTTCATGAAGCGGGATATCACGCTAAAGTACTAGAAGATGGCGAGATACATCCCCAAGAACATCACCATGAAAGTGATTTTTGGAGTTTTGCTTTTGCTGCTCTATTTACTGCGCCCCTTTTACTGCAGATGATATGGAAAATGGTGGGGATCACGTGGGAAATTCCAGGGGTTATTCAAGGAGTTTTAGCGACAGTTGTTCAATTATGGCTAGGGTGGAGGTTTTATGAAGGAGCCTATCACTCTTTGAAAGCAGGAAGTGCAAATATGGATGTACTTATCGCGATTGGAACGACTGCAGCTTATGTTTTTAGCATTTTTGTCTTCGTATTCGAACTTAATCAGCATATGTACTTTGAAAGCAGTGCTATGATCATCACCCTCGTTCTTTTGGGGAGATGGATGGAGGGGCGTGCGAAAACAAAATCCTCGGAAGCTATTTATAAGTTAATGAAATTACAGCCAAAGACGGCAAAAGTAAAAGTTAATGAAGAATATCAAACGCTGCCAATCAGTAAGATACAGGTGGGTGATGTTATTCTTGTACGTGCAGGAGAGAGTATTCCTGTCGATGGTGAAGTTGTTGAAGGAAGCTCTTCTGTAGATGAATCCATGTTAACCGGAGAAAGTGCTCCTATCACCAAAAAAAACGGAGATGTCGTTTTTGGTGCGACGACAAATCAGAATGGCAGTTTGACGATTAAAGCGACAAAAGTCGGCAAAGATACCGTGCTTAGTGGAATTATTCGACTCGTCGAACATGCACAAAGTTCCAAAGCTCCTGTCGAAGAACTTGCAGATTTTATTTCCTCTATTTTTGTGCCTATTGTCCTTGTCATTAGTTTAGCTACCTATCTCTTGTGGGCTTTGTTTGATGGATTTGACTCAGGTGTGATCCATGCAGTTGCCGTTTTGGTCATTGCTTGCCCTTGTGCTCTTGGATTGGCTACGCCAACAGTCATCATGGTTGCAACTGGCATTGGAGCAAATAACGGCATACTATTCAAAGAAGCATCAGCAATTCAAAGTGCTGAAAAACTCGATGCTATGATTCTCGATAAGACTGGAACTCTCACTCAAGGTAAGCCGCAAGTTACTGACATATACGTTCCTAAAGGTGTAGACGAGTTTCATATGTTAAAGATAGCGATGACGCTTGAAAGCTCTTCAAAACATCCATTAGCATCTGCGATTATTGAATACGGTAAAAGCAAAGGACTACGTTTAGGCCAAGTGACAGATTTTGAGTCTTTAACAGGAAGAGGGATCAAGGGAACAATAAATGGAAAGAGTTACTTTATTGGATCTCGCGCATATGCCGAAAGTTGTAACGTCGATTTAACAGTTATAGATTTTGAAAAAAATGACGGTGATAGTAAGAGTATATGTGTTGTGTGGGACGAAAATGCATTGATTGGAGGCCTAGCTGTATCAGATCCAATACGGGAAAGTAGTGTAGAGGCAGTGGATCGAATAAAAGAGCTCGGAATTGACCCAGTAATGATGACAGGGGATCACTTTGCTACAGCAGAAAAAATAGCAAAAGAAGCGGGAATCGAACTTTTTGAAGCAGAGGTATTGCCCGAAAATAAAGCGAAGAAAGTTCAAGAGTTGATGGAAGGTGGACGTGCTGTTGGAATGGTTGGTGATGGTATTAATGACGCTCCGGCTTTGGCAGCAGCGACTGTGGGCTTTGCTATTGGAGCAGGAAGTGATATTGCAATTGAGTCAGCAGATGTAACACTAATTCGCAATGACTTGATGAGTGTTGTTACCGCTATTAGCCTTTCCAAAGAAACAATGTTAAAAGTACGTCAAAACTTATTTTTTGCCTTCATCTATAATGTTTTGGGTATTCCGTTGGCGGCACTTGGCTTTTTAAGTCCAGTTATCGCAGCAGCAGCAATGGCAATGAGCTCCTTTTCTGTAGTGATGAATGCCCTGCTATTGAAAAATGTTAAATTGTCATAGCGAGTATTATGTCGGGATTATATATCGATACGACGGCAAGTTTGACCTTGTTAATTGCTTTTATTATAGCTTTTTTCTTGTGGGTATTTTTTAAAAAGTGGAGTAAGCCCTATTTCAATATATCAAGTCTGTCACTCCTTATTCTTGCTGAAAAAACGTGGCGCGAGCGATTTGCTTCTTTGCCTCGCTATCTTTTATTAGCGACAATTTTAATGTTTAGCATTGCTTATACTGATCCACATCGTTTCACATCCAAAGCTGATACAGACACTGATAATCAAGATACAAAGCGTATCGCTACAGAAGGTATTGCTATCTATCTCGTATTGGATAACTCATTATCGATGTCTGAAGAGTTAAGTTTGCCAACCCCTTCAGGTAGGCGTAAAACTACAACAAAGATAGATGTACTAAAGGAAATGACCAAGCAGTTTGTAAATGGAAGTTCCAAAGTTGGCTTAGCGGGGCGTAAAAATGACTTGATTGGGATTGTTTCTTTTGCTAGAGGAGCGCAAGTACTTTCGCCTCTGACTCTTGATCACGATGATATTAATCAAAAACTCGAAGAATTTGCGGTCAACCGTGATGAAAGTCAGCTCGGTACTGCATTAGGCTATGCAATATTCAAAACAGCGAATCTTATTGAAGCTACTAGGCATTTTAACCAGGCGAGCTCAAAGGATAGTGATCCTGCATATCAGATTAAAAATTCGGTGATTGTACTTGTGACGGATGGATTCCAGGAGACTAATCCTGAAGATTATGCAAATCCATTGCGAAGCGTTGACTTAGTAGACGCCGTTGAGTATGCCCAAACTTTGGGAATACGCTTATATATCATTAATATTGACCCAAAGATAACCTCGACAAAATATTCTGACCATCGGAAATTTTTCAAATTGTTGACACAGATGACTGGAGGGAATTTTTTCTATGTAGATAGTACTCGCGATTTATCGAATATTTATTCGGAAATTGACCAGCTAGAAAAAAGTACACTTCCAGATCATTCTCAGAAAGAGATGGAAAAAATGCCTCATATATATCGTCGCATGTCATATTATCGCATCTTTATTGCTATTGGGATGTTTTTCTTCGCGATGTTTGTGGTTCTTCAGACAACAGTATTTCGGAGGGTGCCATGATAACAGCAAAGCTCTTCTATGCCCATCCTGAAGTTGCGTATTTAGTTCTGTTATTAATTCCATTTTTTTTGCTATTTCTATTTTTACTGTTACAAAGAAAAAAAATACTTTCAAAACTATTTTCTGAAAGATTGCTAGGGCAAATAGTGTATCGTCGCCCTCCATTTAATTATTGGAGAAAAGTCTTACTCTTGGGAGTCGCATGGATTGGAGCAACTTTTGCTTTAATGGATCCCAAAGGAAATGCACGGTATCCAGAGTCTATTAAACAAGAAAAAAATCTCGATCAACAAACAGTTAAATTAAAAAGAAAAGCTCACGAAGTGATATTTTTGATAGACAATTCCGCTTCTATGGCAGTAAAAGATACCCGTACAAAAAATTCTAGAATAGATTATGCAAAAGAGATAGTTGATGAAACAATTCGTCGTTTGAAGGGAGAAACTGTTTCGTATTATACATTTACATCTGAGGCTAACAAACAAGTACCTTCAACACTCGATTATGTATTTACAAGATTAGTTTTAAGAAACACCGATATTAATGACAGTGGTGTTCCTGGAACAGATCTTCGCATGGCAATTGAGGCCATGGCTAAAGACTATCTCTCACAATCTAATGAAAAGCTAAAAACAGTTATTCTTCTTTCTGATGGTGGAGATATCGCTTACGAAACGAGTGCTGATGATGAAAAAAATGAACGTATAAATTATATTATTGATGCGCTCGGCGACTCGAAAAAAAATAATTTACGAGTGATTACCGTAGGAGTTGGTTCACGTGAAGGAGGAGAGATTCCTAACCTTGACTATCAAGGTGAGAAGGTGACTTCTAAGCTCGATCCAACTATCTTAAATGAGTTAAGTCGCAAGGGAAGAGGCCGGTATTTTGATAGCAATAGGTATGGAACGCTTTCTCTTGCTGAAAGTCTTATTGATGAAGTAAACCGAGATAGCCCTTACCTAAGAGAGTATGAAGCGAGTTCTCAGGTATATCTCGATAAGGAAGGGCGAGACTTTATTTATGATAGATTTTATCATCGCCCTTTAGGTATTGCGATCCTTTGTTTATTGATAGTCATCATTTTTCCTGAAAATTGGAAACGAGAGGTGTCATCATGAAACAAATGATCCTTACAGTTTTTATGATGAACAGTATTTTTTGTAACCTTTGCGCTTTAGGGTATGAGAAACAACAAATGTTTGACGCTGTTAATTATTATCAAGCAGAGGATTATTCACAGGCAAGAGAGTATTACCAAAAACTTCTTTTACAAGTGAATGAAGATTGGCAAAAAGCGATCATTAAATATAATTTAGCAACGACGTACCTTGCAGAAGGGGATTATGTAAAAGCTATTCGTGATTTTCAGGATATTTCACTTGGAAAAAATCCTTTTCCTCTTATTTTACGCTATGTAAAAACAAACCTTGCGGTAGCACGTTGGCGACAAGCAAAAAAAAATATTGAGTTGATGGATACAGAACCAAACTCTCTTCAAGAAGATTATCTTCATGCGTTTTTTCTTCTAAGTCAGGCGCTACAGGATTTAAATGCAGCGAGTGATGCTAACTGTGATGTTAATACATTAGAGGGAGATTCAATATGTATTCCAGCGTACGATCTTAGCACTTTACAAAAAGCTATACAGCAGCAGCTTGCTCAGATTCATTTAAAATTTCAATCATATCGAACAGCGTCATTAACTCCTATAGAATCGCTTTCAATGCTTATTGGAGGGGTTCACTCGATAAATAATGCAATCAAAGAATTGATTGAAGTAAACATTAATTCGCATGAAAAAAATCAACATATACAAAAAATAGTTCTTCAGGCGAAAACTTGGGAACCCTTATGGCACAACATGAGTGTTTCGAAAAATTTGGGAGCGAGCTTTGATGGTACAGAAAATCAATACGTTGCTTTTTTAGAGCTTTTACAACAAGGAAATTTAGATAAAGCCACAAAAATACTTGATCGTTTAGAGGTGTTACTTAACAGTGTTTTTTCATCACTATTAGATAATGATCCGACAACACAACTTATTCAAAAGCTTATTACAAGTTATCAACGTTCAATTACGTCCATCCCTCTTCAAGAGGGAGAAGTCAAAAGCCTTTCGGATCAACAAACAGTGGTAATGAAAATATTGAAAGTGAAAGAACTGGGCGTTAACCTTCTAGAAAAAGCACAAGATAAATTGAGAAAAAGTTTGGAATTATCACATGAAGGCAAAAACACAGAGGCTAAAATTTTTCTTCTCGATGCCTATCAAAATATTCAATTGCTTAGCTGGGAAAATTTACCTCAAACGGAGGTTAGCATAGAAATCTTTTTACAGCATGCCATTGCATTACAAACAGCAACAGTTATGGTGGGTCAACTTAACCAGAAAATAGGTAATAATCTTGTTGAAACTGCAATTTCTACACAAAATCAGGCGACTAAATTCTCTGAAAAATTTTGGGGGTTAGTAGAAAAACAGCAGCTTGAAAACTTCGCCAAACCTAGCGTCGATGCTAATGGAAACAAAACTCATAGATGCCAATTTCAGCCGTGGAATGAAGTAGTAGCCTTATTTAATTCGGGGTATAATGAAACTATCACCGCGGAAAGTCTACTGCGAAATGAAATTTTTGGGCATACGCTGCTACAACATCAAGATCAAGCTCTTCGCGATTGGAAAAAAGCGTTAAATACTCTTAAAAACCCTCCTCCCCCTCAAGATACATGTAACGCACCTCAATCTGATATATCACAAAGTGAGCCGGATCGAAATCAGGATCAACAACAGTCAGAAGAAAAGTGGGATACTTCTATCGATGAAGTTTTGCGTTTATTGCAGGCGATGGAGCAAGATGATCGTCAAAAGAAAGTACCAGTAAGGTCTGGAGTACAATCGCAGGAGAAAGCATGGTGATACGTTATTTTATACTACCCTTGTTCGTACTATTAACGATGGCTAGAGGACTATATGCTGAAGATGTTCGCATTGGCGTTCAACTCGACGATAAAAGCTTTTATGCAAATCGACCTATTACTGGTACAATTAATATTCAGCACAATAAAATCGATCAGATTAATGTATCTAGTTTTAAAATCGAAAACTCTACTTTAAAAGTAGATTTTATGAAGGTTGTCGAAATAGGGCAAGACTCCTCACTCATGATTACATTTTATCGATTTGAGCTTCCTCCTCAAGAGCCCGGTTTACGTCTCCTTCCTGAAATTTCAGTAAACATTGGCGGCAAATTGTATAAATCGACACCTCTTACTTATGAAGTTATTAAGACCGTTAAGGTTGTTAGAGGAGAGCAGGGGGTTGTTCTCGATTTGGAATCTTTTGTTGAAGGTAATTCATCTGTTTACGTCGGTCAAAATTTACGCGTCGGGTACCGGTTTTATTTTAATGATAATTTTGATTTAATCGAACAACAACTGCCTCTTCTGGAAGCTAATGGTTTCAAAAAGATAGGAAAAGAACGAATCAACGATATCAAACAAAATGGAATGTCAGTTCGGCAAATAGACCAAAACATTGAGGCGATTAAACCAGGAAAATATGTCTTTGGTCCATCCTATGTGACAGCTTCGATTTACCGAAAGGACCGTCGAGGTAAGAAACAGGTCGTGAGTCAAGATATAAAAGCTGAAGCTGAAGAGTTGACTATTACTGTTTTAGATTTTCCGATTGATAGCAAGCCAGCTTCATTTAATGGGGCAGTTGGACAGGATATTAACTTTTCTGTAGAGCTGATGAGTCCAGCGCAAGTGAATGTTGGCGATAAGCTTTCTTTGTCATTAACTTTTAGTGGCGTAAACGATGATTCAAATATTAAAATACCTGAAATATGTTGTCAGCCAGGGTACGCTGGTTTTTTTGGGATTGATGATATGCCTCCTCTTCCTTCGAAGCAAAGCGGAGTCTTTAGATACTTTGTAGACATACGCCCATTAACAGATAAGATAAAAAAAATTCCAACTTTAGAGTTTTCATACTTTAACCCTGTTACAGAAAGTTACACAACGGAGAAAAGTGAACCTATAGAAATTAAAGTTTCACCGCAGCCAGAAGCCGAAAAACAACAAACTGTTGATGAATCACAGACTCAAAATCAGATAATTCAACAAAATTCATCAGATGAAGTTGTTTGGCCCACGCCATCAACGAAGGTTCAACCTATTGAAATAAATACAATTTATCCATTAGAAGTAGGCGATCTCAATAACAAATATTTTGGAACATGGGCCGTCATTCTTATTATCCCTTTTGGAGCCCTTGCTATTTATGTTCAATTTGATATTCGCGAAAGGCATCTCTCGCGTATTTCTAGAAGGAAAAAAAAGAAAGCTGTCGATGTTTTCAATGAAGCGCTGAAATCTACTGATGATTTACCAATTTTCTATCAGAATTTATGTAATGCTTTTTTTATGCGCTTTAAGGAAGTTGAAATGATTGATGATATCGAAATTACGGCACATCAGTTACCTCAAACCGGTGTGTGTGGTGAAGTTCGAGACTTCCTTTGTGGAATTGAAGAGAGACGCTTTTCCGGTAAAGGCGATGTTGATACTAAAGAAATAATTATTACAGCAGATAGACTTTTCAAAAAAATTGAGGGGAAATAAAAATGATTGATCTAGGAAAAATAAAACGGTTTTTATCACACCCCTATGCTGTAACGACAGCATTTTTTCTTTTTTTTATTGGAGTTTATCTTCATTTCTACTATCAATCAGCTGCTAATCAAGTTGCTGAATCGAATCAAAACTATTTTGATGCAGAAGCTGCGACAACAATAGCAGCGCGAAAAAATCAATTTAATAGCGCCCTTGAAGGGTACCTGAAAATGGAACAAACATACGACCCTCGCTTTGGTAACGGGAAACTTTATTATAATATAGGAAATACCTATTACCAACTTGAAGAATATCCATTAGCAGTTTTATATTACTATCGCGCAAAGCATTTGCGCCCTTTCGATTCACACGTCAAAACTAATTTGAATGTAGCGTTAAGTAAATTGGAGCTCCCTCCAGCTAAGGAAAATTCAGCAATTGCGCACATTTTTTTCTTTCATGTCCTTCTTCCTTTACCAGTGCGATTACAACTTTTTTTTATGATAGCACTATCTGCAGTAATCACAATTTCAATAAATGTATGGAAACCTACAAAAAAAATAAAAAATGCCGCTATCATTCTAGGCGCAATGACGACATTTCTTTTCCTTAGTTTAATGTACACATATTTCTTGGAAAATCCAGAGGCTGTTGTCGTAAAGTCAACGTCGATGTATCGAGGTGCAGGAAAACAGTTTGCACCGGTTAATGAAAATCTTCTAAAAGCTGGATCTAAAGTTGTTTTGCTTCAAAGTGATCAAGAGGGACAATGGTTGAAGGTAGAAGACGAAAATGATGTGGTGGGCTTTGTTCCTCATTCAAACCTTCGTGTTATCTTTTAAAATCCGGTTTGCCTCCAAATCTTTTACCTATGCACCGCTTCAATCTCGTGCATTTAAGTGGTGCATAGGTAAAAGATTTGGAGGCAAACCGGGTTTAAAGATGATCCTCAGTGTAATTCGATCTCGATACTTTGTCTAAGTTACCTTCGATTTCCTCACTTCGTCAGAAGCAAAAAATTCAGACTGTTAAGCGTAATTTTCAATTTAATTAAGTGTAATTGAAGATCATTCTATACTGAGCGAAAAGGGAAGTGACTTGCCATATATTTAATCTTCTTTAAATTTCTTGTTTTAAAAAATATTTTAAGGGTAATTTTTATGTAGTTTTATTGGTAGAATTAAGGTTGTTGTAAATTAAATCCTTGACTTTAAAATAAATATGCTGTAACGTCTTTTGTTTGTTTTAGAAAAATAACGGTACTCAAATGACAGTTAAATTTGATCCTTACAAGGTTTTAGGTTTTAATATAGGTGAAACCCCAACACTTAAAGAGGTTAGGCAGCAGTTTCATAAGTTATCAAGGAAATACCATCCCGATCGAAACGCTCATGTCGACCCCGAAAAATTCGTGAAAGTGAATTTGGCTTATGAAATTCTTTCTAACCCTGAAAAATTGGAAGAATACAAGTTTGCAGATTTCGATGAGGATTATGGATGGTCAGGTGAAAGTCCCGAGTTTTCAATTGGATGTGATCCTGCCAACTTATGGTCTACTCACTACAAAACCCTTATTGCCAGTAACAGAATTAATGGATTAAAACCTTCTGATAGGGATGTGAAGATCGATCACGTGACTGTTGACAGGATTCCTTTATCTCTTCACACAAATGGTACCGAGATTCAATATAAGAAGTTGGTAGGTCGCGAAGTTCCTATTATTAGCGAGACATTGGCAGAAGTTATTCCTGAAAGTGTATGGAAGTGGCGCTCTAGCGGAACCTGTAGTATTCCTGCAGATAGTTTAGAAGGGGATGCTTGGACGACTCCAGATCTTCCACCTGAGCCGTTATGGAGCCATCACTTGTTAACCTTACTTGATTTAGCAAAGCGGTCTAGTAAGAGTCCAAAAGTAGAAGAACCTGCAATATTTAAAACAAATAAATTATTTATTAAATCTGAGAAAGACTGGCTTATTAATAATACCGAGTGTACAAATTGTAAAAAGTCTTTTGGGTATGGAGAGAAGCGGCGTTTTTTGTGGGTATCAACTTTTTTCAATGCATCGAATTGTGTAAAATGTGGATTTCGTTACTGCAATGACTGTACTACAATCCATGAAATTCCGGGTATTAAAACGCTCATGATTATATGTCCAGGGTGTAAGCCCGTGAATGGATTATGGGGCAAAAAGCCTAAGCAGTTAGAAACTTTGAATCCGAGTAAATTTTTACTACATGCATGTGCTAGCTGCGGTGATTTTTTGGAAAGAGATCGGTTTAAGGTAATAAAACCTAGCAATTTTTCAAAGGAAATTAGTGTTTGTGACTATTGTGCAAAAATAAATTTACATGAGTTTAATCATTATGGTTATAGAAAAGCATATTTAGAGAATGTTCCAAACCTTTCTGAGCATAAACCGGTTTGGCGTTCTCAATTTCCATTCAAAGAACATTCACCTTTGAAGAAGATAAGAGAATTCTCTGAAGTTTCTACGCATCTAAAAACAATGTCAGATGTACTAGAGGAAAAAGAGTGGATTAGAAATGATGGTCTTAAAAAAGCAGATGATTTTTTCAAGAAAGGAGCTTTTGAAGCTCTGTCTAGTTACAATAAATTGGGGTTAACAAGCGAAGAGTATAAAAAACGAGCTTTAGATCATCCGGAAAATCCTCTTTCAAAATCACTACTTATGATCGCATGCTCTCTTCTCCCTACAGAAGATGAAAAATTAAAATTTTTAAAAGAAACGATTAATAACGCTGTAAGTCAAGACAAGCTGCAAATTTCTCAGTTTTGTACGTTGCTGTATAATTTACATGAAAACTTACCTAAGAGTATTGAAGAATGGGCTAAAATCATTAATGATGTCCCCATTGATAATGCAGAACACCTTTTGGTCTATTTCTCTGCTATTTCTGAGTTTTATCAATCAAAGCTGCGGCTTAGCCCCGAACGAGATCATTTGCGCTGGGAGCGCTTAACGTCAAACACTCTCGATAGCTGGCTAAGTCAGTTGGAGAAACATCTAGAGGAAGGGGGAGCTCCTGAAGGAATTCTCTACTTTCGCTCAAAGTATAAAGATGTCAATTTCATTGTCGAACGGGATAAATATTTTGAAAAGAAAAACTACAATAAAGCTTTTTTATGTCATCGTTTAAGTGGAAGTACTCTATCTTGGGATGACCTTGCTCAAAAATTTCAAAATAGTAATCCAAGCGCAAGTTTTGCATCGTTCCTGATGAAGCATGAAGCTGATCCCGAAAAACTCTTCTCTGAAGGAAAATATAGATACGCTTTATGTAAATACTTTCAAAATGAAGAGTACGGTAAAGTTGCTTCAAAAGCAAAAGAAGCTATTGATAGTCGTGATTATGACACAGCACTTATGTATCAAACAGCACTTTGGCACTATTTGAAGTACCCTTCTGATACACTTATCGATATATGTAATACGCTACTTTTAATCGATCGCAAAAAAAACTTACTACCTGTACAAAATCTTTTAATAGCAGCTATCAAGGAAGGTAGAAATTGTAATGATCTAAAATTTCATCGTCTTTTAATAAAAACAGACATCTCGAATTTGGAGTATTTGGGTCTTCTCAATAGTGTCTCAACATTAAATCTTAATGATGATGATCTAAAATGGTATGACGAAGCTGTAAAAAATTATCTAAATAAGTTCAGACAAAACTTCGCCAATATTATTAGGGCCTCAGCCTTTAAAGATTTATTGGCAATGTTGCAGTGGTTTTCGCCATTAACCCTTCCTGTCGTTCATGAATTTATAAATAGAGACTTTGATTCCATTGCCGATGGTCCAGCCAAGGCTATGGCTCTTATGGTACGTGCAGTTTATGTGTTAGCTGATCCGGAGCAAGATATTCCCGTTAAAGCGATGGATGATCTCTCAGAAGCGATGATTAGTTTTCCTCATGATGAATGCATACAAACTTGTTCGCTTATCATTCAGCAGTTACAAAGAAATTCTAATGGTAAGTGGTCACTAAATGTGAAAGAGCTAAGTGAACTCCAATATCCCATAGAGAGTAGACATACAAAAAAATTAAAGTCTAATGCCATGCTCAGAATTATACGTGTGGCAGAAAAGTCTATGAAAGGCTTTGACCCTCTCGATAAAGCATTTTCGACAATTGATCTTTGTATGGCGATTAATAGTCCTGCAGGACTTGCCGGGGGTTTTTTAAATGCAGCAATAGATTTATGTAAGGTGCAAGACTCTGTTTCTGATGATGATGTGAATTCTAAGTTTGCATATCGAAAAGCAATTGTCAGTCTAGTTGCTTCGGCAGTAGATATAAGTAGATCGTACCTTTGTCCAACAACACAGCTGTACCTTCTACGCTCTTCGATTTCTATTCTTATGTCGGCCTTTAAGTCTTTTGATAAAGTGAGTCAACGCGAAAAAAAGCTGTTTGAAGGATTGCAGCATCAAGTCAAAAAACTTGCAGAACTATCGCCAATTATTATCGATCATGCGGTCGGAATTTTTGACTTAATTTTTCACGATTTGATGAACAGTCGTTACTTAGAAGAATATTTGCCTCTTGAGACTTCTAAAAGTCAGCAAAACAATCCCGATTACCAATACTACCATTTTGAAGGGTTGTGGAGTGGATGGATGGACGAAGGTAAATCCGATTTCCATACAGAGCGCGTTAAGTCTATGGATGCTTTATTACAAGAGAAAAAGCAAACACGCAATGATGTGGAATATCTTATGAGCTGGCCTGTACTTGAGCGCGATACAAGTGGATGGCTTTCAGATAAACCTTCACCTCTTAATTTAGGAGAAGCTAGTTTTTCTAAAGTTACAGGTCTTGAATTGAATATTACAAGTGGGAAAATAACTTTGCTGTTCGACAAATCAGAAGATGAGATGCAACAACTTTTTAATATGAGCGATGTCGAAGAGATTATTTCGCGAAAAATTACGTCAGCTTCTTTTACACTTGATCAACCCGATAATGTTCACAGATATCACCCCTTTCAAAAAATGATATTTGAGCCTAAGGTTTTAAGTGGAACGAATCACTTAGGCACACTTTTACATACAGACTATCTTCTTAAAATGCTAACAACTGGTACTGAAGTGAGCGCTATTAGCCCTTTTGATATGCGTAAGGATGATAATTTGCTGAATCGTTTGCCAAAAAAGCTTAGTGATGAGTTAAGAGAGGTTCGTGAAAGCATGCGTGTTACGGCAAACACCGTAAACCGTTTTTGGATTGAAGCGGGAGACTTGCCTTACACTAAAAACGAAGCCTATGATGAAGGAAATGAGGTGATAACCTTCAATTTTGGCGAATGTGAGATGTCTGTGAAAAAACATGACATGTGCTACGATGAGAATGGCGAGCTTGTAGATAAAGAAGAAAACGATGTTACGTCACCTGAAGCGAAACTAGCAGCTTTTATGACGAAGCATTTTGAAGAAATTGGAGAAGCGTATCCCGAACTTCTTCGCTTGCGCGAGCTGGCAAAAATTCAAATAATTGCTCTTTTCACACTACAAACGATTAATCGACTATATAATGAGTACGAGAGTAAACAAAGATGCTTTCCTGGAAATTTTATTGAGCAATGTAAACAATTCAATATGTTTGAAGATTTTAACAAAAGCATACCTCAACTTCCTACAGACTTAGTACCTGCAACCTTTAATAAAGAGTGGTCTTCAGGAAGGGTTTATGGAGGTGTTGCACTTGCCCCTAACCCACGAGGAGTTCCAAACTTAGGTAACTCAAATGGAGCACCTTCTCAAGGAAATCCCCACGGAGCACCAAAAGCAAATTGTAGGGTGAGCTTAACAAGTCAAGGGAATTTAAAGTACACCGCGAGCTGTGTCAATACACTCACTGGAGAGAAGATCAACTATATGATTATTAAGAACAGCGCAAGTACTGGTGATACAACTATGCAATCGCGCTATGGCGGCGATACGCATCATGTTACATTCCATGATAGAGCTGGATCGCTACATGTTCATGGATTAAATAAACAGACAACTTGTTATGACAGCCAAGGGGGAAGTACTGTTTATAAAAAAGGTCAGGGGTATCATGATTGCAAAGAAAAATAGCACTGTAGTTGTTCAAATTTGTTGCTATTAAATGCTTATGAATACATTTTGTATAAGGTTTTTTTTGTATATGACTGCGTCAGCAAAATTTTTGCAGGGTCGATAAGCACTTTTGATCGCAAGGCCTCTCTACCTAGCAGCATACGAAATCTTAAAGGGTCTCTGTTAGATAGTGTTAATTCGATATCCCATTTTTGGTTTGCCAGGACTAAAGGGCTTTTGATAACATACCGTTGTTCTATAATCGCGTTTGAACTCATCACTCCACGAATATCGATTACGGGGGCATGACAAATGATATCAATTTCGTTGTCACTTTGTAGAGGGTGTATCATAAACTTGACATATTGCTGTTTTCCCCGCTTGTACGGCTCGATATCAAATGCATGAATTGAGGAAGTTTTTGCTCCTGTATCAATTTTTGCTTTAATCGCCGGTAAATGCAAATGAGGTAAAGCTACCCACTCTTGCCAACCGATGTTAATTTTATCTTTTTTTGGTTTCATTTAGATATACTCTATGTTTACGTCAGTGAAGATATAATTTTTGGATTGGAATTCTTTTTCAACTTGTTGTAGCTCTTCAAAACAGGCGATGTTAAAAAGAGCTGAGCCTTCATGTACTAGGGGGAGGTTGTTGAGCCCAATAATAATGCCTGAAGCCGGTGCTATTAAAGATTGTTCAGAGCCATCTAAGGGATTTCCAATATGACCGATTATTTCTCCCTTTTTTACCGATTTTCCCAAGTTTCGTAGCGTGCGAAAAATACCGCTATAGGGTGACCTTAGCCAATAACTTGATGATGCAATGAAAGATGAGGATTTTATCTTGGGGATTTTGATTTTTTCGGGAGGAAAAATACCAAGGTGAATCATCGTTTTTAAGATACCTCGAACCCCAATTTTTATGGAGGAATTATCAAAACGGAGAGCTTCTCCAGCTTCGTAAAGGAGTGAAGGAATAGCTTGTGCTTCTGCAGTCTTCCTTAATGATCCTTCTCTTTCTTGAGCTTTTAGTATAACAGGAGCATTGAAAACTTTAGCTAAATTTAGTGTCGTTTCACATTTTCCATCTACGCGAATTTGCGGGAAGTTATTACGGTGAAGTGAGCCTGAGTGTAAGTCAATATGACAGTCAGCATGGGGAAGTATTTCGTTACTTAGAATGTGTGCAAGTCTCGATGCTATTGAACCAATTTTTGAGCCGGGAAAAGAGCGATTGAGGTCTCTTCGGTCCATCAAATAGCGATCTTGCAGGAGAAATCCATAAACATTAACGATAGGTATCGCAATAAGAGTGCCATGCATTTGTTTATAGTTTTTTCTTTTTAGGATTTGTCGAACGATTTCAACGCCATTAATTTCATCGCCATGGAGTGCAGCGGTTACAAGTAAAGTTTTTCCCGGTTTTTTGCCACGTAAAATATGTACCGGCATATTTAAAGGACTACAGTCATAGAGGCTTGGCAACTTTATCATCAAAGTTCTTTTTTCACCGAGTCCCACTTTTGTATTATTAATTTCTAGAGTGCTGTTATCCATGAAATTTTCTTTTGCTTTTTGTGCTAATAGCTTCTTTTTCTATGTATTTGATAACTGCAGAGGCAACATCTACGCCTGTAGCATTTTCAATTCCCTCTAGACCTGGAGAAGAATTGACTTCCATAATTAACGGGCCGCGCTCCGAGCGCAACATATCGACTCCGGCAAATTTTAGACCCATAACCTTAGCGGCCTTTATTGCTAATGCTCTTTCTTCTTTAGTAATTTTTATTGGTGTTGCTTTTCCTCCGCGATGTAAGTTGGATCTGAATTCGCCGGGTTCCGCTTGTCTTTTGATCGAAGCAACGACACGTTCACCTACAACAATACATCTAATGTCTTCACCGCTTGATTCTTTAATATATTCTTGTACGATGATGTTTGCATTTAAACCTCTAAATGCCTGAATAACACTTTGGGAAGCTTTTTTTGTTTCTGCTAGAACAACCCCAACACCTTGAGTGCCTTCTAGTAGTTTGATCACCAATGGGGGGCCACCAACGAGCTTGATCAAGTCATTCGTATCGTCTGGTGAGTGTGCAAAGCCTGTTATGGGCATGCCAATATTCTCTTTTGCCATAATTTGTAGAGAGCGGAGTTTGTCACGTGAACGAGTAATAGAGATTGAAGTATTGATAGAGTAAACGCCCATTAATTCGAATTGCCTTACGACAGCTGTGCCATAAAAAGTGCTTTTTGCACCAATTCGTGGAATGATGCCATCGAATTTTTCTAGCATCTCGCCTTTCATGCGAACGTCAGTAATAGAAGATGTGATATTCATATAGCAGGATTGATAATCGATGACTGTTGCTTTATGGCCTCTTGCCACAATAGCTTCGATTAACCTTTTTGTAGAGTATAACTTGCTATTTCTTGATAATATACATATGTTCACAAAGTTCTCCTATAAATTTTTAAATCTTTAGACATATTTTAAAAGATACCGTCGAGAATATAAAAGCAGACGATAGATATTAATGCTCCTGCCGGAACCGTGATAATCCAAGAAATTACAATATCGCGCGTGGTGTTTAGGTTGAGAGCTTCAATACCTCTGGCGAGGCCTACTCCTAAAACACTCCCAACTAAGGTATGTGTTGTTGAGATAGGCAAGCCTAAGCGAGAAGCAAATACGATGGTGAGAGCTGCGCCGAATTCTGCTGAAAATCCTCGCGAGGGGGTTAGTTCTGTAATTTTTTTGCCAATTGTTTCAATCACTCGCCATCCCCAGGTGACTAGCCCTAAAATGATACCTATACCACCAAGAGCGAGTGTCCATGTGGGAATCGGCGTCGATGTCGAGGCGACGGTTCCTGATAAGATAACACTCACAGCAGCCGAAAGGGGGCCTATGGCGTTAGCGACGTCGTTCGCGCCGTGAGCAAATGCCATGCTACAAGCGCTCATCACTTGCAGTCTAGCGAAAATTTTCTCAACAGATGCGTAGTCGACACTTCCTACTCTTTCGTGCTTACTTGTCTCGTGAGACAATTCCTCAACGCGATCAAGAAGTTGTGAAACGCGGTAGGCAGTTTCCCCTTTTGTTTCTTTACGCACCTTTTTTAGGTGTTTACGAACTTTATTTAGCGAAAGAATTGCCTCTGGGCTGTAGTCCGGTTCTTTTTTTAGCTCACCAGGAGGGGTCTGTATCTGATTAATAAAAAAATAACTTACGATTGAAGCGAGTAATCCAAAGCCCATACCTCCAAAAAGCGATTCGGTGAAGGTGAGGTCGAGATCCAAGTTTTTTAATCCGTTAAATGTCAGTGCTGTACCAAGTGTAGATGCAAAGACAAAAACAATTTTGGGGGTCAAATTTTTAGCCGCAACTACAGGGCACGGGGCATAAAAGATGCGGCGCCTAAGAATAGTAAAGATAAAGTAAGAGATAAAGCCACCAATAAGTGGCGATAATATCCAACCGAACGTGATATATATGACGTTATCCCAGTAAACGGAGCTAACACCGCCGACGATTGCGCCAAATCCAACGATAGATCCTACAATAGAGTGCGTTGTCGAAACAGGCCATCCAAAGTAGGAGGCAAACTGCAACCACACTCCTGCAGCAATGAGTGCAGAGAGCATTCCAAAGACAAAAATTCTGGGATCGTTAGTAAATACTTCGGGATTAACGATACCTTCTTGGACCATATCGGTGACATGGGATCCAAAGAAAAAGGCTCCGCTGAATTCAAATACAGCAGCAATAAGTACGGCTGTACTTAACTTTAGGGCGCCAGATCCTACAGATGTGCCAATAGCATTAGCGACGTCATTTGCGCCGATATTCCAGGCCATGTAGAGGCCAGCGGCTAGTACAAGAATTAATAGAATAAGGTCTACGTTTGCCATTAACGTATCACTTCAGCTCCAAAGTTCTTCGCACGCGCCAGGCGAGCTTTTCCGATAAATTAGATATTTCAGCTAATGCTTCAATGATACGTTGCCATAAGAAAAAAGTAGTGTATGACATTTGATCTTCAGCATAGATGAGACTTTTCATGAGTTCTCTTTGTAAGAGGTCAACCTCATGTTCCTGGTAGGCAACTTGATCTACCATATCGCGAACTTTTTCAGCCTCTTTGCCACCGAAAGAGGACTCAAGAAGGTCTTGTAGCTCGTTGATAATAAGTCGTACTTTGTCAAATGTATCGATATTGTAATCGAGAAATTTCTGGAAGATTTCATCGAATTCGCTGAGAATTTCAAGAGGTTTAAAAGTCGTTAAAACGGCGATATCCTCAGACTTATCCGCAATACTATCTTGGAGGGTTAGAATTTCCAATAGGTGTGCTCGGTCAATCGGAAGGAAAAGCCCTCTGGGTAGATGGTTCCGAATGTCATTTTTTGTGAGGTCAGCTTTATGCTCTAACTTTGAAATTTGTTTTACGATTTCATTGAGGGATTCTTGATTGCCTTTTCGTAAAGCACTGAAGAGTTCTGGTAGCTTGTGAACGCAGGCAGCAATGCAGTCCATATGTGATTGTAATGGAGCGAATGGCGACTCAGCAAAAAGCTTCATGATTGTGAACATATACTAAACCTTTTGACGCTTTATTAGACGTCAATGCACTAACAAATCAAGAATACCACATACTTTCTTATCTTTCCCAATATTTTTTCTAGATTGTGCATTCTTTGTTCCTTTCAATTGATCCAATATGAAAACTATGGCAAATTAAAATTATGAGTAATCCCATTTTATCAGTACAAAATCTGACGACACAGCTTCAAATCAACAAGACACCCTATACTGTCGTGGAAAATCTATCTTTCGATTTGTATCCAGGAAAAACCTTGGCACTCGTAGGGGAGTCTGGGTGTGGAAAGTCGATGACAGCTCTCTCTATTTTACGGATTTTACCCCAGCCACTGGCACTTCACCCTAAGGGGAAGGTGCTATATAGAGGGGAAAACCTAATCGATTTACCCGAAAAAAGAATGCGTAAAGTGCGTGGATCAAGTATTGCGATGATTTTTCAAGATCCTACAGGGGCATTGAATCCGGTATACACCATTGGAGATCAACTGATCGAAGTCGCGCAGTTGCACCTGGAAAAGTATGGCGATGAAGCTACAGCCTTAGCGATTAAAGCGCTTAGAGATGTTGGTATCCCTTCGCCAGAAGCGCGAATCTATGACTACCCTCATCAACTTTCTGGAGGGATGCGCCAAAGGGTCATGATTGCAATGGCCTTGATGTGTGAGCCTGATGTACTTATTGCCGATGAGCCTACTACGGCACTCGATGTGACAATACAAGCGCAAGTGCTCGACTTGATGCGCGATCTCCAGCAAAGAAAAGGGATGGCTCTGCTATTGATTACCCACGATATGGGCGTTGTTGCGGAAATGGCTGATGATGTGATCGTCATGTACGCTTCACAGGGTGTCGAAAGAGGGCCGGTTGTAGAAATTTTTGATAATATGTCGCACCCTTATACGCAAGGCCTTTTCAGATCTAGGCCAGGGCCAGATACCCCTCATGGGGTTAAATTAAATGCTATTAAAGGGGCAGTACCCCCTTTAACGCGTTACCCTGAAGGCTGCCGCTTTCATCCAAGGTGTCAGTTTTGTATGAATAAGTGTAAAGAGGGAGAGGTACAAGATTTACCCGTTAAAAATCGTGAAGACCATATAGCCAAATGTTGGCTGTGGGATGGTAGTGTAGAGAGTGGTGAAAAGTTAAAGCATGAACAAGCAAAAGAGTTTATTAAAAGTTGATGGGCTGAAAAAATATTTTCCTATCGTATCAGGTCTCTTTCGCAGCAAAGTTGGCGATGTCAAAGCTGTTGACGATATTGATTTTGAAATCGCTGAAGGCGAAGTTTTAGGTGTGGTCGGCGAGTCGGGGTCGGGGAAAAGTACAGCGGGAAGAGCGGCTATTCGTCTGATTGAGCCGACAGAGGGCTTCATTCAATTCGATGGAAAAGATTTACGTGCACTGTCGTCCGCAGAAATGAAAAATATTCGTCGTGATATACAGATGGTATTTCAAGATCCTTACGCATCGCTTAATCCGAGACGTACCGTTGGGGATAGCATTGGCGAAGGATTGATTTATCATCGATTGGTAAAAGATCAAAACGAAAAAAATGATGCCATTGTAGAAGTTTTAGATAGCGTGGGAATGTCTCCAGATGTGATGAACCGTTATCCTCATGAATTCTCAGGAGGCCAGCAGCAGAGAATATGTATTGGTAGGGCTATTTCTATGAGTCCAAAACTTATTATTTGTGATGAGGCTGTGTCGGCTTTAGATATTTCAGTGCAAGCACAAATTTTAAACTTGTTTTCCGATCTTCGAAAGAAAATGAATTTGAGCTATTTGTTTATTTCCCATGACCTGTCAGTAGTGAAACATATCTGTGATCGAGTTATTGTTTTGTATTTAGGAAAAATTATGGAAGAAGCTTCGACAGAAACTCTTTTCAGGAATCCAAAGCATCCTTATACGAAAGCTCTTCTTTCTGCTATTCCTAAAAGTCACCCAAATAGTGATGCAACACGAATGATGTTAACTGGAGAGATACCAACGGCTATCAATCCTCCTTCGGGATGTCCTTTTAGGACGCGTTGCCCTTACGCTAAAGAGGCCTGTAAAAAAACACCCCCAAAACGCGAGTCGATCGATGAAAATGGGGTGAAGCATACTTATCATTGTATCCTTTAAAAGAAGTTGCGTAATCATAGGTCAGGGGAGAATGTATTAAATGTTAATTTTATTTTTTACGATGGGTATAAGCATATGTTTGAGAGTATTGCACCTTTGCAATTAGGTGTAGTTATGTTAAAATGTAATTTAATACTAAAAAATATGGATTAACTTTGTTTCAAAATAAGATTTTACAAGGGGAGGAGGCTCAAAAAACCGGACGCGCGTTTCTTTGGTCTCGTATTTGCGATACGCCTTTTTGGGCGATCTTCAATATGCTTCCCTTTATTTTGTATAAAGACCTCCACGCCACACCCTTACAGCTTGCTATTATTATCGCTCTAAAACCTCTTTCGTCCATTTTTTCTATGTACTGGAGTAGTCTCGTCGATAAGAGACGCGACCGGTTACTTCCAAACATCATTTGGGGCGGCGCATTAAGACACTTACCTTTCTTTTTCTTTCCCTTTATGGAAAATCCATGGTTTTTTATCGTCGCTTTTGGGTTTCATATGGTTCTTTCGAGAGGAGCACAACCTGCGTGGATCGAGGTTCTAAAAATCAATATTCCTGGAGTTTCACGCGAAAAGGTTTTTGCCTATGGATCAGCCTTGGGGTATGTCGGTGACGCAATTCTTCCGTTCGCTTTGGGATGGGTTTTGGACGGCTATCTTGAAGCGTGGAGATGGATTTTCCCTGTGACAGCAGCTTTATCACTGATGTCTATTTTTTGGCAGAAAGGTATTCCTATCCCAGCAGATAGTCGAGTAGAGGAAGCTCCGAAAGCTAAGCTCCTAAAAGATCACGTTACTAATCCATGGAAGGCTGCATGGAGGCTGGTAGCTCAGCGTTCTGATTTTGCACGTTTTCAGGTAGCTTTCATGATCGCAGGTTCAGGTTTGATGATTATGCAACCCGCGATGACTATATTTTTTGTTGACGAGTTGAACTTGTCATACACGCAGTTCGCAGTAGCTTTGACAGCTTTTAAAGGGTTGGGCTTTGCTTTGACATCGCCTCTTTGGGCGAACTGGATTAACCGTGTCGACATTTATCGTTTTACGAGCCTTGTCACAGCTCTTCTCTGTTTGTTTCCTTTTTTTCTTATTATGTCTCAGCAAAACATTGCTTGGCTTTATCTTGGCTATTTGGGATATGGTATCATGCAGGCAGGAAGTACACTATCTTGGAATATGTCAGGGCCTATTTTTGCTAGAGACGAAGAAAGTTCTACATATACAAGCGTTAATGTCGTTACAGTTGGATTGCGCGGTTGCATAGCTCCTGCACTTGGGAGTTTGTTATGTACTTACTTTGGATCAATAGCAGCCTTGGTTTTAGGAGGGATACTTTGTGTGATTGCTACCCAGAGGTTAGTCACCTATTCGAGCCTAGAAACTCAGCGGGTATAAGTTTGTGACTTACTCACCTTACACAAGCTAAAGCTCTGATGTGGGTGTGATAGCTTGTCTACAAAGATATTTATACTGAATTATACTGAATTAAATTTTAATCAAAATGTACTTGAGTGTAATGGCAAACTTAAATAGTTCTCAACGATATAACGATAAGGAAAATTATCCCTTAAAACCTCTCAATCACGGTAGGCAAGCGTGCTCTAATAAATGATTTGGGTATAGATGCCCTAAAAATTGTTAGCCCAATATATTGCGTCATCATATTGGTCAAATCCTAATTCTCTTAAGTTGCTTTGGAAGACTTCGGAAGCCTTTTTTATTTCGAGAGGGTGTTTTTTGCAAAAACTTGGGTGGTGCATAGCAACTTTTATTTGCTCGGGACCCTTTTGACCATTGCTATGGGATCTATTAAAAATTGTCTTTTTAAAGATGTTTTGAAAAGCGTGATCGATATACGAGATGTTTTTTTCGGGAAGAGTGGCGATTCGATTATGCAGTAAAGGAAAAATTTCCTCGATCGTTGTTGCAAGAGGAAGCTTTAAATGAACACTATGGCAACTGTTGATGCTGTTAATGATAATTGATGAGCATTCTAATTCGCTTATTACGTCTGGAGTGTAAGTTAAGTCTGAAATGGGTACTATTTTAAGGTCTATGGGACAAGAAAATGTGTTATTCGTGCATTCATATTTAGTGGAGTTGTATATTGATTTCACAATACAATTTAACCCCAAAATATGTTTGCAGCTTTTTATCGTTATTGGTACATGTACTTCTTTGTGACATAATTGACAATGTGGAGTACTAGTAACGCTCATATTTGCTTGCTCGAAATTTCATGGAGTATAAAGAACAAAAAAATTTGAAATTATCCTTTCATAACATCGTCAATAGACTTTCCGCACGCAGCTTCAATCTTAACTTTGGTGCCTTCAATAATGTGGAGGTGGTTGCCTTCTTCTAAAGCGCCTTCGATACTGATCAATTCTCCACGTTTTAAGTAATCAAAAGAGCGAGTATCTTTGGAGTGCTCTTTGATGTGAGAGCTGAGTTTTTTCTTGCCATCGACACCACAAAGATAAAAAGCTGGGCCATTAAAGCTGTCAATTGGTGGGCTGATCACGCGGTATAATTGCTTTTCAGGAAGTAGGGGCCATTTTGCATCAAGGTTGCCCATGATGAGGTAGCTCATCTTTAGAGAACTTTGTTTAAAGCGTGCTGCACGTTGTATTTCCTTGACGACATAGGGACGAACGAAGTCGCGCTGGGCATAGCAAGGACTGTTTTTTGTCTGTAAGGCAGGACATTTTCCCTTCCATACACAGGGAGCTTGCACAGGTAAGCCTTGCTCTACTAAGGAGTCGCGAATTTCTAGAATTCTGTGGTTTGTTGATAGCCTAGAGTTGTCGACAATCATAAGATATCCGTCAGGCGTAAGTTTGCTGATGAGCGACTGAATGAAAATATCTTGATCGTCGCGCCAGCCTTTGATTTCACGTGGAAAAATCTCTTCGAGAGTGTGTGCTAGGATGATTAAATCAAATTTACCTTCTACGGGGCATTGATCTTTGCGGCAATTCCACTCTCTAACCGTCAGTGTTTTTCCATGTCTTCCGCAAATTTTTGCACCAAGAGTTACTGCATCTAGGTGAAGGTCTGTAGCATAGACGTCTGTAGCGCCATGCTGAAGAGCAGCAAAAGCATAAGGGGCAGGGCCGCTGCCAATATCGAGAACACGACGTGGTGGTCGTGGAAGTTCGTTAATAAGAGAAAGGCCTTCCTGGTAGTGCATGGGCCAGTAGTACATCAAGTAAGCGGCAAGGTGTTCGCGTGATGAAAAATAGTTGTTGTCGATGAGGTCTTTATGTTGGAAATTTTTATCCATGTCCATAACAGCCTTAACTACACCGCGGAATTCGCGTGTTTGAAGGACGTCTTCAGGGCCACGGATGCCCAAGTATCGGCGCCATTGCTGAATGAGTAGCGGCATGATATTATCGAGATCGTGATCTGGCATTTTCTTTTTATTTTTCATAAAAGTCACCTTTCTTAAATATCATCTCTTTATCTTTTTCAGTCATTGTACGCCAAGTTCCTTCTCTTAGCTTTCCCATCATGAGGCTACCAATGCGCGTTCTTTTTAAAGCAATAACTTTGAGATCTACATTTTCTATAAGAACGCGAACTTCGCGTTTTTTTCCTTCTGTAACAACAATTTTGACGCTTCTTGGACCTATCGCTTTCACAAACTTTGGTTTGACGAATGTGCCTTCCACCTCTGTGCCTTTTGCAATGAGTTTCAGGAGTTTTTCGGTTAGAGGCTTGTTAACTTTGGCAATGTATTCTTTTTCTATATCAGAAGAGGGATGAATCACTTTTTGAGCGTAGTGTCCGTCGTTCGTGACGATGATCAGGCCTGTTGTATCTTTATCGAGGCGTCCTACAGTAAAAAGTCGTTGCGGAGTATTGGCAAAGATGTCCACGACTTTTTCAAAATTTCCATCCTCATTCGTGCATATATACCCTTTGGGCTTATTGAGGATGTAGTAAATTTTTTTTTCAGTAGAGGGGAGTTTTTTGCCATCAATAGTGATGTTTTCTGTTCCATCGACCATCGTTTGGGGGAGTAAAGTTGTCTTCCCATTGACTTTTACGCGACCGGCGAAGATGATTTCTTCGCAGTGTCGACGTGAAGCCACTCCCGCCTGAGCCATAAGTTTGCTGAGGCGCTGCTTTTCATTAGTATTGTTGCTCATTAGATCCACATCTATTAAATTAGAAGGAACAGTTTACAATTTTTTTAATTAAAGATCAATAGGTTATAGCGGGTTAAAGGCTGTGAAAATTTTTTGTTTAAAGGCTGGGTACTCTTTCCAGTAGTATTTTAATTCAGTAGAGTAAGAATCCATTAATTGCTTAGGTGTTTTAATCTCTTTCAGTGCTTTAGTTACGTTTTTGTCGACGACTTGATCGTATAGCAATGATAGTTTACGGGATGCTAGATCTTTAATTTTGGCATCCAGCTCTTCGGGTGATTTTGCTTTAATATATGTGGCTTTTTGAATAATTTGGAGTTGGGTATCAGCGACTTGCTTGATGATATTTTTGGTGCTGGCTTCAAAATTTCTTTTGACAGCAGTAAAGATTTTTTCTGCTTGGCAGCCAACATAATCACTATCTTTGAGCCAGCCTTCAAAAAGATTAACGTATAAATTTACTTGTGTAAACTTATCCGTCACATTTTTCGTGATATTTTTTCTAGCAAGCTGCCAGTCGGAGATGCCGAACCATGATCTGAAAAAATTAATGGATTTTAGAAAGGTTATGAGGATTTTGTTACCAATTCCGCTCTGTTTACCGTATATTCTTACGATGCGGTTCATGTGTTTAGAGTATGCGTTTTTTTCTTTTGTTTGATTTTCTTTGTATAAATTCTCTGCTTTTTGAAAATTTTTTTCGTATAAATGCTGTCTAAGGTTGTTGGTAGTTATCATAGTGAATCCTTGTAGCTATAGTTTATTAGAACCACTATTTTATAGATAACGCTATTAAAAATCAATCCAAAGCTTGCTTATTTAATTAATGCTCAGTTAGAGTTAATTGGAAGTATAGGAGTCTATTTATGAGTATTCTAGTGTTGATGCGTCACGGTCAGTCTGAATGGAATAAACTAAATCAGTTTACCGGGTGGGTAGATGTGCCACTTACCGAAAAAGGGGTAGAGGAAGCTATTGCAGGGGGTAAGTCGATACAAGATATTCCGTTTGATGTCATGTATACTTCGACTCTGATTCGCGCCCAACACACCCTAATGCTTGCAATGTTGAATCATCATGCCGGTAAGGTTCCGGTAATTATTCATCAGGAAGGGGGGAAACAGCAGGAATGGAGCGGTATTTACAGTAAAGAAGCTAAAAATAACTGCATTCCTGTTTACTGCGCTTGGGAGCTCAATGAAAGAATGTATGGAGAACTTCAGGGACTTAATAAAGCTGAAACTGCGGAAAAATTTGGGGCCGATCAAGTAAAGATTTGGCGTCGCAGTTTTGATACTCCCCCTCCAAAGGGTGAAAGTTTAGAGATGACTGCCCAGAGGACAATTCCTTACTTCGAAGAAGAGATTGTTCCCCATCTTCGCGATGGTAGAAACGTTTTTATCTCCGCACATGGCAACTCTTTGCGTTCGATTATTATGGATCTCGACGGCCTAACCAAAGAAGAGGTTGTTAATCTCGAGATTGCCACCGGTGAACCCATTGCATACGAGTTTTTACATGGCTCTTTCACCAGGAAAAAAATTAGCGAGTTAAATTTAGAGCCTAAAGAATCCGAAGTAGAAGGTTAGCAATTTGTGAAATCTATTGCCTGCAACGTTTTTTTCAAGTAAAATAAGTCTTTGTGATTTTTAACTTGATGCAGATTTTTTATGGCTACCGACATCTACTTAGATAACAGTATGACAACGCGCCCTTCGAAGCGTTCTATCAGTAAAATGTTACCTATACTTACCGAACGGTGGGGCCATCCCTCTAGTCCACATCACAAAGGTCAAGCGGTGTTTCCTGATATTAAAGAAAGCATGCTGGCGATCTATGAACTTTTAGGAGCGAATCACCAAGATGACTTTGTTTTTACCTCTTCGGGAGCTGAAGCTGTTAACCATGTCGTGAATGCCATCTATTTTGACCAAACACTCGAAGCGGGAAGAAACCATCTAATCACTTCTAATATCGATGAGGCTCCTGCTATTATGGCGATTGGCCGCCTTGAGGAGATGAGTTGTGTAGGCAAAATGGTCGATGCTAACTCTAGAGGCTCAGTGTCTGCACAAATTATAGCCGATGCATTATCGCCGCGAACAGCTCTTGTATCTTTATCTTGGGCAAACGGAATGACGGGAGTCATTAATCCGGTTGAAGAGATAGCTGAACTTTGTGAAGATCGCGGCGTTTTCTTTCACTTGGACGCCACTCATGTTCTCGGAAAAATGTTTTTTGACCTTTCAGACATTAAAGCGACTCATATCACTTTTAATGGGGATAACTTACATGCTCCCAAAGGGTCGGGAGGCATTTGGATTAAAGGAGGAAGGCACTGCACGTCTTTTATTGTCGGGGGAATTGAGCAGGCAGGGCTACGTGCAGGAAGCTATAGTATAGCGAATCTAGCCGCTCTCGGCGAAGCTGCGAGGGAGTCGTTAGATGCAAGAGATTTAATGTGTACAGAAGTTGCAAGACTCCGAAATAAGCTCGAAGAGGGTGTTGCGAATGGGTATTCGGGAGCTTTTCCGTTCTTCCAAGATGAAGAGCGTATTCCCAATGTTACAGCCATTGCCTTTCCTGGTATTGCTAACGAAGCGCTTCTCTTCAATCTAAATCGTAGAGGAATTTGTGCATGTATCGGTGGAGGGAGTTTTCAGCAAATAGGTCTCGTCTTGGAAAATTCAGGCGTAGAAAGGTCTCTAGCGCACAGTGCTGTAAGTTTCAGCCTCTCAAGGGAAACGACGGAAATGGAAATTGATTGCGCGATTGAAATCATTATCGAAGAGGCTTTACGCCTTAGAAAAATATCAGAAAAAATGGACGTATAAGATGAGCTTCGAAGAAATTACGGAACAGTTCCCATGGGCACGCTACAGTAGAAAATTGAAAGAAAAAATATCTAATCCCCGATGTGTCGGATTTTTTACTACGGAAGAGTGTGAAGAAAGAGGCGTTAGACTTGCTGTTGGTGCTGAAGGCTCCGTTGCAGATGGAAATGTAATTAAAATTTTTTGGATGGTCGATAAAGAAGATGGGTGTATAATCGACGCGCGCTTTCAAGCATACGGTCAGTCAGCTCTCATTGGCGCCGGTGAAGCAGCTTGTGAAGCATGTGTGGGGAAAAATTACGATCAAGCTACTCGTATGACAACAGACCTTATCGATCGGCAAATGCGCGATAAACAAGATGCGCAAGCTTTTCCAAGAGAAACATTTCCTCATCTAAATTTAGCGTTGGAGGCTATAGAAGCAGCTGCAGGGCAGTGCACAGACATTCCTTTGCCATCTGCATACGTTGCTCCTCCTGTTCCAACTGGCGGTGCTCCTGGGGAAGGAAAACCCTATCCAGGATGGGAAGAGCTTCCGCTGAAAAAGAAAATTGCTGTCATCGAAGCTGTTCTCGATGAAGATGTTCGCCCCTTTATCGCTATGGATGCAGGAGGCGTTGAAGTGTTGAATTTATTGAACGATAGAGAATTGATTATCACTTACCAAGGAACCTGTACGTCGTGCTACAGTGCAGTGGGAACCACTTTGTCTTATATTCAGCAAACATTGCGCAGTAAAGTGCATCCTGAAATTACTGTTGTTCCAGATCTGGAATTTGATTCTCCTTACCCTCATGGGTAGATTTTCTTGATATTCCCTTATTTTTGTGCTAGCATTTCTCTCAACTGAGATTGAATACAGGAAATGTTAGATGGTTACTATTGGTCCAAATTTGTCGTTTATTGCGAGAGTTCAAGAGGCAATTACGTATTATGAAAATGAAGATAACTCTTTTGGTGATAGGACCGAAAAACATACAGATTGGGATGACCTTGTATATTTAAAAGAAGCGACGGGGCAGTATTTGACGAATTACTATTCCTATAATGAGTATTTAGCAGATAACTGTGGAGCTGCTTTCCTCTCGTGCGGAGGAATTTTTCTTTGTTGCGGCGTTGCATTATCATGTCTCACATTCAATTATTTGCCCATCTTTACAGCTGCTTCGGGTGTTTTTTATGGAGGTCAACAATATAAAAGCTTAAAAGATCATTACCGTGTGACAAATAAATTAAAGGCCCATGAAAAAAGGATGTTTGATTTGTTAGACACAACTCGAGAGCCTTTTGTTAATGGAAAAGTTAAAGAAAAAATCTTACTCAATCATAGAGATTTTGAAGCTTCAACGGGGTTTTTAGTTGAGGATTCTAAAACATCTCGATTAGCGATGTTTCACTTTGAATCTCTACAGAAAGCTGATAAAGAGCTTACCAATTTTTTACTCAAACATCCAAGACCTAGTTTCAAAGATATTAATAGTCAGTTAAATGAAAAAGTTACAAATCTATTTGTATGTTTTGCCTCCTTTATGCATCTCTCAGAACTCATTAAAGAAAATATTGGGGACGTAAAAATCTCAGAATTTATAACCGACGAAGTTTTAATAAAAGCTTTTAACGAAAAGATGATTAAGCCTCTTGCCGCTAAATATACCCATCACTCAACTGCTTTAAAGAATCCTGCAAAAATCGAAAAGGGCATTCCCTTTGTTGCAACAAATTGGTATAAGGGGTGAAGCAACCTAACTGACTCGCGATTCCAATTAAGTGCTTTCTTTGATGCTTTCGAGCTCACCGTAGTGGAGGGTTCTGATTCTTCCTCCACTTTCCTGGAATTCAAGTGTGCCATCGCTGTTAAGTTGTAAAATTTTTCCTGTAACAACGGACCTGTTGTCATGAAATCGAACTTCAGGGGGATGATAGAGTCTTGCGTTAAATTTTTTATGGAAAGTCGAAAATCCCGACTTGAAAAATAGTTGAATGTTTTCGATAAATTTTTCTCTAAGAAGAAGTTCAATTGATTCAATGGGGTGTGTTACACCTGTTTCAGCAAGGATACTTGTCGCAGGTTTATCTAGTGTATGTAAAATTGTATCTGTCATATTTATATTTAATCCAATTCCTGTCGCTACAAAAATTTTATTGTCAATTCGCTTCGTTTCACAAAGAATTCCAGCAACTTTTTTTTCGTCAACGAGAATGTCATTAGGCCACTTAAGCTGAACATTGAGCGCTAAATCTGACAGGGTCTCTGCGCATGAGATTGCTAGAATTTGAGGGATGTTACAAATAGATTTAATACTGTCGTTAGAGTCTACAAAAAGGCAGTATGTTGCGTAAAGGTTTGTGTCGCCAGGGGAGCTCCATGTTCGATTTTGTCGTCCTCGGCCAGAGGACTGTTCCTTTGCGGTAATGACGGTTAGAGCTTGTGTATCGAACGTATTTAAATTTTGCAGTGCCCATGTATTTGTCGAGGAGATGGATTTAAAGCTATGATGGTTTATTTTTAGTTGCATTTAGCGATCACCACAAGTTTATTTTAATGATTAACTTTATATCTTGATAATTTACATTTTAAATTTTTAGTTGTCAAGTTTGTTTTTATTGTTGATATTGTTCTTTGTTTAGTTTAATATGCACTATAATTAATAAAAGTTTGTGGTTTAAAATGAATATCAATAATTTTAGTTTTTCACTAGTCGTTTTAATAATTCATCTTTTTTAGAGTCATTTTTTTATTTTTTGTTATTATTATAAAAACTGTATTATCACACCAGTTTTAAATATATAGGTTACCAATAA
>JAYZJO010000028.1:0-48250 GCA_036164375.1 Chlamydiota bacterium | reverse complement strand
ATACACAATCTTGAAGCGAAAAGATTTCAACTGGGCCTACCGGCCCACTTTTCAATCTTTTCACCTCAATCTCGTGCATTTAAGTGGTGCATAGGTAAGAGATTTGGACACAAACCGGGTTTTAACTAGGGCTACTCCGCTGGATTTGTAACTTTTCCAGTAAAGAGTACCGTTTCGGACATGTTGTCGATGATCATGAAGATAAACGGTTTATTTACGTGAAAATTTGTTGGTTTATGGATAGAGATCGTTGCACATTCCGGTCTAGCCATAATTGTTTCTGTCGCAGCAGTAGCTACTGTTCCATCTTCATCTATTTTCAGAAAAGCTTTTTGAATCACTTTACTGATTTTTATTTCGTCAGAGGATGTAATTTTTGAGAAATCAGCATAGTTGTCATCAAAGGCATTTTTCATTCCGAGGTTTTTTAGGGCTTTCGATAGTGGATTTGTTGTTTCAACAGCGAATTTAGGTAGCTTTAAACTGATAAACCTATTTTGAGTGGATCTTATCCAAGTTAAGAGGTTTTCTGAGGAGAGCTGAATCTCTATATCGTTTAAATTTTTATTTTCATGTGGAAGGCAGATGTACATCGATAAAGATCTTTGTTTTGGCTCCTTTTCTTTGTAGGGCAACTCTATTAGGGCAAAGTCATTATTTTCGTAATGGTTGAAGTCACATGTTTTATGCATCATCGGCGTGTTTATTGATTTTTCTGCGTTTAAATAAAATGTTGATTTCCAAGTGTCCCGTGCTTTAAATGGGTACTTCCAGTCAGCAAGTAAATACACAGCATTGACGAGGGCAGTAGCAGTCATTTCATTGAACATATTTGGCGAGACTAAATCTTTGATTTTACTGTTAGTTTTCTCTTCAGCCCATTGATTGATGGTGTTTGCTGCGTTTTGGGTTTCTTTAAAGTTGACGATTTCAGGCCCTGTTTTAAAGACATTTGAGAGCTCTTCTCGGTAATCTTCTTCTAATTCTACCCAGTTAGCGATAAAAATTTTGCTGGCGATATTGAGTACTTTTCCATCGCTTAGATTTTCTGTAAGAACTTGGAGGGATTGATGAATTTCTTTTTTAGTTTCGGGCATTTCTAGAGTTTTTTTCATCTCCTCCAAAGTATTGCCGTTTGCTCCTAAGTAAGCCATTGCTATAGAAAAAAATGCACTTGGGGAGGATGTTAGCGCGTTGCCTTCTTTGGATTTTACGATTTCTCTGTGTATTTTAAAGCCAAAGTCGTTCATACGCATTGCAAATGTACGATTGTCAGGTTGTACGATGCTCTGATGAGCTGAAGGTGTAAAATTAGAAGCATTTAAAAGTTGTAAATTAGGCTGCATGAAATTCTCCTTAAATTAAAGGTATAAGTCTTTAAAATCATATAATATAAAAAAATAGGATTCGTTGAATTGTACAAGAATATAAAAAATAGGGAAAGAGAATGCTTACGCTTTTTTATACTGAATGAAACTGTATAAACAGTCGATCAATTACTCGAGCATTTCAGCGGCGTGCGCGCGAATCCCTTGCTTCATGATTTCTGTCATTTCCATTTTTGAGGGACAAACAAATGTCGGAAGAGCAAAATCTTCAGCATCGACCGAGAGTAGCCCTAACTCGTCGGCAAGTTCATAATCTTCTGCCATGACAGATTTTACAAGTTGCATTGTAGGGATGTTTAGAGGCATGACTTCGTCGTATAATGTGGGATCGATGAATGCTCGGTGTTCCCCATGTTGACTCGTTGTAAAATCATATACCTTTTTCGTGCTATCCATATGCCCAGAGGCGTAGGCGCGGCTAAAGGAAAATTTCTTTGATCCAAGACGAAAGAAATGTAAAAGCTCTCTTTCGGTATTTTCAGGAATCGCACAAAACGTATAGTGGTAAAACCCTAAAAACTCTTCCATATCGACGCGTGTGCCCATAAGTGGATCACCTGAAACAAGGCGCTGCGGACTTTTGGGAATTCTTCCTGCCACTAGTGATGCAATAGGGCAGCCTTCTCTTACGCGATAGTAGCCTCTTTGCCCTTCAATAATTCCCGGTCCTGCGATACTAATCACTCTTTCGTTATAGTAGCGGCCCTTAGTGAGGAGTTTTCCTATGCAGATTACATCGTGGGCATTGAGTGTCCAGATCACATCTTCTGGTGAACGGATTGGATCAATTTTTTCTATGAATACAGAGTGAGTTGCTATAGGATGAGGACCTTCAGCTGTATGTTTGGTGACATTTTCTGCTTCAGTAAAAGCCTTGCAGATGCTGTCTTTGTGGTAAATGAGGTGGACAGAACCTTCAGAAAGTTTGGCTAGAGCATTGAGTCCCGATTGAAACTCTTTTTCGTGGCCTTGGATTTGTAGTTCCGGAGGGGGAACGAATGGCGCAGACTCTATTGCTTTAACAAAGATGCTTCTTGGTAGACGCTGTGGATTCGCTAGGATGCTAAAAGGCCTTTGGCGGATGACAGTAAAAAGCCCTCCTTCCATAAGTTTGCTGATGATATCGTGCCTTGTGGCCCCTTCGGGGTTTGTGGGTAGATATTCTAGATATTCTTCATTTTCATCGACTTCAATAATGATATCCATGATACGGCGCTTTAGCCCTCGCCGCACGTCTTTAATTGTTCCTGCTGCTGGCGCGACAAACATCCTTCCAGGACAGCCCTTATCTTCGCAGATAGCTTCACCAATTTTGACCTTCTGACCGACTTTTTTTAGGAGCTTGAGGCGTAAATCCTCAAAAGGCCATAAATTCAAGGATATTTCTTTTGGTTTGCTGATATCGGCAGTTTGCCCTGATGGGACGAGCTCTTGAATGTCACCTGTTGGTTTTCCGCCGATAGGAATATTTAAGCCTTTTTTGATTTTGATATGCACGCCGATGCCCCTGTGGTTAGACTAGATCGTTGAGATAAACTTAATCAAAATATTACTTTTTAGCAAGGCGTCACTAAAAGATTTCAGAAGGTGTGGTTTGATTGTGCTAGATGTGTTAGTATGAAGTCAGTACAAAGGTGTAATAATGGAATATATTAGTTTAACTTTAAAAGTGGGAACTTCTGAAGAGGAAGCTGTCACGCGACTGCATGAATTTGGGGCAGAAGTCCTTTTTACCAGTTACAATGAAATCACGGACGTTCTGGAGATAGCAATACTTTACAGCGGCGATATAGAAGAACTTCACAGGGAAAATCCCTTTATCGATCTCATTGGATATAAAATATATGAAGATGTCGATTGGAACGAGCAGTGGGAATTACATTGCGAAGGGTATGAAAAGGGATTAGTTGAGTTTGACCTCAATAAATATACTGACCAAGATTGCAGCGTGACTGTAAAGATGCAACCAGGTCCAGGGTTTGGCGACTTGTCTCATCCGACGACTAGGCTAGTTTTACAGATGATGGGTAAATATGTGTATGGAAGGTCTGTGCTAGATATAGGGTGTGGCAGCGGAGTGTTGACTCTTTCCGCTTTGGCTCTTGGGGCAAACTCTGTTATCGGTATCGATATTGATGAACGTGCGATTGCACATGCCAGTGAGAATCTTAAGCTCAATCACTTTAGCAAAAAGTCACTATTTGGCACGGTCGACACTCTGGGAAGTTCGATATTAGAACAAGGTGAGTGTCTTATTCTTATGAATATGATTCGTTCGGAGCAACAAGTAGCTTGGGATTCTGTTAAGGAATACTTAGATTTTAATTACGAAGTGTTCACTTCTGGAGTCCAATCAACTGAGCGCGAAGAGTATCTCGAGCAAGTGGATACTTGGGGGTGGATTTTACTTGATGAAGTGGAAGAAGATGGTTGGCTGGGCTTTCGTTTTACGCGTCGGTGATGCCCTGTAATTTTACGATCAGCAATTCCGCTAATTTCATATGGCAGGAGTTAGCGCAGCGTTGCAGACATACTTTTACCCATAATTTTTTTGATAGAAATTTCATCTTGTTCGTAAGTTGGTGGCTGCATAATTTCCGAGGCAACTATTAAGAATGGAGCAAACCGGGTTTACATTCTTCGTACGTCTAAAACTCCAGAGTGGTAACCTTAACTCCATGAAGCCCAAATTTATAGGATAATGTGAACAGATTATAGGAAAAATTCTAATGGTATAATAGGATCGGGATTAATAAAAAAATAGGGGTTAAATGGAATATTGGAGTGCTCGGTTAAAAGAATTCCTGTAAACTTGGCAAATTCGAAAGCTGGATAACTACCATTTAATCGAGTCAGATGACCATTGTAGTGGACTAAAACGGGAGTGTATCCCCTAGGTTCGGATAAGACTGAAATGAAACTTTTCCCTGGTGAAACATAAATGGTCGAGTAGTTACGTGCAAATCCTTGCGCTGCAACTTCAGCTAGTTCGCTAGTGTCATAGGTTGGGCTTATGGCCTTTGAAAGACCGTTAGAGTAGTAACTTGCTACAGACCATTTATCTTTTGTTTTGGTGATTGAAATGATTGGCTTTATATTTGCGAAATTAAGATGGATGGACATGCGACTTCCCTGCCTTTGAGTCAATTAATTATTTATTTGTCTGTACATGGTGTGTCTTTTTTTCCACAGGGGCAAGGTTCACTTTTTGTCGAACCGTAATCTGTGATATAAAACCCCGATCCTTGAAAGGAGAGTCCAATACCACCGCCAAACCCTCTTTTTAGAGTCTCACGGTTACATTTTTCGCATAACGTTAGAGGGGCGTCGCTCATTTTTTGAAGCTTTTCTGTTTCGAAGCCACAATTTTCACATTTATATTCGTATGTAGGCATTTTACTATCCTTAAACTAATATCAATAAATAGTCGTCGAGGGGAAGGTCACCCCTCCCCTCACAATGTACTGATTACATCATTCCAGGCATGCCACCCATGCCTCCCATTCCGGGCATACCGCCCATGCCACCCATTCCGCCCATACCAGGCATACCACCCATATCGGGCATAGCACTGGATTTTGGCTCAGGTTTATCGGTGATCATTGCTGCAGTCGTTAGCAGGAGACCTGCGATAGATGCTGCGTTTCTCAGTGCGCTCTTAGTGACGAGCACAGGATCAATCACTCCAGCTTCAAGGAGGTCGCAAAACTCGTTAGTGAGTCCATTATACCCATAGGCACCTTCAGCTTCGTAGATTTTCTCTGCGATGAGGTTACCCTCTTTCCCGCAGTTTGTTGCTATTGAAGTTGCCGGAGCAAAAGCAGCTTTGCGGATGATTGAAACGCCTGTCGCTTCATCACCTTCGAGTTTTAGTTTGTCTAACGCTTTGACAGCGCGGAGTAAGGCAACGCCACCGCCAGGGACAATCCCTTCTGTAACGGCTGCGCGAGTAGCATGCAACGCATCTTCTACGCGAGCTTTTTTCTCTTTCAGCTCTGTTTCTGTGGCAGCACCAACATTGACAACGGCGACTCCGCCAACGAGTTTTGCTAGTCTTTGCTCTAGCTGTTCTCTTTCGTAGTCGGAAGTTGTTTTTTGAATTTCAGCTTTAATTTGCTTTACGCGCTCTTGAAGCATTTCGTGGTCGCCCAGGCCATCGACGATGGTGGTTTCTTCTTTGGCGGACTTAATATTTTTGGCGTGACCTAACACTTCGATGCCAACTTCTTCAATTTTCAGTCCTACTTCTTCAGAGACGACAGTTGCGCCAGTAAGTATGGCGATATCTTGAAGCATCGCTTTTCTTTTGTCGCCGAAGCCTGGAGCTTTTACAGCGCAAACTTGCATGCCGGCTTTGAGTTTATTGACGACAAGCGTAGCGAGAGCTTCGCTGTCGACATCTTCGGCGATGATGAGTAGAGGTTTTGATCCCTGCTCCATGACCTTTTCCATAATAGGTACGAGATCTTTTGCTGAGGATAACTTTTTATCAGTAATGAGGATATATGGGTTTTCGAATTCAACACTCATATTTTCCGGATTTGTGATGAAATAAGGGGATAGGTATCCCTTGTCAAACTGCATTCCTTCTACAACATCGAGCGTCGTTTCAATCCCTTTCGCTTCATCGACAGTGATAATTCCATCTTTGCCAACTTTTTCCATCGCTTCTGCGATGATGGCGCCGATTTCACTATCGTTATTTGCTGAGATGCTCGCAATTTGCTTAACTTCGTCTGAGGTGTTGATAGGGCGAGCAAGTGTGCTTAGCTCTTCACAAAGTGTTTGAACAGCGAGATCGATGCCGCGTTTGATGCACATTGGATTTGCGCCCGCAGAAACGCTTTTTGCTCCGTTTGTGAAGATAGATTCGCCAAGAACGATCGCTGTGGTTGTTCCATCACCTGCAACATCGGACGTTTTTGAGGCAACTTCTTTAACGAGCTGTGCGCCCATGTTTTCAAACTTGTCTTTTAGGGTGATTTCTTTGGCAACGGTAACGCCGTCTTTTGTTGATGTTGGGACGCCAAAACTTTTGTTAATAACAACATTTCTACCTTTTGGACCGAGAGTTACTTTGACAGCTTTTGCGAGGGTTTTTAGTCCTTTCGTTACTGATTTCAGTGCATCGTCTTTGAATTTTAAAATTTTAGCCATGGGCTTCGCTCCTATTGAATGATTTTTATGATTTATTTGCTAGCACACCGAGGATGTCGTCTTCGCTCATGATGAGGTATTCATCTTCATCGGACTGGTCTTTAACTTCAGTACCTGCATAAGAAGAGAATAGGACGATGTCACCGATTGATACATTCATAGGTTCTACAGTTCCGTCATCGTTGGTTTTTCCGGGTCCTACAGCAACAACTTCACCTTCTTTTGGCTTTTCTTGTGCTGAGTCGGGAAGGAGGATGCCGCCTTTAGTCGTTTCTTTCTTTGAACGTTTGATTAGGACGCGGTTGCCAAGTGGTTTTATTTTGGACATATTCAGTACTCCTAGGTTGATTTAATAAGTGTTTGAATTAGCTATTTTAGTGCCCCTTTTTCATTTTTGTCAAGAAAACTGCGGAGAATTTTAGCAGAAAAGAGTGGTGAGTGCCAAATCGTGCTGTATTTTCCGTTGGATACTAAGTTGAGTGAAAAATGAAGGTGTTTTCAATCCATATGTTGTGCTTAGAACGTATAGGTGGGAATGAGGTATTTCTGTCGTAGTTGGCGGAACTGTTGCCTTTCTTTTTCTTGAAATGACCGCAGTGCCCATACAATAAATTCTTGAGATGTCATAATATTGTAAATTTCTTTTGTACCATTCACTTTATTGAACATTTCTTTTTTTGCTTTGGCAGTAATTAGTGACTCTTTAAATTTTTCTGGATATAGACTTTTGATGATTCCAAGGATGAGGTATTGAGTCGTTACAGGCTTAAATGTTTTGTGGTTTGTGATCACTATTAAGGCGCCGAAGCAGTCTTCGTGTGCAAATTTACCGTAAAAAGGGCGATAGTGAAAAGGTTCGAAATGTACGCCCGGAAATTTTTGTGCGTTAAGATGTTTAGCAAAAGTTACGGGATCTATCCATGGCGCTCCTACAATTTTAAAAGGGAGCGTGTAGCCGATGCCAATATTCACGAGTGATAGCTCTCCAAGTATACCGGTGGTGGGGTAGAAAAATGCGGTGTTGGGTTCAGGAATTTGGGGGCTTGTGGGAATCCATACCAAACCTGTTTCTTGAAAGGTCATTTCTCGGTTCCATCCCTTCATCGGGATGACGCGAAGCTTACAGTTGACTTGGTATTCTCCGTTAAAGAATTGAGCAAGTTCTCCAATCGTCATCCCATGGCAGTAAGGAACGTTGATGTAGCCGACTTTCGATCGTAATTTGTGATCGAGCATCGGACCATCGACGGTGAGTCCGTTAATCGGGTTGGGTCTGTCGAGGACGATAACTTCAATATTATATTTGGCAGCCTCTTCCATCGCGTAAAAAAGAGTCGTGCAGTAAGTGTATGAGCGCGAGCCGATATCTTGGATGTCGTAGATAATGAGATCGATGCCACTTAGCATGGCAGCTGTTGGTCGCGACGTTTTACCATGGAGAAAGTAGATAGGGATATTGTCAATTGTGTCGGAGTAAGTGATTTCGTCGCCAGCGTATGCTGCGCCATTGAGGCCGTGTTCGGGAGCAAAGATTGCTTTTACAGTAAATTGTTTAGACTTTGCATGCTTTTTGAGTAGGTCGAGGGTCGACTGCATGTGGCTATTGACTGCAGTGTGGTTTGTGATGATGCCAATGTTTTTATTTTTTAAAATAGAAATTTGTTCTTTAGAGAATAGAATTTCAGCTCCAACTTTGACTGTTGGCGGGGAGCCAGCGAATGTATTTATTGTTAATGATAGAGTAGCTAGGAGTAGTAAAATAATTTTCATCGTGTAATATTAACATTTTAAGTAGTTTATAGAGTTTTTTCTCTAGTATTTAGAATCTCACTGAGTTAACTATGAAATGCTTTTTGTAAAGCTCTTAATATGCTATGCTCAGTCAGCATGAGTAAGTCTATAAAGGCGATGGTAATCTGTTATGTCTAGCATATCTTTAATAGAAAAAGCGCGCAACATCATTCGGTCTGTGAAGGGTACGAATCTCGTTGTCGATGAGAGAAAGCGGTTGGCTGTACTTCTTGCTGCTGCAATGATTAATGAGTCGCGTCATTCGTTGACGCGAAAAGAGAAAAAAAATCAGCAGCAGTTAGGGAAAATGCTCGAAGATCCCTACGGTAAAGTTTTTACATCTCGCGTTACAGATCAGTGTTTTCGTAGTAGTAGTCCGAAACGCGTTGCTGATCAACTGGTATATCTACTAAACAGGTATGGGACTCCGCAATTTTTTTCTTTTTCAAAACGGGTACAGTTGAAGATCTTTCAGCATTTAGGTAAATTATTTTCAGGTATCTTTGTGCCTCTACTTAAACGTGCGGTGCGTCACGAAATGTCACAAGTGATTATTCCCGGCGAACAGGGGCGGCGTACTCAGTATATCAAAAAAAGAACGAAAGAAGGTGTGCGTGTTAATATTAACCACCTTGGCGAAGCTATTTTAGGTGAAGATGAAGCTAAACGCCGCCATAAGGTTTACCTCGACGATTTATCGCGCCCAGAGGTCGAATACATATCAGTAAAGATATCGACAATTTTTAGTCAGATCAATTTGTTGGACTGGTCCTTTTCCGTAGAGGTTCTATCCGAGAGGCTGCGCGCCCTTTATCGAGCTGCTATCAATCATCAGTATAGCTGTCCAAAAAATGGAGAACGTCAGAAATTTGTTAATTTAGACATGGAGGAATATCGAGACCTTCATTTAACAGTCGAAGTTTTTCAGAAAGTGCTAGATGAGCCAGAATTTCTGAATTGTTCAGCAGGCATTGTTTTGCAGAGCTATCTCCCGGACTCTTTTGGCGTGCAAAAAAAATTAACCGAATGGGCCATGAAACGTATCGAAAATGGCGGTGCCCCTATTAAAATACGATTTGTTAAGGGAGCAAATCTGGCAATGGAAAAGCTAGAGGCTTCGATAGAAGGCTGGCCTCAAGCTCCTTATACTGGCAAGTTAGATGTCGATGCTAATTATAAAAAAATGCTTGCTTATGCTTTTGAAAAAAAACATGCTGCAGCTGTTCATATAGGCGTAGCTAGCCATAATATGTTTGATATTGCCTATGCAATGCTTTTAATGAGTGAAAACAATATTGAAGAATATGTCACTTTTGAGATGCTTGAAGGTATGGCAGATAACCAAAGGCGCGTCGTACAACATTTGGTGGGCGATGTATTATTATATTCTCCAACAGCTACTGAAAGTGAGTTTGTTAATGCTGTAGCTTATTTAGTGCGAAGACTCGATGAAAATACTGCTCCTGATAACTTTTTGAGTCATGTTTTTGCGTTAGTTCCTGGATCTAAGCAGTGGTCTAATCAGGTGAAAATTTTTGAAAAATCATGTGACTTTGCTGAAGAAGTAGCCTCCATTTCACGTCGACAGCAAAACCGGAATAGCCCTCCTGAGAGGTTGCCATTTTGTTCTCCATTTGAAAATGAATCTAATACTGACTGGTCTTTAAAAGGAAATCAGAAGTGGGCGCAAGAAATAGTCAGTAATCCATCTACATTCGATTGTTCAGATATCCCTAACGTCATCGCTGGTGAAGAAGTTTGGAATGAAAAATATGTTGTAGATGGATTTGATCCATCACGTCCAGGTGTTCACCCTTATCGCTACAATTTAGCAAGCGAAGGAGAAGCTTCGAATGCGATCTCTACAGCAATAGAGGTAGGAAAACAATGGTGCTGTACTCCTCTAAGAGAACGTTCACAGATACTCGCAAAATTAGCGCATTTGCTGCGAGAACACCGGAAAAATTTAATCCGCGTCATGGTATGTGACGGTGGTAAAACGGTAGCTGAAGCTGATGGAGAAGTTTCTGAGGCAATCGATTTTTGTGAGTACTATCGACGCAATTGCCAAGAACTCTTTCATTTTGATGATATTCAATGGAATGCAAAAGGTGTCGTTTTGGTGACTCCCCCATGGAATTTCCCGTGTGCGATTCCCCTTGGAGGCATAGTTGCGTCTTTAGTGACAGGCAACAGTGTTATCTTTAAACCTGCTCAAGAGACCGTTCTCGTAGGTTGGCATGTAGCAAAACTATGCTGGGAAGCTGGTGTGCCAAAAAATGTCCTTCAGTTTATTGTCTGTGATGACGATTCTGTTGGTAGCATGTTGATAAAGGACCCACGCATCGCTAGCGTTATTTTAACGGGAGCAACACAAACTGCTGAATTGTTTAGACAACTACGTCCTGATATTGATCTTTACGCAGAAACGGGTGGAAAAAACGCAATCGTCGTCTCACGAATGGCTGATCGCGATCAGGCGATCAAAAATGTTATTGAATCAGCATTCGGACACTCGGGACAAAAGTGTAGCGCCTGTAGCTTACTTATTCTAGAAGCTGAACTGTATGACGATAAACATTTTTTAGAGCAGCTTCGCGATGCTGCAGCAAGTCTTGCTGTTGGCTCTGCATGGGAACTTAAAACAAAAATTACTCCATTGATTAATCAACCGAATAGCACTCTTTTGCGTGGTTTAACGGAACTTGACAAAGGTGAGAAATGGTTATTGCAGCCTCAACAGGACCCTAAAAATCCACGACTTTGGTCTCCGGGAATACGTTTAGGGGTTATTGAGGGGAGCTTTGTTCAGCAAAATGAGTTATTTGGACCGGTATTGGGCGTTATGCGTGTAGAAAATTTTCAGGAAGCTGTTCGCTTGGCTAATGCAACTAAGTATGGACTTACTTCTGGTGTTCAGTCTTTGGATTTACGCGAGCAGAATTATTGGTTAACGCATATTGAAGCAGGGAATTGCTATATTAACAGAGGTATTACCGGTGCAATTGTACAAAGGCAGCCATTCGGTGGATGTAAGGCAAGCAGTTTTGGTAAAGGAGCGAAAGCTGGTGGCCCCAATTACTTGATGCAGCTGATGAATCCTGAACAGGTATCTGTACCTACAGAGAGTGAACCGGTCAGCGAATCAGTTGAAATGATGAGCAAGAGATTGAGCAAAGTGACACTAACTGATGAAGAAAAAATTCTCTGGAATAATAGTGCTTGTAACTATGCTTTTTATTGGATGCACTATTTTGTTCATGAGCATGATCCTACGAAGCTTATCGGACAGGACAATTACTTGAGTTATAAACCTAGAACACAAATGGCTTTTCGTGTTGGAGATAGCGATACTTTAGTCGATGTTTTACGCGTTGTAGCTGCTGCACTAACATGTCATACACCTTTAGAAGTTAGCCTTCAAGGTGAATATGTGCAACCGCTCAATAAAGCTGTCGCTCATAGGAAAATATGCGATGTCACTATCGTTGACGAAAGTGAAGATGAGTTTATCAAAAGATTACAAAAAAATGAAATCAACAGACTGCGCATACTTGGAGAAGCTTCAGAAAAAGTTTTAAATATATGTGCTGAAAATAATGTAAATATTGTAAAAGGTCCCGTACTTATTAATGGACGTATTGAATTATTAAATTATCTTCGAGAGATGAGTATAAGTAATGATTATCATCGTTACGGGAATCTTGGTAGAAGAGAAAATGAGGAAAGGAAACCTATCGTCGCTTCTGTTGTCGATGGAAATAATAAGAAATGTCAAACTGCTTGTTGCAAGGAAGTGTGTTAAATATGATGGAGATGTGTGAAACGATGATTGATATCGAAAAGGAGTTAAATGAAGAACAGCTGGAAGCTGCAAAACATCTGGAGGGACCGCTTCTCGTTCTTGCTGGAGCAGGATCAGGGAAAACACGCTGTGTGACGTACAGAATCGTAAATTTACTACAAAATGGTGTTCCCTCTTACACTATATTAGGGCTGACATTTACCAATAAAGCCGCTAAAGAGATGAAGGAGCGTATTGAATCACTTGTTAATCAAAAGGTTCTCATCAGTACATTTCACAGTCTTGGCGCGCGTATGCTTAGAGAGTCTATAGAGTATCTTGGATATAAATCGTCATTTACAATATATGATGAAGATGATGCCGATAAATTGATTAAAACATGTGTGCAAGAGCTTAATCTTGCTGATATGAAAGCTGACAGTAAACTTATTAAATCGATGATCAGCAACGCAAAAAATCAATTACAAAGTCCTGATGATATAGATACGGCTATAGCTGAAAATGAAGTCGAAGAAAAATTACCCGCGCTTTATCGCTGCTACCAACAAAAACTTAAAGAGTATAACGCTGTAGACTTTGATGATCTTCTTTATCTTCCTGTTAAATTACTGAAAGAGCACCCAGAAGTTCTTCAGAGATATCAAGAGCGTTGGCAGTTTCTTCTTATTGATGAATATCAAGACACAAATGCTGCGCAGTACGAACTAGTGAAATTACTTGTTGCACAATCTCAAAATGTCTTTGTTGTTGGTGATCCGGATCAATCCATTTACTCGTGGCGTGGTGCAAATATTGAAAATATTCTCAATTTTGAAAAAGATTTTAAAAATGGTAAAGTGGTACGCCTCGAGCAAAATTACCGAAGTACACAGAATATTCTGAGTGCCTCGAATGATCTGATCACAAATAATCAAAATCGTTTTGATAAAAATTTGTGGAGTAATTTAGGACAAGGGGAAAAAATAAAACAATTTATTGGGGAAACTGAGCACGATGAGGCGCGTTTCATCTCAGAAAGGGTCCGCTACTACCATGAAGAAATGGACGTTCCCCTTAGTGAAATGGTGATTTTTTATAGAACGAACTTTCAGTCTAGGGTTTTTGAAGATCATCTCCTACAAAGAAATATTCCATATTCAATTATTGGGGGAATCTCCTTTTATCAAAGAAAAGAAATAAAAGATATTGTCGCTTATGTCCGTATGGTTACATCACCAGCAGATTATATATCTTTTGCTAGAACGATTAACCTTCCGAAACGTGGTATCGGTAATGCCTCCATCGATAAGATACGGATGACCGCAGCTAGTGCGGGTGTCAATATTTTAGATTTTTGTAGAAACCTTCTTAATGGTGAAGCAGGAGAATATACAATACGCCTAACGAAAAAGCAAAAAGAAGGTCTTACAGAATATGTCGAGATTATCGATGAACTTAAAAAAATGCAGCAATCGGGCGCTTCGATACATGACATTTTTCAACAAGCAGTCGAAAGTAGCGGGTACTTAAGTCACCTCTCTAAAGACCAAGAAAGTTATGACGATAGAAAAGCCAATATTGATGAATTAATCGGTAAAGCTGAAGAATGGAATGAATTTGTTGAAGAGCCTACTCTAGAAGCCTTTTTAGAGGAAATGTCCCTCAAAAGTAATCTCGATGAAACTGTCGATAGTGAAGACCGTCTTAATTTAATGACTTTGCATAACGGCAAGGGTCTTGAATTTCGTATTGTCTTTATTGTGGGATTAGAAAATGAACTGCTTCCACATGCAAATTCAAGAGGCAGCTACGAAGCTCTTGAAGAAGAGCGACGCTTATTTTATGTGGGAATTACCCGTGGAAAAGAGCAAGTTTACTTTTCGAGTGCATTCTCGAGAAATATGTGGGGGCAACATAGAAGCCAACGGCCAAGTCGATTTATCGATGAAATTTCTCCTGAATATATTGAGCAAATTTCTTTTGTAGAAGGACGGCATCGCAGCATGCGTACGTCGAAAATTGATATGCGAGATAGTGGTGAAAAACAAAAAACATTTTCCCCCGGTGATGCTGTTTTCCACGCTAGTTTTGGTGTAGGAATTGTACAGCAGGCTTACGAAGGATCACTCGGTGAAATGGTCGATGTATTGTTCACAAACGAGTCACATGCAAAAAGTCTAGCATTGAAATACGCCAAATTAAAACGTCTTTAATCATAATAGAGAGATCAATAGATGTTAAAATTATACATGGTAAAATTTTTTATTTTTTGTTTTTTTATGCATTTAGCTTTTGCTGACGGTGCATGCAACAATAGTGAAAACCTCGATTCCCTTTTTCATAGAGAAGGGGTTGTCGATGTTGAAAATGGAAAACTTTATTATCAAACCTTTGGTCAAGGAACGCCTATTATAGTGTTGCATGGGGGGCCTGGATTAGACCAAAACTATTTATTACCGCAATTATTACATTTAGCGAGTGATAACCAGCTCATCCTTTATGATCAGCGCGGTTCGGGAAGGTCTCTCGATACAGGTTTTGGATCAGAATACATCAATATTGATCAATTTGTAGACGATTTGGAAATCCTTAGACAATCATTAGGAATCGATAAATTTGTACTTCTAGGGCATTCATGGGGTGGATTTCTTGGGATGAAGTATGCAATGAAATATCAAGATCACCTATCGGGTTTAATTTTGTTGAATTCTGTTGCTGCAGATTATAGAGGGCAACATGCTTTTGTCGATGAATTTTATATGAGAACGAAGCCCGTACTTGATGAGATAAAAGATTTTTTTACATACGAGGATTTTATTCAATTGGATGCTTCTCAGATTACAAAGGGGTATAAAGCTCTTTTCTCAGTGTATTTATACGATCCTCAAATGATAGATAAAATGAGCTTAAGTTTTGATGTTAAATCTGCGCAAGGTGGAGTTCGTGTCAGAGAGGAAATGGCAAAAACGGCTTGGATGCAACCAGGAATTGATTTATTGCCGAGTTTAAAAAAACTTGAACTTCCTACATTTATTTTACATGGCAAGCAAGATATCGTGCCGGTTTGGGCAGCAGAAGAAATTCATAAAGCGATCCCTAATTCGGAAATAGTTCTGATAGATAAGTGTGGCCACTTTGCTTTTCTTGAGAGACCATTACAATTTAATGCAGCCGTGCATCGATTTTTAAGAAAAATTGACGAGATGTAGGTTACCTGCAATGATTAACTCACCTTTCGTAGCTCAAGCTCTGGTGTGGCTGTGATAGCTAGTCTACAAAGGATATTTAAATTTTAATAAAAATGTACTTGAGTGTAATGGAAAACTTAAATAGTTTTCAACGATATAACGATATAACGATAAGGAAAATTATCCCACAACTCATGTCACAGTTATCTGTGCATCTGAATTGTCTTAAATACTTTGTAATCTTTTTATCGTTGAAATGTACGACCTTAAAATCTGTGATAATACATTTTTAATTCAAGAGTCTGCTGCGTAAAGAGAGTAATTATCGGAAAAAAGCGAGTTAGTTAAGATGGTATCCAATGATATCTTCCAAACCATTTCACTTTTTCCTTACAGAAATCAACATTCTCTTTAACTTGTATACGTTCGCCGCGGTCATTGATGTTTGCGATTGTATGAAAGTAGAGGCCGTAGTCGAGCTTATCGAGATCAAACTTTTTTTGGACAAACTTGGCGTATTGGATTGTCGAACTCGGATGTTGGTATAAGAATAGGTACTGTTTTAATGGAAGAGCCCCTTTTAAGGGTTGTCTTACGACGAGTTTTCCTGATTGCCTTTCAATCACTGAAGTTTCGACAGATCCTAGGGTACATTTTAATTTCATCGTCCATGTGAAAAAGTAAAAACTGTCAGAGAGATGATCAATATCGCCCCGATTTATCCCGTATATCCAAATAAGACGCCACAGGGGTATAGCAATTTGAATGCTCAAAAATATGATAAAGAATGTAAGTTCACTGTCACTCATAAAAATAAAACGATGGTTATAAAGTTAAAATAAGGAAAAATTCCAATCTGGAAAAACCACAGATTAAATAGGTGGAAAAGAATAAAAATGGGTAGCACAAAAGGGAGTAGTCCGGGAATTAACATGAGCCAGATAATCAGTAGGTCGAAAAGCATGCCAGCCCAAGAAAAGAAAACTGCAACTTTTTTATTTTGGAATTGTCGTTGTATTGAGTGTTCTATAGATCGATTATAGCAGTAGTGCCAAGGTGATCCATCCCACTGCGTCTTCCCTTTAAAATCTTTTAACATAAAATGCATAGGCTCTGCATGGATGAGCCATTCAGCGTTAATTTTATTGATACCAGCATAAGTATAGGCGATGAGCAGTTGAAGTTGGAGAATAAGAAGATGCCAGTAGGGCACCTCTTTGGATTCATTACTTGCGTCGATGAAATTGAAGAGGAAGAGAAAGAGCGCAATAAGGTAGTAGTGGTTATTGTATCTTGCTTTGTCTATTAGAAAAATATAGGTAAATAAACCAAAAGCGACGAGAGACGTTGTATGATAAAATAAGCCGCAAGCGAAAAGAGCTAAGGTAATAATTAGGACGTCGAGAGTAAGAGACATGCCTCTTTTACCGAGAGGTTTCACCCACTGAAAAAAAGTATATTTAAAATGAAAGTCAAATTGAGAGAAATAATCGATCAAAGTTTTTCTTTTTCTGACAAATGAAATACATAAGGCCAAACCGAAGAGAAACCTAAAAATAACCAATGGTTCACTACTGATAGGTTGCCCCAAAAAAATTTTCAAATCATGGATCATTTTGCCTCACTACTCTTAATAATTGGTGATAGTACTAGTTACTTAAAAATTCAATAAATTATTGCACGTTTTCATCACTTGTTTTAAAGTAACATTTCATATTTTAATCGAGGATATTGAAGATGCGACTGCTATCAAATTACCTAGCATACTCTATTACACTATTTGTCACTTTTATCTTACTCGCTCCTAACACATCTGAAGCTGTTTACTGTAGCGATTGTTTCTCTTGGGATTGTGGATGTGACTCTCCATCTTCAGAAGAGGTAATCTCTTACGTCGATCCTCTGCAGTATCAGAATAAAAATAATGAATGTTGTGGGCGAAAAGATAACGAAACCAGTTGTGACCAGAATTGTTGTTTTTGGGGGTATTTTGATTTGCTTCACTGGAAGGTCCTTCAGGGGGAAACTGATTTTGTCGTTACTAAAGTGCCAACATCTACCAGTATCAATGGCGGCAATGTTGGTCAGATTGGTGATATTGAGAATACGGAGTTCGAATGGGCGACAGGATTTCGTCTTGGCGGCGTTGTGTGTTTAGATTGCAATTGGGATCTCGAGTTAAACTACACAAATTACTCTGCTAGTGGTTGTAAGGTTATTAATGCCAAAGATGGGTGTTATCTCAATGCTACTTTTGAAGAGATTAACGATACCGTATTAACAAAAGCAAAGAGCGATATTTCTCTCGATTATAGACTATGGAACTTACTAGCAGCAAAGAAAATATATGTAGATCCTTGCTTGGATATGCGATTAACCATGGGGTTAACTTGTGTGCGTTTAGATCAAGATTGGGACTTTTCCTACTACGGAGGAAGCCGTAATGACTACGAGTTATCGTGGAGATATTCAGGTGTCGGTATTCGTGGCGGTGTCGATGCTGTTTGGGCATACTGTGGAAATTGGAGTTTTATAGGTAAATTTTCTACAGCCCTCTTTTGTGGTGATTATAAAAATAAAGGGAAAATGATCGTTAGTAACGGAACACAAACCTCAGCAGCAAATGGCTACGATTATAAACTTTCCGATTGTCGTCTCGTCCCCCACTATCAGCTAGCAATAGGTCCACAATATACAGTGGATTGTTGGGGATGGCCGATCACGGCATATGCTCTTTATGAGCTAAACGCCTATCAAAATATTCACTATGTCTTTCAGTCTGAATTTGGAGTGCCTAGCGATGCTAAAGAGTCGCGCCACACAAATAGTCTGACCGGATTTCATGGGGTAACACTCGGCTTGTTTTTTGAGTTTTAGGATCATTATTTGCAAAGATTCGATGACGATGATTAGATGTTTAGTTTTTCCCATTGTTGCAAAACGGTTTCTTGTCGACAGATTTTTGTCGATTCACCAGAACCAGTAAAGTAGAGTTTGGCTGCATAGACTATGCGGTACCATTGAGGAGCTACTAGCCAATCGTGGAGTGTTTTTTTGCGGAGTTGTTTTGATTTAAAACTCCACAGAATATGATCATCTTTTTCTTCAAAGCTTACATCCCAAAGCTCTTGGATTTCTAGTGTGCTCCATTCACATAAAATTTTAAATCCAATTGTAGCAATCGTTTTATTTACAGCCCAACTGTTCTCTTTTCCAAATGTTGCATTAGGGGTAAAAAAAGACATTACTTTTTTAGTGCTTGGATGTGCCTGTAAGTCGTTATCGCTAAATTCTTGTGCTACGCGTATCCAGTCGGGGTTTTGAACTGACGACATATTGTTTCTCCGTTTTGTTAGGCTTTTTATACGATATAATAAATATTTTCAATATAAAACAAGTTTTTCAAAAAAAATATACACAAATAAATTGGTACAATGTAAGCCAATATATAGGGAAGCCGCACAAGATCGTTTCCGGATTGAATGATTGTTTCATTCTGCTGAGGAGAAAGTCATGGCACATCGCGAAAGTGATCAGCACTTTGATAGGCCTGAAATATTTAGAGAAATTGATCCCAAAGAGTTTGGCAAGCGTTATGACATGCGCAAGATACTTTGTGGATTGCGCCGTCATCTTTTTTTAATTTTTTCGATAGCTATTTTTTGTGGAGTTCTAGGGACTGGTTATACTTGGTATAATCTTACAAGATACCGTGCGCGAGCAGTTCTTCTTTTTCAGGAAGAATTGATAGAAAAGAGAGAAAGTAGGATAGGCTTTAATATTACGGAGTTGACGCTTCCAACGGCAATTGATCTTATTCTTACTCCGTCCCATTTAGATACAATTATTTCGACTTTAGGATTAGATTTGGCTCCGAGAGATTTAGAGAGGATGATCCATATCCAGAAGCCACGCGATAAGTCTAAAGTTGTTAGAATTGAAGCCGTTGCCGACAACGAACATGTTGCCATGGATATTGCTAATACACTTGCCAGGCTGAGTGTCAAGAGTAGTGAGGAGCTAATTCAGAACCAATTAAAGAAGGTGTTGGAGTCGTATCAAAGGGAACTGGAATCGACAAAGGAAACCCTGACAAGGGCGAATCAATTAATCGAAAAGTTTAAAATCGAGCACCAATACTTGGAGATGGGCACGGATTTTAATAGGATTCTTTCTGAGCTAATCAAAGCAAAAGAGCAGCTCGAAGTGGCCAATATGAATTACAGTGAGCTGCTTGATCAATATGAAAATTTCAAAAGCGAAGTTGCCAATATTCCAGAATATGTAACTGTACCCCTTGAATCAGCAACTCCACCAGTAACGACGAGGCTTTTGACCTTAAAGGCACAATTGGCTGAAGCAAAAACACGTTATACCGAGAAAAACCCTAAGGTTAAAAGGCTCCAAGAAGAGATTGATCTACTTGTGGGTGAAGAGGAAGAGGGAGAAACAGCCATTAAGAAAACCTCGATACAGAGGAATGCTCTCCGCGAAAGTGCTGATTTAGACTTGAAGCGCATGGAGTCTATTTTGCGATCGGCTCAAAAGAAAAAGGAACAATTAGAAGAAAGATTTGAGCAGATCCAAGTCGAACTTAAAGACGTTCCTACTGAGCAAATGGAGCTAGCAAAGTTACTGTATACCAAAGATGTGACCGAAGAGCAGTTAAAACGTTTAATTGAAAATTCAAATCGTATGCAGTTAATGCTTAGTAGGCCTCAAGGAAATTTAGAGTTATACTTACCCGCTGAAAAGGCACAGCCACGAAACGATCAAACGATTGTGTATTTGATACCTTTTATAGGTTTAGCAATAGGAGTATTTGGGGGATTGTTTATTGCTTTTATCCTTGAGATGAATGACTCGATGATTAGAACAAAAAAACAGGTAGAAATCAACTATCTTATTCCACACCTAGCTACTATTCCGAAGCTTTCGCGGCTGCAGTTTTGTTCTGCAGAGAGAAAAACATTGTACTTTATTCGACAGCTTGCCGATCGATTTTTACTGCTTGAAGAAAAGATTAGAAGAGAGGTAAGAGAAGATAATAATATTGGATTTGCTGCATCGATCGTCAGTGGTAGACATTGTGAAGGCAAAAGCACCGTAGCATTTCATTTAGCAAAATATTTAAAGCGTTTGGATAAAAAAACTGTACTCGTCGAATTAGATTATTATCCCAATAAATACACCCACAGTGTGAACGCAAAGTATACGCTTGAGATGTATTTGATCGGGAAGGCATCAATTGATCAGCTGATTAATCGAGGCCCAATCGACATTGTGAAATTAGGGAAAAAGTATCAAGACATATCTGAGTTAGTAAAATCTGAAAAATATAGCGAGTTAATCGAAATATTAAAAGATAGATATGATTATGTGATTGTTGATGCTCCAGGAATTATTGACGATGAGTATGGCTGTACAGTTGCTGGAAACACAGATTGCTGTATTGTTGTGGTAAACTCCTCGGGAGTGAGAAAAAAAGTTTTGGATCAAACGCTAGAAGAGTTACAAGGATTGGGAGTCGAACCACGTGGAATCGTTCTCAATAATGTCAATCCTGTTTACATATATAATGATAAACTACGTAGTGAAATGAAAAAAGCTAAAAGATTATGATTAGTGTGTGGAGTAGGTTGTGAGTTTGGTCAAGAAGGCTAGAAATTTATTTGTATGGATCTTTTGTCTTTTTGTACTATCAGGCTGCTGTTCTAAATCTAGTGTCCCTTGCATTAAGGGGTGTCGTCGTCCTCCAGTCATTGTAACGAAAGAAAGTTGTGTGATTGACTACGAGGATTGTTTGAAAAACTTTCGATGTGTGGAAGAGTATGCTTTGATTCCGGTTGATAGTCAATTGGTTACTGAAAAACCAGACCCCTCTAATAAACCATACAGACTTGTTAAGGGCGATGTGGTTCAGGTAAACATCTATGGTGAAGAAGATGGAACAAGGCGTAAAGTTACCGTCGCTCCCGATGGTTATATTTATTATGCTTACCTTGAAGGCATTTATGCTTTAGGGAAAACTTTGGAAGAAATACGTGTCGAGATGGAAAATAAACTAAGCCATCTTTATGTCGATCCAAATGTAACCTTAAATTTAGTTCATGCTAGCGACTACTCATTTACCATTTTAGGAAGAGTGTCGTTGCCCGGAGTCTATCCCATGATCGATAGTTTGCGATTGCGTGAAGCGATAGCTATGGCAGGTGGTCTCCTGAAAGAGTACGATAACGATAAAGCAATAAATTCACAGTTGTTTGATCTTGTCGACTTAGAGAACTCTTTTGTCGTTAGAGACAATAAAAAAATAAAACCTGACTTCGACAAACTCCTGAGAAGCTGCGATAACAGTCAGAATATCTACTTGGAGCCGGGAGATTATATTTTTCTAGCTCCCAGAAAATCGGAAGCGGTATATGTGGTTGGTGCAGCAGTCATTCCAACTCGCGTGCCTTACGTTAAAGACCTAACAGTTAGCGAGACTCTTGCAGATGGACATGGATGGATAACTTTCGATTACGAACATAAAGCTGCTGATCTTTCTCGCGTTTTGGTAGTTAGAGGAAGCTTAGAGTCGCCAAAGACAATAGAAATTAATATACGCCGCATTCTATCTGGTGATGCAAGAGATTTTTACTTAATGCCTGGTGATATTGTCTACGTACAAAATAAAAATATTCGTTTTGGACGTGAACTTGTGAGTATTGCAATTAGAACTTTTGTGGATGCTTTTGGATTAAGTGCTGGAAGCTATTGGGGACTTCAGTGGTTTCCGAATGGAGAAAGCAATTAGGTCGTGTTAATGAAAAAAAATAGCTATCTTTACAGTTTATTCACTCTAGTCGTTTTTTTTCTTTTTTGTACGTTTTATCATTTAGATGCAATTTCTCCAACATTGAAATCCAATTTAATAAATTGCTCTGAAGGTAATCAAAAAGCGGAATCAACCACATCTACGCGTGAAGATGTGATAAGGTTTTATCATTCAAGAAGTGCTCACCTCATTGATACTGACGATGAATTGCTTTCAGAAGAAGAAACAACTTGGCTGACTGAATTTGAAACGCTCGATGAAGATAATTCTAGTAATATTCATGATGCGAAATATAAACTACGTGTCGGTGACTCATTATACATTTCGGTTTATGGTGAAAATGACTCGTTAAGAAAGATTCAAATAGAGCCCGATGGAAAACTCTCCTATCTCTTTGCTCACGGTATCGTCGCTGTAAACTTAACAGTCGATCAACTAAGAAAGCAGCTAGAAACAGTTATCTCCGACTATATCAAAGAACCTTTAGTTCTAGTTACCCCTGAGCTTTTTGTCCCCGAATATTACGCGATTTTAGGTGAAGTTAGAGCCCCGGGACTCAAACCCATAAAAGGCAATGCCACACTGCTCAAAGCTTTCGCTGAAGCAGAAGGATTCACAACGCGGATCTATCACGATCAAACGGTGCACCTCGTTGACTTCGATCGCTGTTTTTTAGCGAGAAAGGGCGATTGTTTACTTGACGTTGATTTTAAAAAACTTGTCGAAGGTGACTTTACACAAGATATTTCCTTAGAGGCTGGAGACTATATTTATGTCGCTGGAAATGAACGTCAGCGTATTTTTGTTTTGGGTGAAGTAGCTCTTCCGGGTGTTTACGATTTTTTTGGAAAAATGTCTTTGGTAGAAGCTCTTTCCCTTGCGGGGGGAACTGCTAGAGATGCGAGTACACGGGTTGTCGTCGTCAGGGGAGCTATACAAAATCCGACGCGTTATCTTATCGATATTAGAAGAATTCTCACAGGAAAAGCATGTGATTTTGAATTAAGGCCTTCAGATATTGTCTATTTTCCTTCAAGGAAATTTACGAATTTACGGCTACTCACGAAATCGGCAATACGAAATTTTGTAGGTCAAATTGCTTCACAAGCAGGGACAAGTGCTTTTATTTCTACAACTCCCGATGCTTCAGGGCTAGATGCGCCAACGACAGATTTAGATTATGGCCTTTTAGATCATTATTAATTGATTCTACTTAGACCCCGATTGCTATAGACTAGAAGCCGAACATTTTTTTATCACCCAACTCTTTTAGGTCAGTAAATTGCTTCCAGTATTGTAGAAAGTTGTTTTGCTGTTCAGCTTCGGGTACAGTTCCTTTAAAATTATCGTCAAATTTCCACTCATCTTTACTTTTACCGATCCATGAGGGAGGGAATTTGAGCAAATCTAATTTTTTGTTTTTATTGGTAGGGACCTCATTAAACTCTTTCAGTTCTCGATATACCTTGTCTAACTGTACGAGTTGAGCCTCAGGTTTTGCCTTTTTTAAGTTACTGACCATCGGTTCACATTGCGGATGGTACGTGAAGTCGGCATAGGAAGTGTGCTCTTTGAATTTTTTCATGAAATCGTCGGGCTGTTTTGGTTGAGGACCTGCGTCGACCTCTTCCCATTTTCTAATTGCGGTATGCGCTCCAAAAGTTAACACTGTGGCAGCAAAAAGGCCAAAGAGCGTTATACCGACGGGGCCTGTAATTACTGCGATGGGGGCTGCAACTGCAAGGCCGATGACTCCTGCACCAGTGATGATGGCATTTTTGTGTTTGGCAACTTTAAAAGCTGTATTTTGAAGCTTTTTTGTCAAACCTCCCGATTCATCTAAATGTTCGATCTCCATTTTATTTACTTGATTTGTGATATCTTCGACTTCATACGGTGTGTTGGGAATTGTCCCTTTTATTTCTGAGTTAGAAGGTGGAGGGCTGTCGATGTTCGAAAAATCTTCCATTTCAATGTTGCTGGAATCGAAATTTGGTTCGACGTTCATTTTTTTACCTCTCTTATCGATATTTTATTATAATAATAAAGGGGTGTTTAATATCATTTAATATAATTATATCAGTAATTGTTTAATGTGTAAAATGACGTTTTGTTAAGATTTTTTAAATAAAATTCCTTTAGAATCTTTATCTGAAAGGATGGGAGAGCCATCAATTGGCCATTTAATTGCTAAATCGGGATCGCTCCAGATGATAGATCGTTCAGCTTCTGGATGATAGAAGTTTGAGGCTTTGTAGAGCACTTCGGCGTTGTCGCTCAGTACTAAAAAACCGTGAGCAAAACCCTCGGGAATCCAAAGCATTCGTTTATTTACGCAAGAAAGTGTTGCCGATACCCACTTACCGTAGCTAGGAGACTCTTTACGAAGGTCGACGGCAACGTCAAAAATTTCGCCCTGCAAAACTCTAACTAGCTTAGCTTGTACATTTTTTGTCTGATAGTGTAGACCTCTAAGTGTATTTTTCACAGATTTCGAGTGGTTGTCTTGGACGAAATCGAGGTCTCTTCCTATCAGTTTATTGAACTCTTTTTTGTTGTAACTCTCGAAGAAATATCCCCTTTCGTCTGAAAATACTGTAGGTTCGATAATTTTGATGTCATCGATAGCAGTCGCGTAAATGTTCATATTTCTTCCAATATGTCTAATAAATACTGGCCGTAGCTATTTTGGCTTAATTTTTCAGCCATAGAAGATAGCTCTTCAGCGCTGATGTATCCCATGCGAAAGGCGATTTCTTCTAGACACGCGATTTTGACACCTTGGCGCTTTTGAATTGTTTCGATAAAATGTCCTGCATTGAGAAGAGATTCGAAAGTTCCCGTGTCGAGCCATGCGATGCCTCGGCTCATAACTTCGACTTCAAGCAAGTCTTTTTCGAGGTAGTGCTGATTGATGTCGCTGATTTCGAGCTCTCCTCGCTTTGAGGGTTTTAGCCCTTCGGCAATACTTGTGACGTCATTATCGTAGAAGTAGAGTCCTGTGACTGCAAATCGCGAAATATTCTCCTTCGGTTTTTCGACGATACGTACAGCTTTTTGCCTGCTGTTAAATTCGACAACTCCGTAGCGTTGCGGGTTATTGACTTTGTAGGCAAAAATTGTTGCTCCTTTTTCTTGAGAGCAAGCACTTTGGAGCATCGGTGCGAGGTCGTGTCCATAAAAAAGATTGTCTCCGAGGATCATGCAGCAGGGATCATTACCAATAAATTGTTTCCCAAGAATAAACGCTTGCGCGAGCCCTTCGGGTTTTTCTTGTACCATGTATGTGAGGTTGATTCCCCATTGAGAGCCATCTTTCAAGAGAAGTTTAAATCTAGGAAGGTCTTCTGGAGTCGAAATTAGCAAAATATCGCGGATACCGGCAAGCATTAAAACAGAGAGGGGGTAGTATACCATAGGTTTATCGTAGATAGGCAGTAATTGCTTGGAAATAACCTCTGTGGCGGGATAAAGGCGTGTCCCTGATCCACCGGCAAGAATGATGCCTTTTCTCATACCTCATCCCTATATTGCTTTTCGATCCAGTCATGATACTCCCCGCTAATGACGTGCTCTAACCACTTTTCATTGTCAAGGTACCATTGGATCGTTTTTAGTAATTTATCGTCGAATGACCCTTTTGGTTTCCATCCAATTTTATGATTGAGTTTTTCAGTATTGAGCGCATATCTTCTATCATGGCCTGGGCGGTCATTCACGTGAGTAATGAGGTCTCCATGAGGTCTGTGGTCTGAGTGTTGGCATAGCGTGTCTAAATGCTCACAAATTTTTTTCACTAATGCGATGTTAGTTATTTCATTGGTGTCGCCAATATTGTAACTTTCTCCAATCTTACCTTTATCAATGACGGCATGTATTGCTTCGCAACAATCTGTTACGTAGATCCAATTACGGCTTTGATTGCCATCGCCGTATATTGGAATATTTTTTCCATGAAGTGCGTTGTAAATCGTTAAGGGAATTAACTTTTCCGGAAACTGGTGGGGTCCGAAATTATTTGATGCGTGTATTGTAATGGTAGGCATCTGATAGGTTTGGTAATAAGCTCTAGCAAATTGATCAGCAGCAGCTTTTGAAGCGGCATAGGGACTATTAGGACGGTAGACACTTCCTTCGCATAGGGGAGCCTCCCCGGAGTCTAAGGAACCATACACTTCGTCTGTCGAGATGTTGATAAAACGGTAAGTATCTTTGCTTTTCCCTGGTAACTTATTCCAGTGCTCTAAAGCGACCTGCATTAAGTTACACATACCACTTACATTTGTTTTAACAAAGGGAAGAGGCTCGTGTATCGACCGATCTACGTGAGTCTCTGCAGCAAAATTGACGATAATTGATGGATTATAGGTTTCAAAAAGTTCCTCTACGAGAGCGATATTGCAGATATCGCCATGTATAAAAATATGGCGAGGATCGTCTTTAATAGATTGGAGATTTTCTAAATTCCCCGCGTAAGTGAGTTTGTCGATATTGATGACGGTGCATCCCTCTTCATGAATCAAAGAGTTTAAAATGAAATTTGATCCAATAAAGCCAGCGCCACCGGCGACTAAGTACGTATTTCTTTTCATGACAGTAGTCTAGTAAATAAATATTTTTATTGGTAGTGCTAGAATCATTTTTATGTTGCTCTTGACTATGAATGCTGTTTCCAAAATGCAGGAACTAGGACAGCGAGGATCGCAAAAAATTCTAATCTTCCCAGTATCATCAAAAATGAAGACAAACTTAAAGCCTCATTAGTCATAAAAGCACAAGACTCTGTAGGTCCCGTCATTCGGAATCCAATACCAATATTATTAATCATACAAGCAGTGGTAGCAAATGCCGTTTCGGGATCCAATCCATCCATCATAAACAAAAATGTAGCTAGGGTTGCTATAGAGACTAAAATAAGAAAAAAGCAGAGAACGCGGATTGATGCACCACTATCGACGTCACTATTCCCTATACGGAAGGTGCGAATGGATTCAGGACGAAAGGAAGACTCAATTTTGTCTTGCGCGATACGGAAAAGCATATAGACGCGCATGATTTTCATACCTCCGGATGTCGATCCAGCCATTCCCCCAAAAAACATCACAATAATGAGGATGACTTGTGCTGTATATGGCCATATATCATAATCGATATTTGTGAAGCCCGTCGTGGTCTGTGCTGAAATTATCTGAAAAAATCCATACCGTACAGCCTCTTCATTAGTGAATACTCCCGCTTGACTATTATTGAGGAGAAGCTTTTCGGTACCAGCAATAAAATAACTTGTCAGTCCACATGCTGTTAAGAGAAGAGCAATATAAATGATGAGCTCTCGGTCGTATAGCCGAAATATTTTTCCTCGAATAGCGTAAAAATATAATGAAAAATTTATGCTGCTAATAAACATAAATATCATAATTACCCAGTCGGTTGTGGAACTGGCGAATGCTCCGATGCTGGTATTTTTGATGCAAAACCCACCTGTCGAGACTGTCGAAAATGTAATTGTAAATGCGTCGAGAAAAGAAATTTCCGAATTTGTTACTAAAAGAATAATGATTTCAAGAGCTGAAATTCCTAAATAAATTTTCCATAGCTGTGAAGCTGTCTCTTTAATCCTTGGCGTTAATGAGTCTTTTACAGGTCCCGGCATCTCAGCATGAAACAACTGCTTTCCTCCGACGCCAAGCGCTGGTAGGACTGCGACGAACAGGACGATAATACCCATACCTCCTAACCACTGCGTAAAGCTCCGCCAAAAGAGGATAGCTTTACTTACAGCTTCAATCCCCTCGTAGAGAACTTCTCCTGTTTCTGGATCGCGCACCGGATTCACAGTTCCATAAAACGAGTAAACTGTGTCGTGTACTCCAGGGACGACTTTTTTGATTGGAATTTCTTTCCCCGTTTTATCATCAAATTTTTTTGCCGTTAGTGTGGTCGAACCCGTTGTGGTAAGCCCTGAAGCCCCTTCAAAATAGGCCTGAAAAGGATTCGTTAGCGTCTGGCTAAAGCTATAGGGAAGAGCTGCTACAGCTGGAGATAAAAACCAGATAAGGACAACGACAAAAATTCCCTCTCGCCTATAAAAATTTCCGGTGGATTTTTTGCCAATAGAATAACAAATCCCTCCTGCAAGTAAGCAAACGAGTATGGCACCTAGAAAAGCGATCGTAGAGTGTGGTTGAGGGTGAATTTCGGGAGCTGCTACGTATTCATAATACGTGGCAAGAATAAAAGGGATGCAAAGAGTCGCAGTGAGCCCAAAAAAATAGTATCCTAGTAGTTTGCAGATGTCTCGGTATAAAATAACCATGGCTAAAAAATCTTTTCCAGTTCTTTCACATGTTTTGGGCTTGTAATTACAATGACAGTGTCTCCCGATGAAATAATGCGGTTTCCGTTTGCAATCATGATTCTTCCCCTATTCTGTATCATAGCAATGAGGAAATCAGAGGGAAGCAGAGGACCCAATTCACAGAGAGGGATACCGACGATGCTCGATCCCGTCGAAACATTTACTTCCATGATTTCTGCTTGGTTGTCATAGATAGAGACGAGAGAGCGGACGGTGCCGGAAAGGATTTGTGAGAGAATGTGATTGGATGCGCTAATTTTTGGGGAAACGGTGTGGTTGATTCCAAGCTGAGCAGCGAAAGGGGCAAAGCTGTTGTTTGATAAAACCACTACAGCATTTTGGCATCCTACCTCTTTACCCAAGACAGCTCCCATGAGGTTCACCTCATCGTGATTGGTGCAGGCGACAAAGATGTCATTAGTGCCTACTTTTTCGGATCTTAGGAATTCTATATCTGTGCCATCGTGATTGATAATGACGCAGTCGGGCAGATGTTCTGCGAGTAGACAGCAGGTATCGTAGTTTTTGTCGATGATGGTAACGCTAATATTTCTCGGTTCCAATAGTTTGGCTAAATTTATTGCCGTTGGCGTTCCACCAAGAATGACTACTGACTTGATTGACTTGCTCGAAGAGCCAAAAAATTGGTGGATTTCGGAAATAGCATTGGTTTCTCCTATGAATGACACCTCATCGCCAGCTTGCAGGGTGTCGCTTCCGTGAGGAAAGATAACTTGTTTTTTTCCTGTTGGGATCCCCCCGCGTTTTTCATCGGTTTCCCTTTCGATGAGCCCGATCATAATGGCGTGTGGTAGATCCAACTCGTGAATTTTTTTTCCATTGTGACGCCACTTACTTGGGACAACTAGAGTGCGGAGCTGTACGGCGCCATGAGCAAAATTTTCTACGTGTATAGAGCCGGGACTCATCATGTATTTGAGGATTTCATTCGCAACGAGAAGTTCAGGTCCAATGAAATAGTCGACATCGAAGATGCGACCGAAGTCAAGGCGTGTTCTGTTGAGGTATCTGTTATCGTGGATCCGTGCAATGGTATGCGGGTATCCTAAGTTTTTTGCTATCGAACAGGCGACGAGATTTGTTTCGTCGTTGTCGGTGATGGCAATGAGTAGGTCTGGCGAAAGTTCATGTAGATCGTCTAGAAGCTGCCAGTCAGTGCCCGAGCCATGCCGCACAGCGACGTCGATATTTTGTGAAACTGCTTCAATTTTTTTGGGGTCTTTATCGATAATAATGATATTATGCTCCTCTTTAGACAAGAGGGTGGCAATATATCTCCCGAGTTCTCCCGCTCCGACGATGACGATATTCATCTTAATTGGCGACTCCGACGATGTTTTGTGATTAAATCCTGATCATACCTTTTTTGAACTTTTTCGAGTATGTCATTTTATGGAACGCCTGTATTCAGCTGTTTGGCATTATTCAGTAGATTTCTATTGTTTTACCTGATTAGACTTTTTTATTTAGTTGTAATTGTTTCAGGTCTTATGGTTAATAAGGTAGTGTTCTTTTGTAATGTTTATTGTTGATATGAATTGTTAGTTGCGTTATTGTTGTTGCATGTTTTTAAGTGAGTTATAGAACAAAGGTAAAATTTTGAAGAAAATCACTTAGATGAACCGTTAATGCAATTTTTGTACGGGAGTCGAAGCGCTCCTTTGTTGTTAGGGCTTAATGCATCTTTTTGTTTATGGAAAAAGTACATGTAATGTGAATGAACCAGTGGAGCTTCAAGAATACTTTGAAACTTATTATGCCTTGTTATTCGCATAAGATTTATGCCAAGTAAACAACTAAAAAGACGGTGTACAGAGAGTCTTTCCCAAACTTAGGGTTGTAAACGTTTATTTTGAAGCGGCCTATGCTTCCAAAAAAATTAATTTAAAAAAATGCAATCAATATAAAAATGGAGATTTATAATATGATTAGTATCACATTTTCAAATCCGGTAGTTGTTGGTGCTGGAATTGGTTTCGTATGTGCCACTAGCTACAGTTATCTTCTGAAGAAGGTTACTGCTGAGGAGTGTAAAAATGATTATAATGGTCAGGCAACAGATACTGCTTTAAACAATCACTTGGTCGTTACAGGTCTTGGACTAACAACTTTCGGTGCAGTTATTGGGGGTGTCGTTTCTGTAGCGAATGGTATTTTAAACTAACGTTGTCTTTATTGCGATTTTGATCCCTAATTACGCACCCAATCATGGCTAGTTTTTCCTTGATCGCGTAATTAGGGATAGTAAGACTTATTCCATTAGATTTTTTTGAATAAGATTTAATGTGGGCTTAAGTGTTCAAAAAAATATTGAAAGAGATAGAATGTTGTCTGAATGGATGACTTGTTTTGTAAAATAAAATTTAAGATTGTTGTTTTGTAAACTTGTGAGTTTGCAAAAAAATGTAGAGTTAGTATATTCTATCTTGCTTACTATAATAATACAGACTGTTAGAGAGTGTAATAATGAATAATACCTTCAAACTTTTCGTTCTCGTGTTAATAACAACAATAACACAGCTAGTTGCTGACTCTACCGACCGAGATCAGCCGGTAGCCCTGTGCCCACTTGTGGAATCTGTCAATGTTATCACCGGAGAGTATACTGACGCGACTACAGATCTTTTCGTTGCTGGCCCTCGTCCAGCTACCCTTCAACGCTGCTTTTTTGGTGTCGATAGCGGCAACCCTTGTGATGGACTCTCTTGGCATTTTAATCTTCCAGGGGTGCTTTCAGCAAAATCCACCCACCTCCCCGAAAGTTCTCCTATAGATACCGAATATGCTTATCAGTATGATTCATGTGAGCGTTTGATTGAGTTGAAAGTATTCAATAAACAAAAGACCAAAGTGTTTAATCAATTAAATTTTGAATACTACATCGAAGATGAGAAACATAAATGTAAAGTTTCCTCTATTGATGGGCAGAGTGCTATTTATTCTTATGTACCCACCGATGTTAGTCGCTCTACGCCAGAGTTATCTATTGAAAGTTTTACAGACCCTTTGGGATATGTGACGCGCTACGAGTATCAAAGGCATCCACAAGAACGCAAAATGTTGATCAAAAAAGTAGAGCGCCCTGATGGGGGGTATCTAGAAACAGAATACTATACAGGCAAACACAATAACGTCGGGGGAAAGCTTGTCACTATTGATGATCCGGTACGGGATCGACGAATAGGTAGGGTTAAACTTCAGAAAGCACCCTTAGGTCCAGGTGGATCTCCTGTTATCACACAATGTTTTTTTTACGAAAATGGCTACACCGATGTTGTGAAGTCCAACGGTCAGAAAATACGCTACCATTACTCAGGTGATCAGAATATAACCAAAGTCGAGACCTTTAATGGAGAAACTCTCTATCGTGTCGAGCGTTTTTTTTGGGGGGTGATTGGAGAAGGGCTGCAGCGAAGGATCACTTGTCGTTCGTTAGAAGACGCTGCGGGTAACGTTTTTTCGTGCACAACATATCGATACGATTCCTCAGGGCAGATTTTAGAAGAGCGTTTTTATGGAAATATTTCAGGTGCAAATGATACGAGTATAGAACTCGACAATCAGGGCTATCCCATTGATAATGGTGTAGAGTTTCACGCGACTCTTTATGAGTATGACGCTGTTCCTGGGCATATGGTAAAAAAAGTAGAACCTTCAGGGAAAGTCACGCGCTATATTTACGAAAAATCGACGGGGAGAAATACCGCAGTTTATGTAGGTGACGGTGAAAATACGTTGATACGCCAATTCTTTTATTACAATGAAGATGGGCTGTTAGTGAAAACGATAACCGATGATGGTTTTTTTGAGGGAAGCGATAGTTTACATGGAGTAACTGAAAGACATATCGCCAGGTTTACTTTGAAGGAGTCTATGCCATCGATAGGAATGCCCGAAGTTATTGAAGAGAGTTATTTTGATATAAATTCAGGTACAGAGCATTTTTTAAAACGTACCCATAACACGTACTCTTCGCATAATCAGATTGTTAAACAAGAAATTTACGATAGTAACGGGGATTTTGCGTATTCTCTCGACTATCAACATGACCTCAAGGGAAGATGTTTGTTCCGTAGGGACAGTGATGGCACGGAAACGACCCATCAATTTGATGCTAAAGGAAATCAGATTCTTGAAAGATTGCAGCGAGATGGTATTTTATTGAGAGAGACACTTAACGATTACGATGTATGTGGTCGGCTCGTAAGGTCTGTCAATGACGATGGAAGTCAAGCGGAACAGTCAACTTTCAAGTATGATGCAATGAACAATAAAATTGCATCGATAGATAGTAGAGGTAACAAAACAATTTTTAAATATGACGATCTTGGGCGCCTTACTCACGTGATACACCCTGAAGTTTTAGATGAAAATGAATCTCCAATATGTCCGGTCGTCGAAAATAAATATGACATTGCAAATAATATTATTGAAACAGTTGACCCACGTGGTTATAAAACGGTCACTCACTATAATGCAAAAGGGAGTCCTATCGAAATATATCATCCAGATGGAACGTCTGAAGGGTTTGAGTATTATTTTGATGGTAGCCTTAAACGCAAAGTGACAAAAAATGGAATGTCTACCATTTATTATCGCGATATTTTTTCTCGTGTCATCAAAGAAGAGGTATACGCGCCCTCTGGGAAGCTTATCTCAAAAGTGACTTCGGAATACGGAGCTTTCCATTTATACTCAAATATCGATAAAAATGGTGTTGTCAATAAATACGATTATGATGCTGCTGGAAGACAGGTTTCAAGTAAAAGAATTACTGAAGAAGGCATTGAGCAAACTGAATTTGAATATGATGAGTTAGGGCGCCTTCACGTAAAAAAAGAATGGTTTGGTGACAATCCCAACGACTTTTCTTTGATGATCACCGAGCGAGATATTGCGAATAATATCGTTGAAATTCGTATTGAAGATTCTATGGGGAAAATTTTACGTAAACGCGATTCTGATGAGCAGGAACTTATGCAGAAACGGGGAGGAGTAGAGTGGAAGTCTACGGAAGAAACGTTTAATGATGAAGGACATCTCTCAACGGTTGAAACGGTAACAGACTGTAATGGTAATACCTTAGTTGCCTATATCGATGCTTTGGGGCGTCAGCTTCGAACACAAAAGAAAACTCCCTTTGGTGATATATGTCAGGAAGTATTTTTCCGTTACGATGCGTGCGGTAATAAAGTTAAAGAGATTCATTCAGTAATCGACTCTGAAGGCAATAAAAGTGATTATATTGTTTCATGGTCGTATGGGCCTGGTAATCGTATTGATACCGTCACTGAAGGTGATGGCTCTCGCTCTCAGAGGACTACGGCATATCAGTATAACGAATATGGTCAGTTGGAAACGATCATTAAGCCCGATCGTACACAAATTTATCACTACTATAATGAACTCGGTCTTCCCGTTCGTTTTTACTCTTCAGATGCGACGATCGATTATGAGTATGAGTACGATGTCGACGGCAACGTGGTAGAGGTGATTGATCGCGTGCATGGTAGTACAACAAAGCGAGTATTTAACTCTTCTAAAGCAGTCGTACAAGAGAAGCTTGCCAACGGGGCAACGATCGCTTATAAGTATGATAAGCAGGGAAGAAAGGTTAAGTGTACCCTTCAAGATGGCTCCTCAGTGAATTATCACTACGATGCTGTAAACTTAAATGAAGTAGAGAGGGTGTCTTCGGATGGGTCTTCGTTATATTCTTATAAATATTTAGATTACGATTTAGATGGCAAATTATACTCTGCTGAAATGATTGATGGCTTAAGTACTCTTAGTTATGAGTTTTCTTTTGATGGGGAGTGCATAGCTGTACAAAGCCCTTTTTGGTCACAGGAATTAGAGTTTGATGGCGCAAAAAGGCTTGTTTTAGCGAAGGTTTCAGATATTTGTGGAGAAAGCATTTCTCACTATGAATACAACGACAATAGTTTCCTTACCTTCGAACGTGGTGAGTTTGATGCAGAGTATACATACGATTCTCTCGGAAATAGAAAATCTAGCGATCAACAAAATAGCAACGTTAATGATGTTAATGAAGTTACTTTCGATGCTGTCTATCATTATGTGTATGATTTTAATGGGAATATGACACGTAAGATTAGCGAGACACACTGTACCGACTACACTTATGATGCTCTTAATAGGCTTATAAGCGTTAATGTTGACGATAGGGTAAGAGTAAAATATGTGTATGATTCTTTAAATCGACGCCTTGAAAAAAGAGTCGAAGAAAAAAGTAAAGAAAGCCAATGGATTGAAAAAAATGTGACTCGCTATATGTACGACGGGAATGATGAAATTGGAGACTTTCGAAGTGATGGTTCTATTCAAACGTTGCGCGTGCTTGGTCAGGGGTTTGGGTCAGATATCGGCGCTGCTGTTGCTATAGAAATAGGTAGTAACATATACGCTCCGATACATGATCAGCGCGGTAGCCTGTGCTCGCTTGTTGACATAGAAACAGGTCTCGTAGCTGAATGCTACAGGTATAGCGCTTTCGGTGAAGAGACGATATATGATGGAACTGGCGCTGTGGTCGAACCTAAAGATACGATTAACCCTTGGCGATTTTCGAGTAAAAGGGTCGATGAAGAAACAGGATTAATATTTTTCGGTAAACGTTATTACCAACCAGATCTAGGTCGATGGACGACTCTCGATCCGATCGGTTATAAGGACGGTATCAATCGCTATCTATTCACGCATAACAATCCTCTCACTAATATCGATCACTACGGACTGTTTTCCTTCTCTAGTATTTGGAATAGTGTTGTTTCTTTTTTTGGGAATTGCATTAGTGGTGTTATGGATGTCGGTAGTAAAATATTTGGTTTGATTAGATCTGAAACGCACTATCTCCAAAAAATTCAACCCGATCTTACCAAGATTTTTGAGGATTATTTTGGTAAAGGGTTTTTAACGCTCAATGGATATTACGCACACCCCCTCGAAACGGGTATTTATGGAGAAGGGGAAGTTAATGATAAAGTTAGAATTACGCTCCTTAATGGTATCGCAAACGTTCGTTCCTATTACGGGGGCTCTTTGGAGTTTTTAACAAGCGCGCACGGTGGGGTAAATATCCACTATATTTTCCGACCTACAGAAGGGTGGACATGGGATGTATTGAAAGGGTTACTGATACGACTAGGGTACGTCTCTTCTTATGCGAGAGAGCTCGCTGCTACGTGGAAAGAAATGATTGCTGAAATGGGCGGCGTTGATGGCGGTGGAACTATTATTCATTATTGCCATAGCCTTGGAGGTGCCGATACAGCTAATGCAGCAAGTCTTTTGACCCCCGAGGAGCGTAAAATGATAAAAGTGATTTCATTTGGATCTGCTATCATGATTCCTGACAATATGGGATTTGCTGAGGTTGTCAATTACGTCAGTGTTAGAGATGGAGTCTCTATGTTTGTCGATCCATTCGGTTATTTTAAGGGGCTCGTTCAGAAAGACAGCAATGTAATATTTATCGGGTCCTTTTTGGGAGTTCCTCTTGTCGATCATGCCTTAGCAGTTAACACTTATACAGAGATGATTACCAATTTAGGGCACGTTTTTTTGCAGATGTACGCCTATTCCGGAAGCTTATATTGATAACGCAGCTTTTGACCAATTGAGATCATGGCGTGTGATTTTGATTCATGCTGCGTGAACATTTCCTATGAAACAAGATGTAAGCTATATGAAATTTTCTATAAGGAGTCTTGGGACTTACTAGGTATTATGTTCGTCTTTATGAAAAAAGATGAGATTTCCTCTTGATAAGAATTCCCAAATCAGTCATTATGTTTATTCTTTAGCACCGGTAGCTCAACTGGATAGAGTACCCGGCTACGAACCGGGCGGTTAGAGGTTCGAATCCTCTCCGGTGCAATGATTATCAAAACTCTTCCATCAGGTCCTTTTCAAACTAACGCTTACATTTTAGGGTGTCCCAACACCAAGGAAGCGGCTATTGTTGATCCTGGTGTCGACAGTGCAGATTCAATCATTCAATTTCTCGAGTCTCACACACTTACTCCCGTAAAAATTATTTTAACACATTCGCATTGGGATCATATCGGCGATGTAGCGGCGCTTAAAAAAAAATATGGGATTCCCGTATCTATTCACGAGCTCGATGCTTCAAACTTGCAAAATCCCGGCTCTGATGGCCTTCCGATGATTTCACCTATCGAAGGGTGCGTTCCCGACGCTTTCTTTGATGAGGACGATAAAATTGCGATTGGAGAGCTTTCCTTTGTTGTCATACACACTCCGGGTCACACACCTGGTGGTGTCTGTTTTTATTGTGAAGCAGAGGGGGTGTTACTATCGGGCGATACTCTATTTAAACAAAGTATTGGCAATCTATCTTTTCCAACGGCGCAACCCGATAAGATGTGGGATTCATTGAAAAAACTCGAGAATCTCCCTCCAGCAACGCGCGTTTACCCTGGTCATGGTTCAGATACGACGATCGCAGAGGAGTCTTGGCTGCCCGATGCACGTAGGATTTTTCAGGGTTGATCTCTAATTAATTATCTGTTATAAATATCTTTTTAATAATTAGTTAACTCTTTGTTTTTAGGAGAATATAGTTATGAGTACATTAGTTGGAAAAAAAGCGCCCGATTTTAAAGCAAAAGCTGTGATAGGTAATAAAATTGTCGAAGATTTCTCTTTGATGCATTACCGCGGAAAAAATGTTGTTTTCTTTTTCTACCCTCTAGATTTCACATTTGTCTGCCCAACAGAACTTCATGCCTTCCAAGAAGCGCTTGAGGAATTTGAAAAGCGCAACACTCAAGTGATTGCCTGCTCTGTCGATAGCGCACACTCACACTACGCGTGGTTAAATACACCTAAGTCTAAAGGGGGAATCGAAGGCGTCGACTACCCACTCGTTTCAGACATTAATAAAAATATTTCGGAAGAATATGGAGTGCTCGTACCTGGTGAAGGTATTGCTTATCGAGGACTGTTTTTGATCGACAAAGAAGGTGTTGTTCGCCATCAGGTCGTCAACGATTTACCACTAGGAAGATCTGTGAATGAAGTGCTACGCATGATCGATGCCCTTCACCATTTCGAACAAAATGGGGAAGTGTGTCCAGCAAACTGGATTCAAGGAAAAAAATCGATGAAACCTAATCAGGAAGATCTTCAAAAATTCTACGCGAACGCTTAAAACCCGGTTTGTGTCCAAAGTCTTGCTGCTGTGAAATAATCGCTACAGCTCTTTGTTAAAAAAAATTGCCCGGCTGCATGCAGCCGGGCAACAAAGAATCTCTCTTTTTACTTATTCTCTTTTTAATTTATTATGAGGCTTTTAATCCTGTTAATAAGTCATATAAATCAGGCTCAGTGGTGATCATACAAACTTTGTAGAGATCACAAATTTCTGTAACTACTTTAATGATCTCGCGATCACCAACGCCAGGTAGGCATATTGCCGATATGTTCAGCTCACCTTCTTGTTTTTCCAGAAGGCGTAGCCCATAAAAATAGTCTTGATAGCTAAATCCCTCTTCTTTTACTCGAAAGAAAAGAAGGTCACGCTCATAGAGCAAGGTTTGTACTGCATAGAGCATTCCTTGACTTTCTGGAGGTGGATTGCCTAGTGAGTCAATAACTTGTGAAAGAGATTGAAAGAAATAGGCTGTTCCGAAATCTCCTTTCTCGGCTTCGCCAAATAATGCAATAGGGTAGTTCTCCATAACTTTCCTTTGCGACCAGTATGTCCAAATAGGACCTAGTTGGGCGTTTTGTTTGCTTCTAATAATATTGTAACAAATATTTTAATATTTCACAAATTTGTTAGTTTGCCGAAAGGCTGACCTCTTTCCACAACCCTTTATGCTTATTGCTATCGAAATAGCGCGCTGCTGTAGTGAGCTCATGTTCAATGGCAATTAAGCGATTGTATTTTGCTATGCGATCGGAGCGAGAGAGTGATCCCGTTTTAATTTGACCGGCGTTTGTGGCGACGGCGATATCGGCGATGATGCTATCTTCTGTTTCTCCGGAACGGTGTGAGATGACTGAAGTAAATCCGTAGGTATGTGCCAGCTTCACTGTCTCTAATGTTTCTGTGAGAGTGCCTATTTGATTGACTTTGATGAGGATAGAGTTGGCTGTTTTTTCTTCGATACCTCTACATAAAAATTTCGGATTTGTCACAAAGATGTCGTCGCCAACAAGTTGTACGTTATTGCCGAGAATATGTGTGAGCTGTTGCCACCCTGCCCAGTCGTTTTCGTCGAGGCCATCTTCAATCGAGTCTATTGGATATTTATTGCAGAGCTCTTGTAAGTAAAAAGCTTGCTCTTGAGCCGTTCTTTCATTGTAGGGATTGTTTTTGAGTTTGTTTTTCTTTTCAATGTAGCGACCAGTTGCTTTATCGTAAAATTCAGAGGCCGCGCAGTCAAGAGCGATCGTTACCTGTTCGCCAGGTTTATATCCCGCAGCTTCTATGGCTCTGATGATGGTCTCAATTGCTTCGCTGTCGGAATTTAGATTTGGCGCAAACCCCCCTTCATCACCGACAGAAGTGATGTGCCCGTTATCTTTTAGGATTTTTTTGAGGTGATGAAAAATTTCAGACCCCCAGCGAACAGCTTCGACAAAGGTAGGTGCAGCAATTGGGCGGATCATAAATTCTTGAAAATCCAAAGAGTTGTCGGCATGTGCGCCGCCGTTGATGATATTCATCATCGGACAAGGTAGTTGAAAGGCGTGGGTTCCACCAATGTAGCGATAAAGGGGTAAGTTAGCAGCTTTTGCGCCAGCGTTGGCTATAGCAAGAGAGGCCCCTAATATGGCATTTGCACCGAATTGTTCTTTATTTTCTGTTCCGTCAGCTTGGATTAATTTCATATCGAGGCGTGCTTGGTCGAGAACATATTCGCCGATTAGCAAGTCAGAGATGGGGCCTTTTACGTTGGCGATGGCCTTTTTTACTCCTTTACCTAAATAGCGCGACATATCACCATCGCGGAGCTCGAGAGCTTCATGCTCACCTGTAGAGGCTCCTGAAGGAACGCAAGCTTCGCCAACAAAGCCTTCATCGGTAACGACTGTTACTTTTATGGTTGGGTTTCCACGCGAGTCAAGTATTTCTAGTGCGTCGATATTGTCGATGTAAGGCATGATATTCTCCTTAGGTTTTCGTGTAAGGTCGATCTTACAAGGAATAATTATTTTTTTACAATTGACTTTCTCATCTTATTTGCAGCTTAATTTATGGAGATTGGTATAAATTTGCATTGCCTAATTTTAAATCTTAACGCAAAGTAGGCTAATTGCTTGGCGTTAAGATTTTTTCTTAGCGACGTTTATGCTCTTCGTCAACAGCTTCAAGTAAAGAAACGTAGGAGTCGTATCTCATTGCAGATATCTCTTCTTGTTCTACAGCATCTTTTACAGCACAGTTGACTTCGTGTGTGTGTGTGCAGTTTGGAAATTTACAGTCGGCACCTTTTGCGTATATTTCTTCGTAATGCGCTTCAATCTCTTCTCGTTGAAGATCCCAAACACCAAAGCTTTTTATTCCCGGGGTATCAATACACCACCCACCAAATTCGAGCTGTAAAAGCTGCGCCATCGTCGTTGTATGAGCACCTTTTTTGGTTTTTTGTACCGCTTCGCCGATGCGGAGATCGAGTCCTGTGATTGTATTGATTAAAGTTGACTTGCCGACTCCGGACTGTCCCGAGAATACAGAAGCTTTATCTTTCATGATCGCGCGTAACTCTTCAATTCCTTCGCCTGTCGACGCGCTTATGGGGATGATGGGGATATCTGAATCGGCGAAACCAGCGAGGAAGTCTTCGTAGATAATTATTTGTTCTTGGATATCGGGATCGTCAGATTCTTCATCGAGTAGGTCAATTTTATTGATCAGAACAACCGGTTTCATATTCCCTTTTGTTGCAGCAATAATGTAGCGGTCGACGAGGAAAGGTTTAAGTGGAGGGATAACAACAGATACGGTGATAAGTACTTGGTCGATGTTTGCTGCAATTAATTGCTCTTTACGTCTTGAGAGGTTGTCGGCACGCGATAGCGTAGATGTGCGCGGTTCTATGTGAGCGATGGATCCTTCTTCGTTATCAATTTTATCAAAGAGAACGAAGTCACCCACAGTGACAAGATTTTTAAATTGCGTTTTTTCCTTTTTGAGTGCTCCGCGAAGTTTGCAAAGGAAAGTGGCATTTTCATACTCTACAGTGATGCCTTCCGATTGAATTGATAGAACGCGTCCACGGAGAAGGTTATCTCTATTTAAGTCTTCTTCATGAGATTTGGCTGCTTTTTTTAATTTTTTTTGGTCTGTTTTTTTGTATTTAGAGCGATCTTGCGCTTGTCTTCTTTTCCGTTCCTCTTTAGAGAGTTTTCGGTCGTCGCCAAAATACTCTTTTTCGGTGTCGCACTTTACCCACTGTTTTTCGTGGCGTTCTTTTTTTGTCATTGGGTCCTCGCGAGTAAATACATAAGAATTCCTCCTGCTATAGAGACGTTAAGTGATTCCATATTGTTGTTTATGGGGATTGTTATCTTGTTACAATTTTTTTTTGATTTTTCGGAAAGGCCTTGACCTTCGCTTCCAAGAACGAGGGCGATATTTTCGTTAAGTTGAGAGTAATTTTCAGGAGGGGATCCTTCGATATCGGCAGCGAGAAGGGTAAGGCGATTGTTTTTTGCTAGAATCGTCAGGTCGTCCCAATTGCCTGAACATATAGGCAGCTTGAAAGAGGCTCCCTTAGAGCTTCGCAGCGCTTTATCGTTCCATGGATCGCAGCACCCTTCGAGGAGAAATATGCCCTCCCACCCAAAAGCTATGGCGGTTCGGATGAGGGTACCCAAATTTCCTGGGTCTTGGACACCATCTAAAACGATCAGGCGCTTGATATTTTCTAAATTGCTTTGTTGAGGCAGTTTTGCTTCAGCAATAATTCCTGAAGGTGATTTTGTCCCCGAAATTTTTTTGAGAACTGATTCGCTAATCAAATAAATGTCTGTACATGTAATATTTTTCGGGACGAGATCTATGTTGGTAGTGAAAATTTTTAGTATGTGTTGCGATAGCTCGCGAATCATGGTTGCACTTTCAATAACGGTACTTTTGCAGGCTTCCCGATATTTTTTATTGTTCACGAGTTTTACTAGATGTTTGACTGTCGGATTTTGTGAGCTGTTAATGATTTTGTTGTTCATGAGGAGAGCTCTTGCCAAAGTTTGGTTGTTTTGAGATGTTCTAGCACCGATTTAGTTTCATGGATATCATTGTTGATAGCGTATTTTTCGGCTATATCGAGGAGGTCGCCGATTTTTTCTCCCGCTTTGAATCCCATATCGAGAAGAAGCTTTCCGCTAACGAGGGGTTTTTTTGTGACGATTCTATTGATATGTGGGTAGAGATCTTGGATGCGTTGTTTATGTTGTTTTAAGAAAGTGTTGCGTTTTGCTTCTTCATAATTAGCAGTTACAGCTTCCAGGCAGAGGATTGCGTCGTTTCTAGCGAAGTAGCGTACCCAACTTGTTGCATCGAATTTTCCGTTCTCTTTATCTTCTTTTGCAATGAGATCTTTTGCGGTGAAATACGTATCGACGTAATTGATGTCGCGGCGACTTGTATGGAGGTAGCGGCATAGGTTGCGAATGTCGTTATTTGTTGCATCTGGGAATAGTTGCGCTAAATAGAGAATAGTAGGCGTATTTTCCGGGAAGTGTTGGAAGTAGAGAACGCATTTTTTTATATCGTTGAGATGTGAACCTTTCAATTGAGGGAAGATGATAGGTAGTAGATTAAGGCGGTGCATTTCAATGATTGCTGCATCGAATCGGGGCGATTTTGCCATCTTATTAAATTCTTGCCATATGCGTTCCATAGAAACTGAAGGAAAGAGAGTTTCTGCATTTTCGAAAATCGCCTGCTGCGTTTCTGAATCGATAAAAAAACCAAATCGCGCAGCAAATCGAAAAGCGCGAACCATGCGGAGGCGATCTTCTACAAAACGTTCGTGAGGGCTGCCGATGGTTTGGATAACCCCCTCTTTAATGTCCTTGACGCCGTTGACAAAGTCAAATATTTCGTGGTTGAGAGGATCATAAAAAAGGCCGTTGATGGTAAAATCGCGGCGCAGGGCATCTTCCTTGGGATTACAATATTCGACACTTTCAGGTTTCCTTCCGTCGGAATAGTCGATGTCTTTGCGGAAGGTAGCTACTTCAAATTGATGGCTGTCAATGATGACGATAACGACCCCAAAGGCAATGCCTACTTGTAGTGTTTTTGGAAAAAGATTGAGGATTTCATTAGGTGAAGCGTTTGTGGCTATGTCGATATCGTTGGAGTCGTGGCCCATGACGTGATCGCGGACCCAGCCTCCTGCAAAGTAGGCGGTATATCCATTTTCAACAAGTTTTTTGACGATCGATACTGCTTTATCGTAAATATTCATATTATGGAATTACTATTTCCTCGGTTATTAAACGCTATTGTAGCATTTTTCTAAGGAAAAGGGAATGTTTCATTCGTTGACTTCGTGGAAATTTCGGTGTAAAATGGACTGATTTTAAGGATAGGTTCACTATGTCAGCAAAAATTCGCGTCCTCGACGAACATACCATCAATCAAATTGCCGCGGGTGAGGTTATTGAGAATCCTTCTTCTGTCGTCAAAGAATTAGTTGATAATTCGATCGATTCTGGCGCTAAGGAGATAACGATTGAAATCAAGGGAGGTGGCAGGCAGTTGATCCGTATCACAGACGATGGATGTGGTATGTCATTTGACGATGCCGTCCTCTCTTTCGAGAGGCATGCAACCTCTAAAATATCTTCTGTCAATGACATCAACGATTTGTATTCCATGGGGTTTCGTGGTGAGGCAGTGCCTTCGATTGCGTCGATTTCTAAATACACTTTGCTTACTAGATTGCAAGGTACGGAAGGTGATGGAACGATGGTCATTGTCGACGGCGGGCGCATTATTAAAGCTTGCGCGGCGGCGTGTTCATATGGAACAACTGTAGAAGTAAAATCTCTTTTTTTTAATGTTCCGGTGCGAAGAAAATTTCAGCGCTCTCCTAATTATGATGCGCATGAGATCTTGAAAATGCTTACAAAGTTGGCACTGGCTAATCCCGAAATAAAATTCGAGCTTATCAGCAATCAGAAAAGCATATTACTAGCAAAAAGACCGGCAACAGATGATGCTAAGGAGCAGATTGGCGATAGAACCGCAGATGTTATCGGTAGAGAGTTTGTGGATCAAAGTGCGTATGTCGATCACATGCATCGTGGGTATGAAATACGCGGCTTTATTGGACTTCCCGCTTACACGAAGCATAATCGTAGTGGACAGTATATTTTTATCAATAAGCGTCCGGTATTTTCCCCCTTAATACATAACGCCATTCGCGAAGGGTTTGGGACGACCCTACCTACAAACCGACACCCTCAATTTATCCTTCACATTACAATGCCGGGGGATTTAGTAGACATCAATGTGCATCCGCAAAAGAAAGAGGTGCGTTTGCGCCAGGAAAGCGATCTTAAAAAAGCGGTATGTCAAGCCGTCGATCAAGCCTTGCATGTGTCGGGTATTGCCCCGGTAACTTATGTCGACTCTCCTGTTTTAAATACCTCAGAACAGTTTTCCCCTACTGAAAGTTTTGCTGGGTTTTCTCTAAATCCAGACACTTTTACTATGCCGCGCCCCTCAACTATTCCAAGTGGATTTACTAAGCCTGAAATTAGCGTCTATGAAGAGCCTGTTGTTGCTGTTGCAGAGGAAAAAGTTGATAAAGAAGAGCAAATTGAACTGATTCCCGAGCCGAAAAAGCAGGTAAACATACCACGCGTACAAACGACGATACAGGGGTATATCCTCCTTGAAACTTCAGAAGGGTTGTCGTTAGTTGATCAAAAGGCGGCACATTCAAGGGTCGTGTTTGAAAAATTACGGCGCCAAAAAGAAGAAAGCTCTATCGAAGTGCAAGCATTATTGGTTCCTTATACTTTAGAGCTTACTCCTCAAGAAGCTTCAGCCCTAAGTGTCGTTGTCGATAATCTAAATAGGATAGGCATACAAATCAAAGAATTTGGCGGTAATACCTATATTATCGATGCCGTTCCCACGATATTTGGTGATATTGATGTACCGGCTTTTGCTACTGAAATGGTGCAGGGGATCCTCGAAGGCGGTGATGGCGACCAAAAACGCGAGCTGGAAAAACGCATTGCGTCGATTGCGAGCCGCGTTTCCGTAAGTGGCAAAGTAAAGCTCTCCTTTATGGAGGCGCAGCACTTGATTGAACAACTCTTTCAATGTGATCAACCCCAGATGTGTCCCAAGGGAAAATCGACCATCATAACGATCGGAAACGCTGAGTTAGCCCAGCGTTTTTTGCGAAAGTGACGACAGTTAATTTTTTCTAGAGTCACTATATTGTTTTAAAACTTCCTCTATATCGCGAATGAAATCGTCGGAAGCATCGGATTTTAAGGAAATGATAAAATCATCTAACCTGTTGATTTTTTCTAGGGACTTAAAAAGTTCGATTTCCTCATAGTACGACGGTTTGTCTGTATACGTCATTAAACGTTTTTTAACATCTTTGATGTGATTTTTTACCCAAGAAATAAAATGTTTTTTCCATTCGGGAATGAGTTGGCTTGCTAAGGAGATTAGCTCCGGATCATTTTTAATAGATAGGTAGGTTTTCATATCCTCAAGGAAGTAGTCCTCCATTAGCTTGACGGTCTTTTTTTTCTTTTCAAAAAGTTCCTTAAGAAATTGATCTTTATACTTTAATTCATCCAAGTCTCGCAGTAGACTATTAAGTTCAACAAGAGATACAGAGTATTTATTTGTGAGTACTTCTTTAACTTTACGACAAAGAATGGGAATAAACTCGTTCTCATTGAAAAAATGTAAGATGGAAAGATCTATAGAAAAAATAGAGCTAAGGAAGGAATCAACGACACTCTCTGAAGAGTACCATTTTTGTATTTCGTCACGTTCATTTTTTCTTATTTTGTTTTTAAATAGGTCTAAGACATCAAAATCTGCGTAAGAATAAGAGCGATAGATTTCTCTAAAAAAGTTGAACTTAGTTTTTTCATCACTGCCCATGAAACAAAATATGTTTATTAACTCACAAAAAAGGAGTTCTAAAAACTCTTGATCGATGGGTTTTAGAATTTTTAAAAGCTCTGATCGAGTTGAAAGTAGGTCATTAAAAAAGGAGATGAAATTGACACCCATTGTATGTGCTAGAGAAGCGAAAAGTGTAAGTTTTTCCTCGGGGCTAAAGTATGCTTCTTCCCAAATTAAATTATAAAGAGACTTGGTGTAGAGTTTTAAAGCGGTGCCGTTACATTTTCTATCAAATTGAGCGATGATACTCCTTAGGATAAAAGACGATTTATCAATGTCCGCGCTATCAAGAGCTTTTATTATCAACTTATTGAACTTTTTAGTTTTACTGTTGAAACATTTATTATGTAGGAGGTCCAAAGTTGGGATAAATAAGTTAACGGGAGTAATTTCGATGAATCTTTTTAGGACCTCACAAAAAGTTTTAAATTTAGTGTTTGCCTGATAAAACTTTATTAAAAAGTCGGTAATCGTATTGTACCTCCAGTCGTTTTAGTCAATAAAAAATGGATTTTCAACGACAAGTAATAGACTTTTTGAAGAAAGCTCGATCCAGTGGGATAAATCCGATTTTGCAATGTGTTTGTTCTTGGGCGAGATTTTAAAAAACATTCTTACTTCGAAATTAATAAAAATGAGGGGCCAAGTCTTTTTAGGAAGGTTTTCAAAGAGCTTCGGTAACAGTTCATACTGGGTTTTATTCGCGAGTAAATCACCATAAATACTCGAAATATATGCTTTTTTCTCATCAAGTGATAAGTTGCTGTTAAGAAATGTTGCCCCTAGTTTTTTTATTGCTTCTTCTTGACGTACAATGGGATCATTGAGGTTTAATTCGATAGGTAGTAGAGAGTTTATAAGACATTGATTTTCCTTAGACGATTCTACAGTTGGAGTATGGTTGAGGTGGGTTTTTAATTCCTGAATAATTTTGGGGTAACTTTCCTGTAAGAGAGCGTGAAGATTGTTTTTAAAAAAGTTTGTAGTGTACAGTTTTAGTAAATTATCTTCGAAAAAACAATAGTGAATCCACTGCGCAACCGTTTGGACTCCCTCTTTTTGATCGTTAAAAATGTTATCTAGAAATTTAATTTGTGTATTTTTCTCTAATGCGCAGAAGATGGATAATTTTAGAGGGGTATCCTTTGTTTTTAAAATAAGGTCGATTATGGATTCGAAAGATTGACTTCTTGAAATCAATCTAAATAGTTCACAAAGTACCTCTTTACTGGTGTGACTAGATGTCGATCCACGATCTCTTACAATCAACTGAAGCCAAGAAACAAGTTTTTGAGGTTTTATATCAACAAGATATTTGATAGTGATCTCTTTGAGTGAATTTTCAAATGAGTCAAAATAATAAAAAAGGGATTGTGGCGTCAGCACTTCAAGAAATTTTCGGTAATTTTCTTCTGGAATATTTTTACTGTGGATATATGAAGAAGCGTGACGAAAGAATAAACGAAGGGTTAAATTCGAGTTAATTGCGCTGGAGAATTGTAACTGCTTTGCAGATTCCGATAGACTTGCTGTTTGAATCATCCATTTTATTAATAAAAAGGAAATTGGATCTAAAGAATCATTGATACCTGCTTCTTCGAATAGGGATTTATTTTTCTTTATTTCTGCTTGACTGATTTTATTTTCAAGCCATTGCCAGTCTTTTTTATCAAGGTCTATTGCGATTCTAAAGGCCTCATCACTATAAAGCGCGTTACAATAAAACCACTCTAAAAAATAGGTGCGATGGTTTCCCTTTAGAAGGGTGATTGAGCTACTTATGTTCGCAGAAAGAATTCCCTCCGCGAGTTCCACAACCTTTTTTTTGAGATTTTCAAGCTCATTCAAAAATATAGGAGAAGCCACTTTTGATAGTTTTTGTTGGTAGTCTAATGAGGTGTTCAATAAGAAGTAATAAAGTGTATCGTCTCCTTCCCGTGAGGGTATGACATCAAAAAGCGTAGACAAAAATTGCTTTTTGGCGGAGTTTTCCCATTTGTTATCGAGAATTTCTTTTATCCAACTGGTGAAGGTTTCAGCGGATTCACGAATACCATCATACGTTAGCATTTTTTTGCAGGTTTTTTCCCATGCATCGCTCGTGAAATGAAGTAAGATATTTGTAGAAATAATAGAAGGTGTATCTCTTCGGCCTAAAGTAGAGTATAATCCGCTAAGTTCTTTTTCACTTAAAAAGTTGAGAGCTTGTCTAATAGAATTTTTTTTGCTTTCTTCGTTGGTATCGGGATCGATGGTAGTAGCAAACAAAAAGCAAAGTAGGGGTATTATTTCCCCCTTAAGTTCACCGCTTGCAGTTCGCTCGAGTATATTAAACCAATCAGCTCTATAGGAACCATGCCGATATTCTCGAAGTTTTGATGCATAAGGAGTAAATAAACCACGGTCTATAGCTTCTTTAATCTTGTTCTGCAGCAGGTTTCCAGTCAATTCAGGCTGATGAGGTGTTGTAGAATTTGTATTGTAGTAAATTGGATTCATAGTTTTTTTTGCAAGGGGGTTAAATTTTAAAAACATAATAAGCCTATTGAATTAATCAGTCAATAGGCTAA
>JAYZJO010000027.1:0-19055 GCA_036164375.1 Chlamydiota bacterium | reverse complement strand
AGGCGCAAAGACGCAAAGAAGGTTTTCTTATCTATATTTTTTTGACGAGATTAAGGGGAGTTAGGTCAAGCTTAGATATTCTATGTTAATTGGTAGCATGTATCTAGGCTAAATTAAAAAGATCGAGGCTATAAATCTTGAGCAAAAAAGCGAGTGAATCAAAGGGGATCAAGCTATGGCATTGTATCCACGCGATTCACTCACACTTTTCACGTAATGCGAGTGTTTTATTAAATCTCGAAATAGAACGATAATTAGGGAAATGTAAGATCTTTTGAGGAATTTTCTTATCGTTGCTGACTCATTAAATTTCACATACCCAATCATATTTACAGTTATCCGTGCATTTGAAATTTCTTCAATATTTTGTAAACTTATTTATCCCTCTTATCGTTGAAAAGACCGAGCCTAAAATGAATAAGTAAACAAAGCGTTGGGGCAGGAATGTGTGAGAAGGGGGGCTTATTTCTCGTTGTGATGAGCACCTAAATTAATATGAAGAATCGTTTTATTTTTCCAAGCATTTGTTAATTCAGAGTTATTGTACCTTCCAAAACTTCTCAAGCCTATACCAACGATGCTCAATTGTGTGAGACAGTAGACTGAAAACTTAATGATACCTGGATTAATTGTTGAGCTAACAGGAATTATCGTTAGTATTAAAGAAGAGCATTCTTCGGAATACCACCAAAAGGATGCTGCCGCAAGTGTAATTACTGTTGAAGTGATTACTCCGGCACGGCTATTCGCAAATCGAATGAGTCTATCGGCACCACCTCCCACAGGAAGAAACAGCAACTCCCCAATTTTTTCTGATAATCCCTTCTGATAAATGAACGGTGAGCTTGTATCATAGTTTTGTACAAAAGATTTTGCTTGAATAAAGTTAAATGTTTCGATTGCGTTATTGCGAAGAGAATTTAAATAAGATGTCATTTTATTAACTCGTATATAAGATTGGCGTTCATGTTGTTAGAAGTTTTACCAATCCCAATAAATAAATTTACAAATAAGCATCATCAGTTGAGCATTTTTTGATTATTGCTTCACTTATTGGAACTAGAGGTTATCGATACTTAAAAAACTACTCCCTCATGAAGTAGTTTAGGACATTTTAGCTCGTTGCTAGCTTTTCTTCTGGGCTATCTTCTTGATTCATCAGTGCTGGGTTATCAACACGTCCAAAAGTACGAGCTCCTAAACCTGTAATTAATTCGCAAGTCGCAAGCCAACCCGCAAATTTTATGTACGCAAAAGGGATAGTAGGTAAAAGTAAGATGATATAGTTAATGGAGTCTAAGGTTTCTCTTGGGTAAAACAGGTAGGTGTTTCCCAGTAACGCTAAGGTAGTCGCTGCTACAGTTATAATTCTAGCGTCGGTTCCAATTTTTATGACCTTACCAGGAATATTTAACCAAGGCCATAGCATCATATCGCCGGTTTTTTCGATTAAGGTTTTATGTCTTTCTGGTGTGCCTACTTTTGAGCTAAAGATAATATTATAGCTGTCGTAAACGGATCTTCCCAAACGAATGATTGAACTCATGATATTCTCCTAATTACTGTCTAAAATCAAAAAATTATAATTTTATAAGCGGATTTTCCAAGTTATCATAGGTGCACAATAATAAGCACCTTAAATTTTAGTAGAGTTTTTATAAATGCTTCCAAAAAGCGTCCCCAAGAGGAAAAAGTTGGGTATTACAATCAAATCCAGAGTGTATATTTTTAACATTTTGGAGGATCTTGTTCGCCACATCTTTACCGAGTTGAACGCCCTCTTGGTCGAAGGAGTTAATATTCCATATATATCCCTGAAAAGCAATTTTATGTTCGTAATACGCTAATAGAGCTCCAAGGCTAAATGGGGTGACTTTTTCTGTTAATAATAAATGCGATGGTCTGTTACCAGGAAATAATTTGTTCGGATTGTCACTTTTTTGCCCTTGAGCTAGAGAAAGCATTTGGGCAAACATGAAGGCGTTGAGTTTCTCTTGACCATACGTGTGATCCCACAAAATGTCTTGAGAGTACTGACCCTCCTTTAAGCCGATAATCTCTAAAGCAATGTGATTAGTTCCTTGATGTATCAACTGATAAAAAGAGTGTTGTGCACTAGTTCCAGGTTCACCCCATACCATTGGCCCTGTTTCAAAATGTACGCTTTTTCCAAAGCGATCTATACATTTCCCATTCGATTCCATATCGACTTGCTGGATGTGTGCAGCGTACCTCTTTAAAGCATCCGAATAGGGAATCACAGCCAGAGCAGGGTAATTTAAAAAATTACGGTTCCATATACCAATAAGAGCGCCAAGCAGTGGTAAATTTGTTGATAAATCATTTTCAAGTGCAACTTTATCCATCGCGTTTGCGCCGCGAAGAAATTCCATGTAGGCATCGACTCCATATGCAAAAGAGAGTAGTACTCCGCCTCCCATGGAGCTTGTTGAAAATCGCCCTCCAACCCAATCCCAGATATAGAAAGTTTCAAAGTACAAATGACTATCGTCCATAGGGGTTCCGGGGGTTGTCACACTAATAAAGTGATCCCTAGGCTGTAGACCAGCGCTTATATATTGTTGTCTAATAAAGTTATCGTTGCTAACAGTTTCGAGTGTCGTTCCTGATTTAGAAATTGATAGTACGAGAGTCTTCTTTAGATCTACTTCTGCTACCACCTTACAAGCAGTATCTGGATCGACATTGTCGACAAAAAAAACGTGTTTGGTTTTAGGTTTATTTTTTTCGAGCGCTAAATAATGCGCTTGTGGCCCTAAATTTGATCCGCCAATTCCAATAACGATCATAGTTGTAAACTGTTCCGATTTTTCAATCGACTCTATGAATCGCTTCAATTTTTCAATTTCATTTTTCGATAACTTGGCAGCTTCTTGTGCTGTCGCTTCCGTTCGAGGATTGCCAAAAAAATCACGATTAGCAGTGTGTAAAACTGCCCGATTATCGCACTCGTGACCTATAATATAACTGACGACCTCACCACTTTGTTGTTGATGCATTTTTTCTATAGCTTTACTTTCACTTGCAAGGTCTCTTAATGTATCGAGGGTAAGACTGTCGATGCGTTCCGTTGCATAAAGGAATTTGTAGCCACATGCTTCAGAAACGTATGATTGTATACGTTCTTGGGTAATAGTTTCTGGAAGGGTTAAATCGACAGGATTTTCTGCTAGCTCCTTAAGTCTTTTGGTTGCATTGAGATCTAAAAAATTGTGAAGCCTTGTTTCCTTAGTTTCCGTACTGTTCATTGTGGTTTTTCCTTGTTTATTTATTGGGATTGGTAAAAAGCGCATTGTTTAATGAGAAAAAATTATTATCAATCAATTTTTAGTGACAGGTACTCTGTATTTTTGGATTCCCCAATTTCATTCAGTATCGATTCATTAAGGGTTTTGTTTTTTTTATTACGAACCATTTTTGAAAAGCTCACACGAGAGAATGCTTATGTGTATCATTTCTAACAAAATTAGTAAGAACCCCCGGATTTTAATGGGACTTTGATTATCGGAAGATACTATGGATACACCTAATGAAAGTTTTGATTGGGAACGTTTTATTCAGGGGATGAAAATCATGGCTAGGCCAATAGATTTATTTGCAAAAGTAGAGTCGGAAGCGAACGTGTGCTTGCATGAATGTATTACATACACTGAGTCAATAATTTTGGTTAAAGAGAGGTTGTAGGTAAAGGTTTTATTCATTATAATTAAGGACCAAAATTTAAAATTGAGATCAATATAATGACATATCCTTTAGGCAATCACTACTTCTTAAACTCACTAACTCAACAGTATCCCGAAAGGGGGCTTAGACCAGCAAACTCACCTAAACAGTGTTCTAATCACTATCAGAGTGAAGTGTCGGATTTTGTGTCGAAGCGAATTTTTGACCTCCAATCAGATAATTTTCCAACAGAGTTACGTAAGAATTTTACAAAAATACAAAAAAATCTAACTCTTTATCCTTGGACTATATGGTATAGATCTAAAAAAGTATCTCAGTTATTTGTTTCAATTTTGAATCAGCAGAAATTTTCATTGAGTCTCGTTAATAATATAATTTTGTTTGATCTTATCATGGATAATCCCGATTCTCTTCAGGCTTTGAAGTCTATATTGTTTACAGCTGACTTTTTAACACACTCATTGGTTCAAAATTTATTTGACCTGCTTTTAGGTGAGCATGATGTGATGTTGGCCCATTTTGATGGGTTTTGGACTTCAAAAAATGTGGAACTGTTGCAAACGAATCGAATCGATATGATTGCGTATTTCTTCATTGAGGGTATAAAAAAAATGCAAAATCTTAATATGGATCAAAAAAGACTGGTATACAAATACCTTAATAAGCTTTTAACAAAGGTTATTCATGGTAATTTACAAACTAAAAAACACCTTGCTCAACACTTTCATAAGTACTACAGAAAAGAGATTAATGAATCTTGTTTAAGAGTAACTAGTTCTTCTCAGGCAAAAATTTTATACCCATTACTATTAGCTGTTTTAACGAGTGATGTTTCTGGAATAGCAATAATTCATGAAATTATTAAAAACGACATTCCTTTTTTATGGGATGGTTATCAACCACCCGAATGTTCCTTCATCGACTGGAAAAAACAACTACAAGTTATTTTTCTAGAGAGTAAATGGTCTGAAAATTATAGAGAGGATCAAACGTTTATAAAGTGGGCACTGTTCGTAGCGGATAGCCCCAGTTTATTTGGAAAAATTTTATATTCCAAGTTTCCGATTGAGAAAATTCTTTCTGCCCTTTATGAGCAAAATGAGAGATCAGATTATGCTATATATAAAACACTTTACTTATTGCGAACAGGGATAACAATCTGTAAAACAGTTGATAATCTACGTATAGAGAGTTCTAATTTTCCATCCCTTCCTGAGGATAAAAATCCTAAATTGATAAAAAGGTTATTTTGCGAAAGTATTCAAATATTTTTGTCTAGTTCTCCTAGCAACCTCCTCAACAGTATACAGGGGGTGCCTGTCGATGGAAGAGAGTTGTTTTTGTGTGATCTCGAAAATGCAGAAAAAGTATTTGACCCACTACTATCTAATCAGCCGCAGACTTCTGATTTTAGTGGGGTAATTGAGGATTATGCAAAACACTTGTTGACGGTTCTTGAAAATGAATATGGTTTAGATGATCAACTAAAAGTATTAATTAAGATAACCAGTTTAGCAGTTGCAAAAATCAATAATAAAGTGTTTATATGTCAAAATATATTTTTGTCGAAAGTTTTTAAAGCTCTTAAACAAGAAACGCTCAATAAACTTGTGTATCAGTTATGGAAAAATGGGCTGTTAATTGAGCAACTATTGTACTTCGTACAAGACATAAATAGTGAGCCGTGTTCCCGTTTAATAAATGCCATAAGTAGATTGCCATCTGAAGATGTCGATAAACTTTTACGGATTTTAGGTGTGTCTTAGTGATACTTTTAGAGAGTAGTTGGGGAGGAAAACCTCCCCTTATTCACTCTTTCTCGTTAGGATTGATTTTGTCTTTCTGTTAGAAATGCTTTGTCTAACTCGATCATGGCATGACCAATTGCCCTATCATTAGCAATCTGTTCAATTACTTTGTTTTCTTTGGAGATTTCTATTTGTTGTAGGTTTTTTGCTATGACGGCATCGTCGTATTTTGGTTGTATCTCGCAGCGTTCAGGTTGAGGAGTGGGATTTTCCCATCGAGAAGGCTTTTTTATTCCCTCTCTCTTAGGTCTCAATAGGGTGGGATGGCTTAGTCTTTGACGCTGCAGGTCAGGTTGAATTTCCTGTTTTTTGATCGGCTTTCGAATTATAGGGAGTGAATGACCTTCTCCACCGAATATGCGCTGCAGCTCTTCGTGAGCTTTGACAAATTTAGGACTTACTTTGGGTTTATTCTCTTCTTGAGTTTTTTGGATTTCTCGATTTCTTTTATTTTTTAAAGCTTTTTTTGTAATCAGGGTAATTCCTAGAGCAGATAGCCCTATAGCTGTTATTGTAGTTGCTGCTGCGGCGATTGATCCGGCAACGATCAATGCAACTTTGGATTTACGTAGTCCCCAGACCTTTTTACTCGCAGTTTTGATGCCGCTACATACTTTTTTTGTTGCTGAAGAGGCTTTACCGCCAACGCATTTAGAGGCTACTTTGACCCCATTCCATGTGGCGGTGGCAGCTCTTTTTACTTTTGGAGGTTTTTTGATTTCATTTGTTGTATTTGTATTTATGCTTGGTATCATTTAATGACTCCTTGTTTGTGTTTTAATGATTATAGTAATTTAATTATGTGTATTGTTTATAAAGCTGTTGTTAAAATAAATTAACAATGTTTACTTAAATTTTAATTACTGTAAGAGTTACAGAAAATGGAGTTGATGGTATAATCAAGAGTTATTTGGAATCTTGTATGGAGCAATAATCGTGTGGAGTTATCAACACTTATCTAGAATTGACTGGAGGGTCGTCCCTGTCATTATTGCCTTGATGATCATTAGTCTTTTGATTATCTCCTCACACTCCGTAGCCCATTCTTTAGATGGTACTTCCGAACCCTTTTTTACATATGTTGTGAAGAGTCAGATTCAGTGGTTTGTTATCGGGACCGGAATATTTCTTTTTTTTGCAGGGTTTGACTATAACAAACTTAGAGAGTGGACGTGGATTCTATACGCCCTTATGATTATCTCCCTTGTTGGACTGTTTTTTACAGATGCCATCCAAAGAGTGCATCGATGGTATCGTATCCCAGGTGTCGGAATAAGTATACAGCCTTCTGAGTATGCTAAATTGATCGTCGTTATTTCACTCAGTTGGTTTTTAGAAAGGAAGAAAGCAAAAGCAGCATCTTGGGGAACTGTACTTCAAAGTGGGGTGATTGTAGGAATTCCTTTTTTGTTAATTCTTAAACAGCCTGATCTCGGTACTGCTTTAGTGCTTTATCCAATCACTCTCGTGATGTTCTATTTCGGAGACTTACGCCCTTCTGTTGTTAAAGTAATGTCGTGGATTGGCGCTTTTATGCTTGTTATCGTCGCTGTTCTTTTCTTGGAAATTGTCACTCACGAGCAGGCACGTCCTGTGGCAACTAAATTTTTGAAGGAGTATCAGTTTGATCGTTTGGATCCTAATACTCATCACCAAAAAGCAGCTGCTACAGCCATCGCTGTAGGGGGAATATCGGGGTCCGGATGGAAAAAAAGTGAATTTACCGGTGGTGGATGGCTTCCCGCTCCTTATACCGACTCAGTTTTTCCTGCATTTGGAGAGGAGTATGGTGTTTTGGGGTTGATTTTCCTCCTGGCTCTTTTTTACGCATTAATATATTTTGGATTCCAGGTAACAGCAGTTGCAAAGGATCATTTTGGGAGGCTGTTATCGGCAGGTATTACAGTGTATTTAGCAATGCACATCCTTGTGAATATTGGAATGATGAGTGGATTTCTTCCTATCACAGGTGTTCCCCTTGTGCTAGTCACTTACGGCGGATCTTCTGTGCTCGCTACAATGACAGCGCTCGGTATTTTGCAAAGTATATATAGTCGGAGGTTCATGTTTTAATGTCAGATACCAAACATAATTTTTTATTTCAGCCGGGCAATTGGATCGGTGAAGGAAAAGTTTCTTTTAGTGCATCGCCTGATGAATTGAGATTTTTTACGAGATGGGTGATAAACGTAACTGAGGACGATAAAATCCAGTGCAAGCAGACCGTAGAGATCCAAGGTGTAGGCGAGCATGTCATCAATTCATTTGTCATCTCAGACGTTCAATCAAATTCATTTGCCATTGAGTTACAAAATGAGATGCTAGAAAAAGTTAAGGGTGAAGGGATTATCGATCCTAAAAGGATTGCATGGGAATTCCGTCAGCATGAAACATTTGAAGGGTTCGAGGTGTATCAGCTGAGTGATGATGGAGAGTATACTTTTCATGCAGAGTACTCTTCGCCCGATCAATTTCGTACAATTATTGATGGTCGCATTTGGAGAAAAACAGAGGTAAAGTAACTTGCATACTTTATATCCGGTTTGCCTCCAAATCCAGCAGTCTAAGCTGCTGGATTTTGCTAATCAGGGGTTAGCTGTTCACATTAAGAACATCGACTTTCTTATTTTTTTTTGATTTCTTTTTTGAGGGGAACTTACTTTGTATTCCCTCATATAGGTTATGTTCTTTTAAAAACGTTCTTATTCTCTTGTCTGGGCTAAGCTCCTTCCAGCCAGTACTATAGTAGAGGTTTTCTTTTTCTAGTTTTTTAATTTTGCTTTCATAGTTTTTGATTTCACTTTTCATCTCTGTATTGGGTTCTTTAGATTTATTTCTTAACGCATCGATTTCTGATTGCATAGATGATTTAAGGTTTATAAGCTCTTCCTCTTTTCTTCTAAGGTCGTGAGAAATTTTTTCATGCTCAGCTCTCTCTGAGGCAATTTCACTTCTCAGTGACTCAATCGTGCTATTTTTTGTTTCAATTTCATGATGAAGGTGACTGCTAGAGCTTTGATTTTCCAGCTGTTCATCGTTTAGACGACGGGTAAGTTCTGCATTTTCAAGCAGTAGTTGTGAACGTCTTTCAAGTGAAACTTTACCGTTTTCATTTGCCCAACTTTGAAATGAGCCTTGCTTACAATGTAAATCGGTATATTCTCTTAATCGACTAACAGAGTTTGGATCTGCTTTAACAAATCTAAGAAATTTAAGAATAGAGAACCAAATTTTAGAAATAAAAGAGTCGTCCTTTTTGACCAGAGTAAAACGTTTGCCTCTTACGCCAAAGCCATAGACTTTACTTTTTTCTAATCTATCGTAACGTTCTAACATTTTGAAGTTTTTGTAAGCATCATCGTGTGATAGTTGTGTGTTGTTAGTCATGGTAATCCTCCTTCGGTTAAGTGACCGTTTTCACGTGCGATTCTCTCTATGCCGAAAAAAAAGATTGGTGTCAAAAAATAACTTTAATCCATTTCGGGATATTTCAGAAAACATGTATACATTAATGATAGTGTAAGTGTAGGTGAAAGCTTGTGAGTCTTTGGATTAAGTTGTTTGATATGAAAACTTTATGAGTATTCGAGCCAATAAAGCCTTGGAGCTAAGGTGTACACTTATCCTAAGGGCTTTCCTTGCTATAGAGGTTACTCTGTATCAGTGGTTATTATACTGATACTGCTAAGATAATTTTAGAAGAGGGCTTTGGTGCTGAACAGTTTAAAGTTAAATGGATGGAGTTGTAATGGTAAAAAATTCTGATGAGTTAGTTTCTCTTATTAATTTTATAAATGATGGGTTGGTGACCTTTAATGCAGAAGGGGAAGTGCAATATGCCAATAGTACAGCAGAGATGTTATTTGGATATAGCCCCTCGGAATTTCGAAAGATAAATATCGTATCATTATTTCCAAACATTCGTTCAAAAAAAATCCGTTCAGTTGATGATTTGTGGAATATCGATGAGTTTAAACGAGGGAAAAAAGGCTTTGAAATTCTTGCTGAGGGAAAGCAAGGAAAACAGTTTTCTATCGAGTTTTGTATAGGCGTCATAAAAAAAGATGATCACAATTTGTACTGGGCAGTCTTTCATGATTTGACGGATGAAAAGAGGATAGAAAAATGGCTTTATCATACGAATATTTTATTTGATAGTATCTCTCATGCTCTCTCGAAGTTTATTAAGGGAAAGTCAGAAGAAAATTTAAAGGAAATCTTTGCTCAACTTCTTTTTGATATATCGCTAATTACGAAAAGTTCGATGGGTTTTGTCGCAGAGGTGTGGGATGAATATGGAAGAGTCAGACTTAAAAATTTAGCAACAACAGAGGCAGATTGGGCCAGTCAAATTGACGACTTTAATACTTTGAGGGAAGAGTTTAATGGTGAGTTTAAAGCTTACTTGCCTCTCATCAAACAAGTAGTTGAGGATGTGGAGTCGGTTATCGATAATGAGGTAGTTGTTGACGGGAAAACCGAAAAACAAAAATTTATTGGAATGCCACTCATTAAAAATAAGCAAATTATTGGCGTTATTGTACTTTGCAGTGAAAAAACTATCTATAATTTTGATACACAACATTTATTATTTCCTGCACTGCAAGCTTTGGTAATCCTTATGGAAGGGGCTGAGTTAGAAAAAAAACGTTTGTTTATGGAAAAAGAGTTATACGATTCACTTTTTGAACTCGAATTAAAAAGTGAACAACTCATGCAAGCTAAAGAACAAGCTCAGCAGGCATCCATGGCAAAAAGTAGTTTTTTAGCGAATATGAGCCATGAAATTCGTACACCTTTGAACGGAATTATGGGGATGACAGAGCTATTATGGAATACAGAACTCAATGCACGTCAAACAAGATATGCAAAAACTATTTATAGCTCATCAGAAAACCTTTTAGCACTCATTAATGATATCTTAGATATTTCAAAAATTGAAGCCGGAGAGCTCCATCTTGAATTAATAGAAGACGATTTGTCAAAAGTGATTAGAGATGTCGTTACACTACTCACCCCTAAAGCGAAAGAAAAAGGAGTAAGTTTACTTGTCGATTTTGATCCTAGTCTTTTTACAAACCTTGTATTTGATCCAACAAGAGTTCGCCAGATATTTCTAAACCTTGTCAATAATTCGATAAAATTTACCAAAGAAGGTTACGTTAAAATAAAAGTAAGGATATTAGAGCAAAATTCAAAAGAAGCGCAGCTACTTTGGGAAGTTGAAGATACAGGTATAGGGGTATCAGAAGAGGCGCAAAAAAAGCTCTTCAAAAAATTTAGTCAGGCAGACTCATCGACAACAAGAAAGTATGGGGGGACAGGGCTTGGCCTTGCTATTTGCAAGCAGCTTGTAGAAAAAATGGGTGGAAGTATAGGGCTCAACAGTACAGAAGGAAGGGGTTCTACATTTTGGATAAAGTTAACTCTTCCTTATTCTTCTGAAAAAACATCGGTTTCACGTGAAACGAAATACGCAGAAAATCGTCCTGTCTATATCGTAGGTGATTCAGAGATTGAAAATAATATTATCTCAAGTTATACAGATACGTTTGGAATGAAAAGTACAATATGTAAATCTCTGGAAGAAGCGATCGATAAAATTCAAAGTAGTAAAACAAAAAATGCAATAGTCATTAACAACCTAGATGTTGATGATTTATCTACCGCAGAATTAGAACTAGATGATGATATTTATGTGTTAGATGTTGTTGATGAATACACTTTTAATCTTCGTCAAAATAAAGGAGTTGTGGGAGCTAGCGCAGAACACTTACCAAGACCGTTCTTCCCTTCCGACTTACTAGAGGTGATTCATAAAAAAAGTGCTGCGAGGAGCAACGATGGATAAAATCGATAAAAGGTTTGATGCTAAAGTTTTAGTTGCTGACGATTACCCTATTAATTTAGAATTGACTAAAGAAATGCTTGAAATGATGGACTGTGATGTCGATATCGCTGAGGACGGGGCAGAAGCCTTAGAGTGTTATAACGACAATGCATACAATATCATTTTTTTAGATATCCAAATGCCTGGTAAAGATGGTTATGAAGTTTGTCGGGAAATTCGTAAAATTGAAAAAGAACAGAATAAACCCTCAACTGCAATCGTTGCTTTAACAGCAAATGCAATGGCTGAGGATAGAGACTTATGTTTAGCTGCTGGCATGGATGAATATCTTGCTAAACCCGTTCGAGGGCAAGACTTGGTAAAGATTCTAGAAAAATTTCTTAGTAAAAAAAATAACGCTTAATCTATCGGAAATTTATGTCTAAAGGTTCTATTTTAGTGGTCGGAGGAGCAGGGTATATTGGATCCCAAGTGAATAAAGAATTATGCGAAGCTGGCTACCACACTATCGTATTTGACAACCTATCAACTGGAAGTCGTGAGACTGTAACTACCGATGAATTTGTCGAAGGTGATATTGGCGATGAGCGTGCTTTGACAGAATTATTTTGTAGGACGGATATCGATGCTGTAATGCATTTTGCTGCTGATATTGATGTTGGAGAGTCGGTGCGTAATCCACAAAAATACTACAATAACAATCTGGTTAAAACAAAAGTACTTTTGGATACAATGCTTAAGCATGATATAAAAAAAATAATTTTTTCTTCGACAGCAGCAATATTTGGAATTCCGGAAAAAGGTCTTATTGATGAAGACCATCTACAACTACCTATAAACCCTTACGGTGAATCAAAACTAATGGTCGAACGTATCTTGCGCGATTACGATAAAGCGTACGGGTTAAGGTATTGTTCTTTTAGGTACTTTAATGCTGCTGGGGGGGACCCACAACAAAAGATACCTTATCTAAAACAAAAAGAAACAAATTTAATTCCTGTTCTTTTAAGAAATCTGAAAAATGGAAATTCGCGAAGCACAATTTTTGGTACAGACTATCCTACTCGTGATGGAACGTGCGTTAGAGACTACATTCATATTTGTGACCTTGCCGATGCACATATCAAAGGACTGAATCAGCTACTTAAGGGCGCGGTTTCTCGTGTTTATAACTTGGGAAATGGTAAAGGCTATACCGTTAAAGAGGTTGTTGATGCGGTGAATAGAGTCACAAATTCGACCTTAAATATTACGGAAGGACCACGTAGAGAGGGTGACCCTCATACCCTTATAGCAGATGGGACAAAAGCAAAAACTGAATTAAAATGGACCCCTCGGTATAGTTTGAAAGAGATGATCGAGCATGCTTGGAATGCTATGAAGCTTTCAGGGGAATTTCTTGAGCAAATTTAGAGATTGATCGACGATAACAATGATATAGCCATACGAACGTATACAACAACGAAGAAAACTTTGAAAATCGATTATCATCGTCGGCAAGTTCGATACTAATACTAATACCAATCCTGTTACCTAAATAATCTTGCTATAGGTTTCATAAATCATAAAGTACTAAAAAAAAAGTAGAGCCAATTTAGTTTTACCAAATAGGCTCTACTCCTCTAAATTTTCTAAGAACTCCTAGAAAATAGGTGTTACGCTTTGATTTTAATGTCCACACCAGCAGGAAGTGTCAACGTTTTTAGAGCGTCGATTGTTTTTCCTGTAGGGTTTAGGATATCAATTAAGCGTTTGTGAGTGCGTATTTCGAACTGTTCACGAGACTTTCTGTTCACGTGAGGAGAGCGAAGTACTGTGTACACTTCTTTACGAGTTGGTAGAGGGATAGGACCCGCAACGCCAGCTCCTGTACGCTTAGCTGTTTCGACAATGTCTTCAGCTGAACGGTTGAGGAGGCGTTGGTCATACGCTTTTAGGCGTATGCGGATTTTTTGCCGCTCTGATTTTGGTTGTTTTTTTTCTTGTTTAGCCATTTCTAAGCCTTACTTCTTCATTATTTCTTCTTGTATCTTTACTGGTACTTTCTCAAAGTGACTCGGTGTCATCGTATAAGTCGCACGTCCTGATGACAGCGATCTTAATGTTGTAGAATAACCGAACATTTCACTTAGAGGAACTTCAGCATGTATGATGACAGCACCACGTGAATTTTCTTGACCAACAATCTGGCCACGACGACGGTTTAGGTCTCCGATAACGTCACCCATAGAGGTCTCAGGGGTCGTCACGTCGACTTTCATGATTGGTTCTAGAATGACAGGTTTTGCCTTTTGGGCAGCTTCCTTAAGTGCCATTGATCCACAGATTTTGAAAGCCATCTCGTTGGAGTCAACATCGTGGTAGGAACCGAATACGATTCTAACCTGAACATCAACTAAGTTATAGCCAGCGAGAACTCCGGTTGAAAGACCTTCTTCGACCCCTTTAATAACGGCAGGGATGTATTCTTTAGGAATGACACCACCAACAATTTTGCTGACGACTTCATTACCTTTACCCTTTTCGTTTGGTTCGATTTCCAGTTCGACGTGTGCGTACTGACCACGACCACCAGACTGCTTGACAAACTTAGTTTGTGAAGTACTTGGGGTTGTGATTGTTTCTTTATACGCTACTTGTGGTTTCCCGACGTTAGCTTCTACGTTGAACTCACGCTTCATTCTGTCGTGCAGAACTTCTAAGTGTAGCTCACCCATACCAGCAATAATTGTTTGACCAGTTTCTTCATTTGTGGAAACACGGAAAGTCGGGTCTTCTTCAGCAAGAGCTCCTAATGCTACAGAAAGCTTCTCACGGTCTGGCTTAGATTTCGGCTCAATAGCCATTGAAATCACAGGCTCAGGGAAATCCATCTTCTCGAGAATGATTTTGTTCTCTGGAGCACATAAAGTGTCTCCTGTTGTTGTATTTTTCAGGCCGATACATGCAGCAATATCTCCAGCAAAGAAAGCATCGCGTTCTTTTCTGGTATTTGAGTGCATTTCAATCAGACGAGAAATACGTTCCTTTTTTTCCTTCGTCGTATTTATAAGGGTAGCACCTTTTTCGAGCGTACCAGAGTAAATACGAATAAATGTGAGTCGACCAACGTAAGGGTCAGTCATCACTTTGAAGGCTAAAGCAGAAAATGGAGCTTCGTCGTCAGGCTTGACGATGACTTCTTCTTCGGTATCGACAACGGTCCCTTTAACAGCACGTCTATCTAGTGGTGAAGGCATCCATCTTACAACAGCGTTGAGAAGTTGCTGTACACCTTTATTTTTGAAGGCTGAACCACAAAGTACCGGGTTGAATTTGTTAGCACAAACACCTTTACGGATGACAGCGTCAATTTCACTTTGTGTTAATGAATCTGGATCCTCGAGGACCTTCATCATAAATTCTTCATTTTCTTCGTCGACAGTAGCAAGTTCATCGAGGAGTTTAGTACGTAGCTCTTTACACTTGTCCACAAGGTCTTCAGGAATGTCTTGTTCATCCCATTTAGCACCCATAGATTCGTCATCGAAGACGTAAGCTCTCATGGTGATTAGGTCGACCATTCCCTTGAAGTCTGCTTCTGCACCTATTGGGCAGTGGACAGGAATAGCGTTTGCGTGAAGCTTTTCGCGCATCGTATCGATAGCATCGAAGAAGTCTGCACCCATACGGTCCATTTTGTTGACAAATGCGATTCTTGGAACGCCATATTTGTCAGCTTGACGCCATACGGTTTCTGACTGAGGTTCTACACCTGATACAGAACAGAAAACAGCGACAGAACCATCGAGAACGCGCAGTGAACGCTCTACTTCGATTGTGAAGTCAACGTGCCCTGGAGTATCGATAATGTTGATTTTGTGGTCTATGCCATCACATGGCCAGAAGACTGTAGTCGCCGCAGAGGTGATTGTGATCCCTCTTTCCTGCTCTTGCGCCATCCAGTCCATGGTAGCATCCCCTTCGTGCACTTCACCGATTTTGTGAGAGCGGCCAGTGTAGTAGAGAATGCGTTCGGTCGTTGTCGTTTTACCGGCATCGATGTGCGCCATGATTCCGATATTACGAACGTTTTTAAGAACTTCACCTTTTGGTCTTTGCTGTTTATCAGCCATCTTAAATACTCCTTACCATTTATAGTGTGCAAAAGCTTTGTTTGCTTCAGCCATTCTGTGGGTGTCATCTTTTTTCTTGATTGTTGTTCCCTGGTTGGCGAAGCAGTCGGATAGTTCGGCTGCAAGGCCTTCTTCCATTGAGCGTCCCACTTTAGCTCGCGAGAAGTTTATGATCCAGCGCATTGCAAGAGCAGTACGTCGATCTGGTGCGATCTCGATTGGAACCTGATAGGTTGCACCACCAATACGGCGAGACTTCACTTCGAGTGAAGGCTTAGCATTTTCTAGAGCTTGCTCGAAGGCTTCTAATGGACTTTCCATGTTAACCTTTTTGGCTAGCTTGTCTAGAGCGTTGTATACGATCTTACGAGCAGTTGTTTTCTTACCGTCGATCATCACTTTGTTGATGAACTTAGCAAGTAAAGTGCTGTTAAATTTTGGATCGGGCGTTGTCTTACGCTTTTCAGCGCGATGTCTTCTTGACATAATTTCCTCTAAAAATTTCCTTTAATCAATTTAATTTATGAGGAAGGTCTGTAGCTTCACCTGGCATCAAGAAATTCTTGAGCCTGCGCGTGATTTAGGTTCTCTCAAAAAAACACAAACCACGAGCCAGGATACACATTAGTGCATGCTAGTGTTACTTAGGACGTTTAGCCCCGTATTTTGACCTTCCTTGCTTACGGTCTTTTACAGCCGCACAGTCTAATGAACCACGAACAATATGGTAACGTACACCAGGTAAGTCTTTTACACGTCCACCTCTAACGAGGACGATGCTGTGCTCCTGAAGGTTGTGTCCTTCACCACCGATGTAGGCAATTACTTCTTGTCCAGTGGACAAACGTACCCAAGCAACTTTACGAAGCGCTGAGTTAGGCTTCTTAGGTGTCTTGGTTTTCACCTGCAAGCATACACCACGACGCTGTGGGCAAGCTTTTAGAGCAGGAGATTTGCTGCGCTTTACTTTGTCTTTACGCGGCTTACGAACGAGTTGGTTAGTTGTTGGCATTGATGCCACTCTCCTATTGTTAATTGTCGTTTGTTATGTGTCATGTAGACTGAAAAAAAAGCTGTAATAAAAATTACAGCGCAATTCAGTCCGATACAGGGGAATTATAGTGGAAAGTAAACATTATTGCAAATGTATTTTATAAAGCTAACTGATGTTTAGACCTTACAGCTTCTTTAGCCTCTCTATGTCTGATTCTATCACTAGAGATACCTTTGTCAAAACAAAACTTCATAAATAAAAGATCGTCGATGAAAGCGCCTGTACCCCCTGAATTTACAACTCTAAGCCATAAATCCCAGTCTTGATATCCAAGTAAGTTTTCATCGAATCCAGGAAACGATTGAGTTTTAAGGAGACTCATCGTGTCGATGTAATTGTTTTTTTGCAGTGCTTTAGCGTTGAAGGGTTTTGATTGGTGAATAAAATTTTTTCCTATTGGGTGAGCCTCTTCTTTTGTGACGATGACCGCGTAATGCGAGTAGGCAAAAACTTCTTCTTTAGCGTGAATGGCTTGAAACATTTTAGGTAAGCAATTTTTAGAAAGAATGGTGTCGTCGTCGCAGAAAAAAAGGTAGGGTTGCGTAGCCTTCGAAGCCCCTAAGTTTCTTTTATAAGGAGCGCTTCCCTCGTCATCTTCGATGATGATTTGCTGAGGATTATTTGCTTCCACACTAGGAAGGCAGTAGTTGTAAAAAAAAGGCTCTCTACTTTTTGTTAAAGGAATAATTACTGAAATAGGTAGTTTCATGGTCAATTAGCTCCCTAATATAGGGAATAACACATTGGAGAATTGCTATTCCAGGTGTTATTGATTGTTATTATCGTCTTCTACAGTAGGTAGTTCTTCGACATCTTTCAGCCCAAAGTGCGAGAGGAAGTCATTGGTGATGCCATAAAGTGTAGGCCTTCCAGGAGCTTCAAGTTTACCAACAGGGGCGATCAGGCCTCGTTCCAGTAGGGAAGCGACGACACCAGAGGAGTCTACACCGCGGATTCCTTCAATTTGTGGCCTTGTTATGGGTTGGCGATAGGCGATGATAGCAAGAACTTCAGCGGCAGCTTGCGAAAGTTTTTCTGTTCTTTTGTTTCTGTAGAGAAGTTCGATGTATGGGCTAAATTCTTCACAAGTGCGAAGAAGGTAGCCAGGGCCTACTTCATGCAGTCTGTAGCCTCGTTGCTGGGAAAGATATTCGTTTTGAAGTTCCAGTAGGATTTCTTTGAGCTGCTTAGGTTTAAGGGGGGTGAGTTGGTCGGTGACTTCTCTAATTTTATTGAAGGAGATAGGTTCACTACTTGCAAATAGCAGAGCTTCAATTAATCGCTTCACCTGAAGTTGAGCTTCATTTTCTCGTTTTTTTTCTTGTTCGGCTTCTTCAATTTTTTCTAAAATACCCGGAAAACTCTCTTGATGGTAGGACTTTCGAGGATTGGTTTTTTTGATGATTGAGGAAGTTTCCACTTCTTCTTCGAAAAGGTTAATTTCATTGCTCATGGTCTTCTCCTATGAGGCGTTTAGCAATAATGTAAACGAGTTGATTATCGGTTTCTCTAATGACGCAAGCTTCGCCAAGTTTCATAAGTTCGAGAACTGCAAGAAAGGTGACAATCAGCTCTTCTTTAACTTTTCCAGGGACAAAAATTTCTTGAAAGGCGGCTTTTCCCGTATTTTTTAAGATGTGGCGAAGAAAAGAGATCTTGTCAGATACGCGGAAGTTTTCTTCATGGACCTTTCCTCTGTTCGTTTCCGCTTTGACCATGATGTCTTGAAACAAAGAAGCAAGATCTTCTAGTGAAAGGTGCTCGATGCCTAAAGGAAGCTTGATATCGGTATCGCCGGCAACGCCGCGAGCAAAGTGAGCATTTTGTTCTTTTTCCAAAACGACTAGGGCCTTACCCGCCTTTTTAAAGCGGCAGTAATCGATTAATTGGTGAATGACTTCAAAATGAGGGTCTGGTCCTTCTTCATCCTCTTGAATAGCTTGCTCGTGCTTGGGGAGTAACATCTTACTTTTTAGCCAAATGAGAGAAGCGAGCGTCCCGACAAATTCAGCTCCGAGCTCTAATTCAGACTCTTTCATTTCTGTGATGAATTGGTCGGTAATTTTCTGGAGGCGTACGTCGTAGATATCGATTTCGTCTTTTTGAACGAGGTATAATAAAAACTCTAAAGGGCCTTCAAAATTTTCTAGTTTTATGTTGTAGCGTTCATCAGTTTTCATATTAACAAGAATACCTAAAGTCAGGGTAACAAATCAAGAAAGTTAGTTAGGAGTAAACTGTTTTGTGGGTAGAAGAAGTAGAGAACAAAAAAATAGGGGAGATAGTGAAGGCTGTGTTTTCATATCTACAACATTTTTAAATTTTTTTTAAATGTAAGTGTTGCAAAGGTTAAGTCAAAAAGAAAATACTAATGAAAAGCAGAAGTAAGGTGTTTTTTTGCGCTTCGAGCTTTATCTGTTGATATTGAGTTATTTAGTGATGTTCTCAGGTAGGATTGCACTTATTATTGGTAATGAGTAATTTGCAAAATCTGTCAATTTGAGTATAAGAATAAGGTATTA
>JAYZJO010000026.1:0-14105 GCA_036164375.1 Chlamydiota bacterium | reverse complement strand
ATCGTTATATCGTTATATCGTTATATCGTTATATCGTTATATCGTTATATCGTTATATCGTTATATCGTTATATCGTTATATCGTTATATCGTTATATCGTTATATCGTTGAGAACTATTTAAGTTTGTCATTACACTCAAGTACATTTTTATTAAAATTTAAATATCCCTTGTAGACAAGCTATCTCAGCCACATCAGAGCTTTAGCTGCGTAAGGTGAGTGATAAATATAAATCCGGAAAAAACGCATTTAATTTATTTTTTCATGGAAGGAGCTGACCCAAGTGAAGCAAGGTTGTGTAATATTATCTTATTCTCTAAAATGAGCCTTTATTTTTCCTTATCACCCCACAAGGAGATCATCAAAATGGTATCATCAATGAATACAACATCCAGAATCACGAAAGAAAAAGACTTCTTTACTTTCGACCCCACTGTTATTGATAAAAACAATTTAGGCGAGGAGCTAATAAAACAATTCAACGAAACCAAAATTTGGGGTCCAGCAATTGAACGGAAATACACAATGTATCAATCGCGTCAAGGCTCTAATGAATTTAAAGTACACATTCAAGCTATCGAAATTATCGTAAAAATGGGCCTTGACTTTTTACTAATTGGAAGCGGTATACGTATCGCAAAAGCAGTAGTAACAATTACTCCAGAAAGTTCAACAGCAAAAAAATTATTCACAAAAAAACTTAAAGAACTCAAAGCTGAAGACTTCGAAAAGAAAAACATACCCGCATTTGATGAAATCATCATTAACGATTCTTTGGTATAGTCAGTGAAACTTCAGCGAACCTATATAAAAAATTGATCTATACCGCTCATGAACGACGAATCGAAACGAGAAAGCATACGATTTCGAGCTCATGACACTTAAGCTAGGGTAAATCTATTCTTTACTTTAATCGAGTGTAAAGACGCCCTGAGCATGTCATTTAGTGGATTAACTTCAGTCTTTTAAACAACTGCTATTCCAGAGTTCTAGCGAACAACAATAGAAAACCATTCCAGCAAATAAAGTGATAAATGGACACAAAACTATTGAACCCGCAACTAAAACCACATTTTCACACGCTGTTGACTGGCCTGCCAGTCGACATGACAACTCAGCCATGGCGAGAATAGCTATATATGAAGTTACTCCAATACAAGCCCCACAAACAAATCTTTTATGACCATTATGTAATAAACTAACTTTTCTACCATTGAGGACTCTTGAATTATCTGTGATTTCTTCACAGTTAGGTTGTAGTACGACCTCTATCTCTTCTTCTTTGCTATTAACTATCATAATTCCTTCTTTACTCTACTTACCTAAAATGATGCGATCGATTATCCGGTATTAAAATAGCCGCCCTTCTCTGGTTACCAATTTTTACTCCGTTTGAACTAAATCCTCTATAGTAGACTGCCAATATATTTTATGCGACAGGGATCCCCGCTCGCCAATCAAAGGCTTTTCAAGAAATTTTGTTTTTGATGCCAAAACCAACCCTTCCCCTTTACACTTCTCAATAATACTCCAAAACCCTTCCCCTTTAGTATCTTTCCCAGAACTTTGAGAGACGGAAATATCATTATCTTGTAAATATTGTGCCAGAATTTTTTTAGCGTCCCTAAAAAAAACATCATAATAATCTTTCAGCGAACAGACTGATGAATTAGATCTGACATGCCACTCTGCAATAAGATGCTCTATTTCATTGAATTCAGCGAACATTCTTTCTCCAGATAAACGCACCTCTTGAGAATCATTTTTTTTTCTTTTGGGGTTCATCGCCAAAAAGCGCATATTACTGAGCTCAATAATCAATTTACGAGTTCGTTTAAGCACTGGCAAATACTTTTCGATATCGACATGAGGATGATGAATTTCAAACCACGCAGTTAATAAATGAGTAGGTGTGCCACGTCCCCACATTACTTGACTTGCCACCCAATATGCACAATCTGAAAGACTCCCTTTTTTAGGAATTCTCGGGGCCAGGTGGATTGCCCCAGCAAAATTATGCTTCGAGTCTGTAGGCAAATATTTCGTTAATAAATCTATAGGCAAACTCGGCCATAACCCCTCCCCTTGGTCGATCCCTCCAGTATTAATAATAGGCATGAGTGGCGTTCCTGAGATCACTCTAGAAGAGCGCAAAGTCTTCCAAAATGGGTGTTCTTTTTCATGATCACATGTCACATCTCCAGCTACAGAAGAAAAAGAAAAAACTGTACTTTTTGAAGCTCTGTTTACGAGATTATTTAACCACTGACACTGCTCTTGCGCCATCACACTCCCATCACATGGCAAATAATAAATCAACTGCGTATCTTCTGGTAACGCCCGTTCTATAATTTCTAGCTCTATTTGCGTTTTTTCCTCTTTAGTTCGATTACGGCCTATGGGGTGTAATTGAAAATCCGAATGATCGAACAAACTTCTCCAAAAAACAGATTTAACTCCTTTAGAAGCCATGAAAAAATCATGAAAAGCAAGTTTAATTTTTTCCTGTAACTCCTCAGAAAGAGGTGAAAATACGAGTCCTTTATCCGGATAGAAGTAAAAATTAGGCTTAACAACCACTGCAATGCCATAATCAGAAAAACACTCTATAAGCATCGACAGTTCCTTAAACACTACAGGGGATTTTTCCATAAAACTAAAGCTTCTTGTCCCCAAAATAACTGTATTGTAGCCAAGTTCAATAACACGACGACAAAAAGCATCAAAATTTCTCCTTTTCATATTCAAAAAAATACTAGGTAAATGTACACCTACTTTTTCTGTAATAGCAACATGTTGATCGCAATGGATCCAAATAGCTCTCATAGAAAAATGTGGAGTACTCTCTCCCAGATAACGAGGCAAGAGGTTACTGTAAACTGCATCTGACAGTTGACTAATCGCATATACCGCAGACAAGGGGTTTGCTGCTTCTATGGTTAACTGTTCTAATCGTTGACAAGTTATAAATTTCTCTTTACTTAAAGAGTCTATAGACTTACAGGTTATAGACTTATACTTGTGACTATCAACCGCTTGAGCGTATTCTCTCGCAATCTCTTTTGCTACTTCTAAAGCTTTTTTCATGGCAGGCGTGTAATAAATGTGTCGTTCTGTTAATGTTAGTTATCGTACGTGTCTTATATACTTTTCTCCCATTTCTTGGCTTGGGATTTTACAAATGACTCGTACAATTTAATTTTATATCTTAAAGAAGAACGGACCTTATGTCGAGAGATAACAAAATAAATCAATTTCAATCAGCGCTACCTAGCCCTGGAGAACTCAAAAGCGCTATCCCGTTATCTACTGAAACTTCAGAGTTTATAGAATTTTCAAGAAAAAAAATTGAAGGTATCCTAACCAATAAAGAGCAATCATTAATATTAATTGTTGGTCCTTGTTCCATACACGACCCGACTGCCGCGCTAGAGTATGCCTCGAAACTAAAAGTTCTTGCTAAAGAAGTCTCAGAAAATTTTACAATTCTTATGCGCGTCTATTTTGCAAAACCAAGAACGACACTGGGATGGAAAGGGTTTATGTACGATCCTACACTAGATGGGTCGAACGAAATCCTTACGGGAATCACACGAACACGTCAGCTTCTAGCAGACTTAGCCAAGCAAAATATTATGACTGCTGCTGAATTTCTCGATCCCATGACCGTACCCTACTTCGAAGACCTTATTACTTGGGGTTGTATCGGATCAAGAACATCAGAATCTCAAACCCATCGAGTAATGGCTTCAGGCCTGCCCATGCCTATTGCATTTAAAAATAATACTGATGGAAACATAAAAATCGCAGTAGAGGGGGTTCTTGTAGCATCAACCCCTCACACCTTTATTAGCATTAACGAAGAAGGGAGACTAGCTCCCATTTCAACACAAGGCAATCCCAACTGCCATGTTGTATTACGTGGTGGAAAACTTCGCACTAATTACGACCCCCAATCGATTTCTGAAACATTAAATCAGCTTAGATCATACAATCTGAACGAAAAAGTCATCATTGACTGTTCACACGGAAATTGCTTAAAAGACTTCAAACAGCAAACTGCAGTCTTCGAGTCAATTATTAATCAAGTCATTGAAGGAAATAGTAATATTTCAGGACTGATCCTAGAAAGCAATTTAGTTTCTGGAACTCAAAGTATAGAATCAGACACCCTCAGTTCTCTTCAATATGGACAATCAATTACAGATTCGTGTATCGATTGGACGACTACTGAAAACCTTATCAGATGGGGACATGAGCGCCTAACTAAACACAATAACGAACAAAACTCACTAAATCTAGAAACCCATGCTCAAAACCTTGTTCCGAATTAAAAATCTAATTCTCTTCTCTTTGCTCATCTTAACAAGCTGCAACAAAAATCTATTAAGAGTACAAGTTGATTATATTAGCAAAGAAAGCCTTGCCAGCTACCATGTGGGAACACCAGATCCACGACTCATTTACCCCCCTGTTGGTCAAAGAATGATCATCTCCTGGCTCATACCAAAACAACATTTTGATACCAATGATATCACCATTAAAGTTACTATGCATTTCGGTGATCACTCGATTGACACTTTAAATATCACCCCAAAAAATGCTATGGGCATGTACGTATACTGTCTATTAAATGACCGTTACTACGATAAATGCGGGTTCCTTACTTATAAAGCAGAAGTGTGCTGTAACGGTATGGTCATAGAAAAGTGGCAACACCACCTATGGACTGAACTCATCACTTTTGATGAAAATTCATAGCCTTCAACAGGTTCACTATAAACACCTTGCCTTATTATAAATCTTCTGGCATTAAGGTCAGATTTTAACCAACCTCAATAAGGAAAAAGTATGACAATTTCAGAATGGTACAAACCTGAAATAAACGTGCTTCTCGAAGATCTTAAAAAAGAGCACCTCAAATTATCCCCCGAGAAGAAACGCTTTGAGTATTACTTTCGCAGCAACAAAGCACTTAAAATCATTGAAAAGGCTGACTTTCAAAAAAAAACCATTGATTACTTAGAAAAGTTCTCAAAAATATTTATAGAAGACAAAAAAAGTATTATTGATTTGTACGGAAACTACTCTTATAAATCTAAAGTTGAGACTATCGAAAAAATTTGTAAATCCATCATGCTTAGAGATGACTATATTAGTAGCTTTGTTGATTGGATACGTAGTCACCCTAAAGATTTTGTAAAAGAAGCTTTTCCTACAACTGATGATACTATCATAAAATCAATTCAATCGATCTACGAAAAAATAATCGCTAGTGAAATGTTTGAGAAAGATTTAAAAAAATTACGGAACTGTATCGTAAGCGCCCTTCAATTACCTAAAGAATTTTCCCGCTACAGAAATATAAATGGATCCATAGGTCTACCCGTTAGCGACTACACCCCTCTTGGCTTGTTTCAATATAACGCCGATGACTTTGGCTTAAGAGAAGTCAAAAATGTCGCCCCACACTTTGCACTTTCAACTGTCTACAAAGTTGTCAACAAACATTTCGCAGTTTTCAAACTTACAGAAACTCGCAACCTAGAAACTGAAAGAGACTTTGAAGATTTTTTAGCCAAGGAGTTGAAATACGATGATTAACTCACCTTACCCAACAGACTCTTGAAGTAAAAATGTATTATCAGAGATTTTTCGCACATTGGTTAATTTAGCGATTTGTAATTCTACTTTAATTGATACTATTTTAACTCAGCATCTTATCCAAATCATTTGTAGATTACATTTGCCTAGCGTAATTGGCAGGTTTTAAGGTTGTACTTTTCAACGATAAGAACGATATAACGATAAGAACGATAAAAAAATTACAAAGTATTTAAGACAATTCAGATGCACGGACAACTGTGACATGAGTTAAGGGATAATTTTCCTTATCGTTATATCGTTATATCGTTATATCGTTATATCGTTGAGAACTAATTAAGTTTGCCATTACACTCAAGTACACTTTTATTAAAGTTTATACCAATCCCAATAAATAAAGTTGCAAATAAAGATGAGATGCCGATGCAGAATTTGACAATCTTTTTGATATTTATATTACTAAATATGAATGAAAAAAAATTGATCAAAAGATGCCCGGCAAATGATGCTTATTTTCAGCTTTATTTATTGGAATTGGTATTAGATATCCTTTGTAGACAAGCTATCAAAGACACATCAGAGCTTTAGCTGCGTAAGGTGAGTGATTAACTGACTTTACTAAAATACAATTCTTTGTACATCTACAAAGGACATTGAATTGATCGTCACGGTTAACTTGCTTTTTTCGAAATTCTTTTTAGAGATAATGAAAAAATGAAAAATGGTGCGGAGAGAAGTCTCCGCACCCGTAGATGATTTTACATGATAAGAAGGGCAAAAACGAATGCAAATAACGCAAACGATTCTACAATCCCTACAGCAGCAAAACACTTACCAAAAATGGCAGGCTCTTTCGCTGAAGCTTGTATCCCTGTAGCTGCCACTTTTCCTTGATAGATCGCAGAAAACATAATCGCTAATCCTGAGGACAATCCAATACCTACACCTGACATTGCAGAAAGGTTTCCATCTTGGATTGCTCGACTCATCAAGAGCATTAAGATAAATCCGTAAATTACCTGTGAGGAAGGCGCTGCAGCCATACCTATGTATTTACCGTGACCTTCTTCTACCCTGGCCATCACCGCATGTGATGCCATCCCAGCAATTCCACAGCCTACTGCACTACCGATAGCGCCTAAGCCAAGAGATAAAGCTGGTCCAACCATATCAAAATTCATTGTGTGTCTCCTATACTTTAGTCTAATTCTAACTTTCTGAGAGGATTAAACATTTTTCCTCCACCTTCGAAACAGTAATGATACCATTCCAAGAAATTCAAACGTAAGCCGTGGATTACTCCGCCCATAATTGAAAGGATGATATTAATCACGTGCCCCAAAATAATAATAACCAAACCTGCTACGAATACCACGGATCCTGCTAGCTCATTCACTGTTGCGCTGACGATTCCACCTGCAAGCCCTAAAGCATAAAGACGCAGGTAGGAAAGAATATCGCCGAAAACCTGAACAAGCGTTGTTACCTCAAGAAGTCCAAACAGTTTATTTTGAACAACGCTAAGAAACACTGCAATGGAGAGTCCAGCAACTAACAGATACAGACCATTTGGTCCAATCGTTGATTCACTTAAGCCAACAACATAGTGTAACATCGAAGCTGTTCCAAGGTAGTAGGGAAAATAAAAATACCCGCCAATGATAAAAATAATCCAACCTATTCCCGCCCAGTTTCTGCCTAGGTAACGCATAAATGAAAGTGAAATATGGATCATTCCCACGAGGAGGGCTAGTTCAAGCATGATTCCATCAGAAAACTTATTGAACATTTCAAACTGTTTTTCACCATTTTTAACGATTACAGCCTTTTCTAGAACTTCTTGTGAAGAAGCTGCCTGTTGAATCTGAGGAAACTGCTGCGACCAAGAGGTAAAAGTTTCGTCTTGCTGCGCTACGTGGTACTCCACTTTTTTATGTACTAACCAATTGACTGCCGAGAATTTTTGCATTCCACTGTCGGGGGCAAAACTGATGCCAAAAAATGAAGTCGTCAAAAATCCCCATACAATACACGAAACGCCCAGTATTGTTGCTAGATTAATAAACCTTTTTCCTGCTCCTTTCGTACTTTTAAATTTGAATTGCAGGTATAAAGCAACCGCTAAAAAGATAAAGCCATAACCACCATCACCAACGATAAAGGCAAAAAATAAAGAGAAAAATCCAAGCACCCAAAGAGATGGATCTTTATCGTCCATTGCAGGAGTATCATAGATATGAACTAAATCCTCACCGATACGTGGAGCACCTTCATTTTGTAAACAGGTAGGAACTCTATCCTCTTCTTCTATAGCAATCTCTTCATAATGGACGTCAAATTCTCTAACAAGATCATCAAGTTGACTCACTTTATTAACAGGTACCCATCCTTGTACAGCGAAGAGAGAGTTATTCATTTCAGACTGAACACTATCTTGCGCAGCTACAAGACTATGATGATTCATTTTATCAATTAAAGCCTGATGGAGAAAATCATTATATGTTTCGTAAGTTTTTATAACATCTTCATATTCATCAATTTGCGCTTTCACGCGCTTAAGATTTTCTCTAAGCACCCCAACTGGTTTATCGACTTTCATTTCGATCATACCGTCGTACTGTCTATTTTCATCATTAACTGTGAAAAAATAGTCGAGACCATGATCTGTCCCTACACAGATAACCTCTTGAGGAAGATCTTCTTTTTCAGAGAACCCCTTCTTAGCGCAAAAAAACTGTAAGCTTTTCGCCCCTTTTTGTTCGATAAATTTGATGTCGTCAGTAGAAAAATTTCCAAAAACTTCAACTCTAGAAATCTCCAAATTTAAAACACGCTCTTCTTCATAGAGTTTATCGAGGTGATGTTTGATCTCTAGAATTTTTTCAGCAATTTTATCGGCTTGAGCATAATCATTCATTTCTTTTTGCTCAGTTACCGGAAGACCGCGAAGAACCTTTATCGCATGGATCACATGTTGAATTTCAGTAGGAATTTCTTTTTGTGAGGTTTTATTACTATCAATAAAGTCAATAACACCAAGGTCTTGTGCCTTTTTGAAGAAGCTGTCTTTATTGTTATGCATTCCAACAAAGAGGAACTTATTTAGATCCGTTCGCATGATAAGCCTCCATTCTCATTAATTCTTGACGCTTTTTCTCTTTGTTTGCCTCAATTTTACTCTTCGCCACTTTTGCTTGAGAGACAGCTGCCAGCTCTTGATCGCCTAAAAAAACCTTGATTTTTTTTATGTTGGCAATAGATCTCGGTATCAAAACCTTTTCAAAAAGGTTCACCCTAATGGACACTTCACGAAGTTCTTTTTCAAGAGCTGCCTTCTTTTCTTCAGCAACAACCACTGCAGCATTAGCTTCTGCAACTTTACGTAACCCAATAATTGCGCCATCAACCCATGCAGGAGCTTCAAAAAGAAGGTAAGTAAACTCCCCGAAATCAATACCATCAAAATAAGGTACTTCGACACCCGCAATATTTTCAAAGCGCTTATGCACTTTCAAAATATTCGCAGCATCACGTAAGTCAATCGATTCATTGTCAGAAAGAAGGACGCTATATTCGTCAACAAAATCTTTGGATTGACGATACTGATTGCGCAAGCCTTTGATCTCAGCACGCGCTTCAGTAACTTCCAGCTGCAGCATTGCCTTTTTTAATTGTAAAGTCGGCAAATATTTCTCTAGTTGACCTAGCTTTTTCTGCTGCGATCTCAATTCATTTTTTGTAAGCTTGATCTCTGCCACAATACACTCTCAGCTAAATTATCGTTCACTATCAAGCTACAGGTGCAGCTTGTTTAGGCCAGTACTTTTCGATAAGCATCCCTTTAATACCAACTTCACTATCTTCAAAACACTCTGACAGTGTTTTCCATCCAAGATCTAATGCTTCTTCTAGTGTATAGTTCACCGCTAGATTCATCATTCTATCTTCGAAATAATGAGAATAAGAAAGTAACTTTTCATCCCATTTTGATAGTTTAAAGCCCATACCTTGACGCTCACGCGCTTTCTTCGACTCAGCGTATAATCTGATCATCGCATTGGCAAGGTCTCCGTGATCTTCTCGAGTGGTTTTTCCTATCACGTTCTGCTTCAGTCGTGAAAGGGATCCAAACGGATCAATACGGCCACCATGTAAGTAGAACTGACCCTCTGTGATGTACCCTGTATTATCAGGAATTGGGTGCGTGACGTCATCACCCGGCATCGTAGTTACTGTAATTACAGTGATAGATCCACTTCCATCAATCGAAACAGCTTTCTCGTAACGCGATGCTAAGTCTGAATAAAGAGAGCCTGGATAACCACGGTTCGACGGAACTTGGTCCATTGTAACAGCAATCTCTTTAATTGAATCAGCAAATGCCGTCATATCAGTAAGGAGAACGAGCACGTTCTTATTGTTGATTGCAAATTTTTCTGCGCATGCAAGAGCCATATCAGGAACAAGCACACACTCCACTGCAGGATCTGTCGCGCGATGGACAAACATCACAGTTTTGTTTAGAGATCCCGCTTGTTCAGCATTATCAATAAACGCTTGGTAATCGGCAAAAGTCAATCCCATACCACCGATAACAACAACATCGGCATCAGTTTGGTTAGCAATACGCATGAGAAGCTGATTGTAAGGCTCACCGGGAATAGAGAAAATTGGAATTTTCTGCGACTTCACCAAGCAGTTAAACACATCAATCATAGGGATATTTGTACGCACAAGCTCTTTAGGAATAACCCTTTTGGTAGGATTAAAAGATGGCTGTCCAATATTCACGGGCTCACCAACTATTTCAGGGCCATTATCGATAGGTTCACCAGCCCCGCTAAGTCTTCTTCCCATCAGGGTATCACCATACATAGCCTGCATTTGTCTTGAGAGGAAAGTCACCTTATCACCGGTTGAAATACCACGTGTACTTTGAAAAACCTGTAGTGTAACTTCATCGTCATCGATACGTAACACTGATGCATAGACACTGCGACCGTCTTTTAAGTCCACACGTGCTAACTCACCAAGTCCGACCCCTTGTGCATTCACCGTGATGAGGTTACCGCGCATATCTTTTATTCGTTCGTAAACCCTTTTCATAACACTCACCTACTCCTGAAACTTTAAGCTTTCTATATCTTTTTCGATCTCTTCATAAGCTGATCGATAGTCATCGGAATCGAAAGATACGAAGTTCATATTTTTGATTTTATTCTGTAAATTAAGGAAATACTTCCTTGCATGGTCATGAGTTTCAAACTCAAAATCGGTATCGAAGATTTTTTTTATCAACGTAAACAAGGGCACTTGTCTGCTCAAAGGACAGTAAGCATCCTGTTTATCAAAAGCATTTTGTTGAAGATAACTGAAATCATAAAGCTCAGCCTTGAGGTATTCAACCATATCTTCAATGGCAGTCCCCTCTTCACCAACAACTTCCATTCGTTTACCGATCTCATCACCCTCTTTCAGTTTAATTCCTGCTTTGTTGACAGTTTCTCCCCATCCTTCCATTTCACTTTCTAGATCTTTACCAACATCAACAACATATTTTGACCATGAAATTAGAGGGTCAATCGCTGGATAACGTCGAGAATCTGAACGTTCCCGGGAAAGAGCAAGGAAGGCACCAACTACAGCAAGCGTTGCTTGTGTTACAGGTTCCTCAAAGTTACCACCAGCCGGTGATACCGCACCACCCACTGTAATGGATCCATGCTTACCATTTTTTAATCTCGCTACACCAGAACGTTCATAGAATTCAGCAATTCTAGAAGCTAGATACGCAGGGAAAGCCTCTTCACCCGGAATTTCTTCCAAACGTCCAGACATTTCTCTTAAAGCTTGTGCCCAACGTGAAGTGGAGTCAGCAAGGAGCAATACATCGAGCCCCATTTGGCGATAGTACTCTGCTAGGGTCATGCCTAAGTAAATTGAAGATTCTCTAGCGGCTACTGGCATCGAAGATGTGTTACAGATGATAACGGTTCTAGCCATTAATGTTTCGCCAGTGTGCGGATCAGTAAGGTGTGGAAACTCACGAAGGACTTCTACAACCTCTCCTGCACGTTCACCACAAGCACAAACCACCACGATATCAACAGAGGAATACTTTGAAAGGTGGTGTTGTATCACTGTTTTACCGGCACCGAATGGACCTGGAGTACAAAATGTTCCCCCTTTCATTACAGGAAACTGCGTGTCAATGATACGGCAGCCTGTGTCCATCATTTTAGTTGGTTTGACTTTTTCCCCTTCAAACAGTCCGTTCTTAATCGGCCACTTTTGGATCATCGTGAATTCGTATTCTTTGCCATGCTCATCTTCAGCTTTAGCTACGACAGTTTCGACGTTATATGATCCAGAAGAAATAACCCAAGTAATACGGTAACTTCCATAAAGAGTAAAAGGAACCATCACTTGATGGTGAAATCTTCCCTCTAGTGTCGTACCAAGGGTATCGCCACGTTTTACAACGTCACCAACTTTTACAACAGGTTCGTAATTCCAGCGGCGCTCTCGATCGATTGAGTTAAGATAGATACCACGAGGCAAAAACAGTCCGGCTGCATCTGCTACTTTTTCCAAAGGGTTTTGTAAGCCATCAAAAATAGATGTTAGAAGTCCTGGCCCTAACTCTGCTTCAAGAAGGTGACCTGTAAATCGCACATCAGTGTTTCTCTTCACCCCTTTGGTATCTTCGAAAACCTGAATTTTAGCTTCATCACCAACAATTTCGATAACTTCTGCTTTTAATTCTAGTCCATCGACTTGAACCATAGCGATCTCACCTTGACGGATATCACCTTCAAATTTCACTTGCAGAAGGTTGCCGAATGCTTTGACGACCTTACCTGTAGCGTGATCTTCTTTTACGTGTTCTTTTACTTTTTGTTTTGTTGTTCCTGTCATGATGCTTCCTTCACAATCGTATCTACAATTTCCATGCCTTTTTTCTTGTCTAATTCTAACCATTTCTCAACAATAATCAGTTTGACCATGTATGCCAAAATGCGATCAATAGTGAAAAACTCTGCCCCTACCATTTCCGTAATTTTTTCGAAACGATATTCGGCTAACATTTTGTGCAGTTGAAATGGTTTTTCACAATTTTCCTCATACAAAACCTTTACTTCTGAAAACTTCGATGGAGGTTCATATTCTGTTGAGTCTTTCTGAGCTATCAGCTGAGCAACGATATTATCGTCGGAATTTTCATACTGGAGCTCGGTCATAATATCTCGCTTTAAAAGTTTAGACCTCAGTCCCGTAAGAACTAAACGCAGTCCTCTTTCAAATTCCAAATATTCTCGTAAAAACCCTGTTGCCTTAGGTATTTCCTCATCAAAATAAGAGGATATCAGCGAGGCAAAGTGGTGTAACCGATCATTTTTCGAATCATAGCGCTCTTCAAAGTCGTAAACGTACTCAGGTAATCCTGATTTAGTAAGAAAAGCTTCTTCAAGTTCTTTTTCATCGAAACTTCCTCTGTGGCTCAAAGTCTCTTCGCGCCAAAAAGAACGCACATTTTGTATATCATAATAGCGTTGAATTGTTTGCACCTTCTCAAAGTCTGCTTTACTTAAGTTCATTTTAAGAAGCTCAGCAAATTCGTAAAAATCGATTTCCGGAGGAACACCGATTTGCAGATCTGGAAGAAGTGTCGCTAAAAAATAGTAATTTGTCATGGGCAAAAGCTCAACTTGCGAAGATCATTTTACGGAAATCTTCTCTTACATATTTCATCATAAAGTGTTTAATTGTCTCGTCAGATATATCTATGGTAATATTCTTTCCTTTGAGTTTTAGCTGTGCGCCACCATCAAAAGTTCCAACTGTAATTTTATCTCCCTTCAACTTAGCAAAAACTTTTTCACCGATTAGGGTGCTTACATCTTTTGCTGATACACTCTTTGGAACGACAGCTTCAAGATCAGCATCAATGCCTTCATCTTCTACAGCTTTAACTATTGCAGAAATAAGCTTTGCTACAGTTTCTGGTTTTGATGTTTCCGCATCTATAACAGAAGCCAATTCCTGATTGAATATTTTTGTTTCAATACTTTGACGCAACGCCTCAACACTTTGTTTAGACGCTTGAGATAGTGAGGACATAAAGACGTTACGTTCCTGCTCGACTTCAGCACGAGCTTGAGCATGAATACGTTCTGCTTGATCTTCAGCATCTTTAATGATTTGTGCAGCCCTTCCCTTGGCTTCATCAATAATTTTTGCTGCTTCACTTTGCGCTGGCTCTAATGTCTCACGGCGGAGGCTATCGCAAATTTTTTGGATCTTATCTTGACCTGATTCTAAATTCTTCATAAACACACTCTCGTTGTATGTCTGAGGGAAAGGTTACTTCCCCTTCTGTTTTAGTCGACGTAAATTCTTATACTTAGTTACTTCTGTAAATTACTACTAATTACTGAATCGCCTTAATTTTTCAAGTAAAATCGACAGCGTTTGAAAAATTCAGGAAAGCTAATGACAA
>JAYZJO010000025.1:0-27195 GCA_036164375.1 Chlamydiota bacterium | reverse complement strand
TGCTCAAGCCCCGCATCTGTAATTTTATCACACCCATCAAGTGTAAGCGACTGCAATAGGGTTAACTTACTTAAGTGCTCCAGCAATGCATCTGTAATTTGCTCACAACTCGAAAGATCAAGCGATTTCAAGGAGGTTAACTTACTTATGTTCGCAAGGCCCGCATCTTTAATCTTCCTAAAAAACGAAAGACCAAGCGACTGTAAGGAGATTAACTTACTTAAGTGCTCAAGCCCTGTACCTGTAATTTGCTGGCAATCCGAAAGATCAAGCGAATATAGCAAATGTAGCTTACTTAAGTGCTCAAGCCCTTTATCTGTAATTTTCCGGCAATTCGAAAGATTAAGCGACTCTAACAAAGGTAGCTTACTTAAGTGCGCAAGCCCCGCATCTGTAATTTCCTCGGAATTCGAAAGAACAAGCAACTCTAGGGAGGTTAACTTACTTAAGTGCGCAAGCCCTGCTTCTGTAATACTCCCATTTAACGAAAGACCAAGCGACTTTAACGAAAGCAGCTTACTTAAATGCTCAAGCCCCGCACCGGTAATAACCGTACAAAACAAAAGATCAAGCGATTTCAAGGAGGTTAACTTACTTAAGTGCTCAAGCCCCGCATCTGTAATTTGCTGGCAATCCGAAAGATCAAGCGAGTTTAGGGAGGTTAACTTACTTATGTGCACAAGCCCCGCATCTGTAATGATAGCACTTCTTATTAATAATTGATTTAATTCGGGTAAATGCTCAGATATTCTTTTTAAGTGATTATTGCTAACGCTCTTAAACCCGATTAGATTTACAGATTTAAGCTGAAATTTAATAGCAAAATCAATTGCTTTGTCTGGACTTGTAAATTCAAGTTCATTCAGCTGTCTTCCTGAATTGGCTGCATTAATGATATACTCTCTTTGAAGAGTTAGATGACAACGAGATGTAAACGCAAGATTAGATGCATCTTCAAAATTTAAATATTCGGATATTTTACTTGTGAGTTCAAGAGAGAGATCTGAAAATGATGTAATTCTGGAAGCATTTATCCCATTCTTCCTTGCAATAGAGGATATTTTTTTATGTAGATCGGTGTCTCTATAATCTGTTAGTCCATAAAGTTTTTTGACACTTTGTGCGCATAGCTTACGATTAGAACTAGCGACCCTATCAATAGCATTACTTACATGCACAATTAGTCCATTCCAATCAGGAATTTCTGTGGACTCATTTTTAATAAAATTTTCAAGAAACAATTGAGGATAAAAATCCATCATTTCAGTAATTCTGAAAGTTTCAGAAGTGTTCATCATCTAAGCTCCTTTTTTTGATAAATAATAATATATCAAAAAAAATAATCATTCATTATACAGACACGACTTTTTAAAACAATAAAAAAAACATCCCCCATTTGTACACTTAAATTAAACTTAAACAGATCGTGGTAGGAGCGCGTAATTTACCCCAAAATAGACAAGACACGACTTAAAGATTTTTCCACATAAAAAAATAACCCCAAGTTTTAATTTTTTTCACAAATAAAGGTTTTAGAGAACTGATTTTCCAGAGTTCTTCTAACCATTTTTGCAACCTTCTCAGGACAACTCTATTTTCATGTCCAATGCACCAAACATAAAAAAATCTTAAAAACAACCGATAACCTGTAGATTTTTTTAACTCTATTTTATGAGAACCCTCTCAAGTATTAAGCTCGAACTCATTTTCTTGCATTGTTTTTATAGATAAATATTGATAGAAGATAGGAATTACTAGTTTTAAGGAGAATTTATGTTTTGTACAAGAGCAGTATTTAGCAGGCCCCTATTCCAGCCCACTCTTTCTCAAACTTGGAAAGGATCATCTCAAATCCCCAAATCCGTTTGGAGTAAAATCAAAAAATTCCAAAAAGACTTCCATTCACCCGATAGCTCTACCTACAACAGACATATTATACAACGTATTAAAGATTTCTCTGATTCTGAACCTTTGATTCAAATAATCAGCTCAAACCTTCTTCTTGATAAAGATCTCGAATATTCTTATCGCACTTATCCACCAAGAAATAAGTATACAAAAACACACCTTGGAAATATTTACTCGCGAGCAATCGTTGAAAACAATCGCAACACCCTCGAAAGTCTAGCCCTTTATGAAGGGACAAAAGTTAAACATCAATCACCCTCATCTAAGATTGTAACAACAGCCTGGAAAGTAATCACTGAACTTAATCTTCCTAAACTTGATATTGAAGGTGTACGCTTTTCTGAATATTCATTTAAAGCCTTTCTTCAAGCGATTATTGAATCAGATAAATTATCATCACTATCACTTTCTGAAGTATCTGTAGATCAAAACCCTCAAAGCGAATGGGTATATCTCCTAATGGAAGCTTTACAACTAAAAAATCGTTTAACACAGTCTGTATTGTTAAAAGAGCTTGCTATCGATAGCTGCAATCTAGAAACCTTAGCAGCCATAGAGATAGCAAATGCTATTAGTGCTGAAAGTCTTTCCGGACTTCAAAAGCTAAGCTTTCATGACAATATGATTGATCTAATGGGAGCTGAAAAAATTTTGAGTGCAGTGTTTCAGAATACTAGTGATATCAATTATATTAATTTCTCAGCAAACTACCTCGATAAACGCGATGTTAGCTTACTAAAATATCGTGAAAAAAATCATGGGGATAAAGTAAGATTAAACCTCGAAGCAAATGACTCAAAATGGGCTACATAAAATGAAAAATAAAATCTACACTCGAACTGGCGACAAAGGTGAAACCTCATTATTTACAGGACAAAGAGTCCCTAAGAACGATCCTTTCATTGTCGCAATTGGCTCTGTTGACGAATGTAATAGCGCAATCGGCTCTGCAATATCTCTGCTCCCTAAAGAGGATCATTTTTCTGAAATTATCAACCAGTTAGAAACAATTCAACATGCACTTTTTGATCTAGGTGCAGCGGTAGCAACTCCGCGATCTAGAGCTGATAACTCAAAAATAGAAAAAACTCGCTTCGATGGTGAAGAAACTGCACTGATTGAATCTTGGATCGATAGCATGATGACTGAACTGCCAAAACTGAATACTTTCATTCTTCCTGGAGGTCATCCTAGCGGTGCGATGCTACATTTAGCAAGAAGTATTTGTCGGAGAGCTGAGCGTGAGGTTGTCCCATTAACAGACCATGCTGATGTTTCAGAAAATGTATTTGTCTATTTAAACAGACTTTCCGACTATTTATTTATCTTATCGCGTATGGTGAATCACCTAACTAAAACGCCTGAAACGCTATGGGTGCATAATAAATTAACTGCAGGTCAAAGTTAACCTGCAACGGGGGAAAACCTTTCATTTTCATTTATCAGTGCAATTGTAGCTCGCTGTAACCAAGTAGTATTGCCAATGAGGTCTTTTTGAAGCACTTTACCTCGAGCGCCATATGTTCTACTGAATACTGATAGCCCAAGTGCTTGTAGTTTGTTTGGAGTCAGTTTTTGTATATACTTAAGCACTTTTTTTCCGAGTTTCGATCAGAAACAATGGTAAATAGGCATTTTTTTATAAGCCAAATTAATCCAGTACCATTAACTTTTCTGACTTGAAGATGCACTTCATCTGCCGCTTTTCCAATAAAAGCTCCATCACGACTCAATAAACTATTACTAATTGAATTAATACAAAAAAAACCTTATTTAACTTATGCAAGTATACAAAAAAAACACACAAATAAAACAATAAAAACAAAAATCATTACTTGATATATATCTAAACAGATGTTAGTTTCACCCTAATACAAGCCTTTACACAAAAATTTCGAGAAAGGAGCCTCTTTTGAAAAAAAATATTACACATTTCATGAAAATGAAAAAGACAATCTTTGCTGGAATTTTTGGAAATAGTCTCGAAATATACGATTTCAATATTTATGCTTTTTATGCGGCCATTATCGCCACCCACTTTTTCGCCGACGATGATTTCACGACTTCCCTACTAGCAACTTACGGTATTTTTGCTGCTGGCTTTATCATGCGCCCTCTCGGTGCAATCCTTTTTGGGTATATCGGGGATAATTTTGGTCGTAAAAAAGCCCTTGAGATATCCATTCTCATGATGGCAATTCCCACTTTCATTATGGGAATACTTCCTACATATGCTTCTATTGGAATCCTTGCTCCACTATTTCTAACAATCCTTAGAATGTTTCAAGGTATCTCTGTTGGTGGCGAGTTGGTGGGATCTTACTCTTTTCTGATTGAACACGCACCAAATGATCAAAAAGGGTTTATAGGTTCTTGGTCTCTAGTGGGAGCATTTGGAGGTAAAATGCTTGCAGGTATCGTTATTGCTATCGTCGCCATTTTTCTCTCTGTAGAAAGTGTGGCTAGTTACGGCTGGAGAATCCCTTTCATCACGGGAATATTCTTTGCATATATTGGGTTTCGCTTTCGAAAAGGAGTGACCGAAACACCTGTATTTGAAAATAACTCCAACGATCACAAGGTAAAACCATGGCACGTTATTAAGACTTACAAATGGAGTATCCTACAAGCTATTTGCACCTCTGTCGTGCACACTGTCTCTGTATATACAATATTTATCTACATGCCAATCTACATGAGTACAGTCATCGGTGTCGAATCACAAACATCTTTATTCTCTACCATCGCAGCCTTATGCATAACAACATTTCTTCTCCCCTTTGGAGGCATCTTATCCGACAGCTATGGTAGAAAAAAAATTCTCCTACTTGGGTCAATAACTCTTTGTGCAATAGCCTTCCCTGCATTTAGTCTAATAAACTCTGGAAACTCTTTACTAATGATTCTTGGGCATTTATCATTAGCCACTATCTTTGGTGTCTTGCACGGACCAATCCCTGCCTTTTTCGTCGAACTCTTTCCTTCTAGGGTAAGATACACTGCATCTGCAATCGCTTACAATATTTGCACTGGAGTTTTTGGCGGCTTTACACCTTTCATCTGTACATGGCTAATAAATGTTGCTGATATTCCCCTTGGAAATCTTTACTGGCTGATTTTTTCAGGGTTTATCAGCATTATTGGCACGCTGACAATCAACGAAAACGCCGTAAGAAGCAACTCTTTAGTAAAAGCGTGATGGTGATTAACTCACCTTACGCAAAAGACTTTTGAAGTAAAAATGTATTATCACAGATTTTTCGCACGTTGGTTAATTTAGGGATTTGTAATTCTATTATAGTCGTCACTATTTTTAGATACGCTACCATTTTTACTCTGCATCTATGATACAAATCATTTGTTATACTAATTGAAAATTTAAATATCCTTTGTAGACAAGCTGTCACAGCCACATCAGAGCTTTAGCTGCGTAAGGTAAGTGATTAACAGAACAAGGTTTTTCCGGTACTCACTAAGTGCATAGTTTTACGCATAAAATGTACAACTATCCACGTAGTGGGCGCAGAACATTTGTGGGAAAATTTACAACTAATTTGATAAAGCTAAAGAATTAGTATTTACATACACTATTATTCGACTATCGATTCTAGGTATTGACTAACAGCTTCCTGCACACGTTCACCGATTAATGGAATATTATGAATATTAATCACTCTTTCTTTTAATTCTAGCCCCTCAAGACAGTTAAGCATTTCCTGCTTAAATTCTTCATCAATAGCTTCTGCTTCAATATTAATCAGTTCTGGTTTTTTATAGTGCCATATTGCTCGTTTTAGGCTAGAGATAAAAGCATCTTCAAACCGATAATGTGATGTCACATGCTTACAAAATTTCAAGGTTGCTTCTGATATTTCAGGATCCTGAAGGAGTGTAATCACTTCCTCCATTTCTTCTTTCGTCAAAGGAGAATTCTTTTTTCCAGAAAGTTCGAGCAGTCTTCCAAGTTTTGGATTAATTTCATTTGCCACTTGAATTTGTTGTTCTAAAAATATATGTGTAACACCCCCGTTACCTACATCTTCATAAAGGAAAAGTTTACATCTTGACGCCCACGATTCTGCTGGAGAATTCATCCCTGTCGCTATTAACCTCTCTGAAGCTAATTGCAGCTGCTTCATGTCAGAAGGACTAAAAGAAGGTCGAAGAATTACTGTTAAATTCCTTTGAGGTTCATCTTTTGATTTTTGTAAAGTTACCTCTTCATCTCCTTCACCTTTTACCGCAATGTTTCCGTAACCTTGGTCTTGCAACAATTTAAGTCTTTCGGGTGTAAAAATCACATTACAATATTCAGTGATGTTGGGTCGATCAAACTCTCCATACTGATTTAGAACAATCGTCACATGTTTACCTTGTTCGTGAATGGCGACTAGATCAATAAATTTACCCCAAGAAGATGGCCGATGAGCATATCCTGAGTTAAACGAGTAGTGATCATAATCTGGTAATTGATTCTCTCCTTTACTGCCCAAAGACCCTAAAATATCATTCCTTAAAGAATTATCTTCAATTTTCAAAAGAGGTTTTGGACAGCAATACTCACGCGATAAGGTTGTATCGATACGTGACTGATCGAAAAATAGACCACGAGCATCACCAATCCCCATACAAGTGCCATCTCTGCCATGTAAAGGTTTTGTAGATAGCATTCTTTCATAGGCTTCTGAAAAAGATTTACTATTTACTTCAGATTGATTTTCATTTTTTAACATGCTCTGAGTTATCGAAAACTTTAAAGCGAATGGATAGTTTGAGCTTGTGCCCGCTTCTAAAAACTTAAATTCGGGTCCATTAAGATTTAAATTAAATTTTTTCTCAATATATTTAATACCCCACATAGTTTCCGCAGGCCCTGTAATTAAAAGATCGGCATTCACTTCGTCAGATCCATTCCATGATAGTTTGACATTTGATGGATTACTAACCCTTAAAAATTTATCTGCTTCATGACGACAAGGTTGAACAAGCCAATTGAATGTTAAAAATGGTGAAATTTTTTCTAACAATTCAATCACTTTTGCTGCAGCCACAATATCACCCCGCCCCCCTGGGGTTTCCGTTAACAGTGATATATTTCTTACATCTTTTGGCAATGGAAGGTCTTTATATTGTTCCTCAATTTTAGGAATTACCTTTGAAATTACTTTACGTAGTGCATCTTGATTTGATTGCTCTTCTGCTGTCAAAGCAATTGATAGTGGTTGCGCCTGATTTTTTTGTGGATTTATTGCCAAACTCATCTTTACCCTGAAAAATTAAAATTAATAATTAAACTAATATTCTAAGGTAAAATTATTAAGGCAGTATAAACATTTAATTAAGAATTAAATCTCAATCTTTTCTTCTAAATCCACAGGATCGATCCATTTTCCATGTGATTTTATTAAATCGATAAGTCTATCATCGGCATCGGCAAAATCGATATTTTGCTCAACTCTTTCTTTCCCAACATATAGATCAATTTTTCCTGGTCGCGAGCCTACATAACCAAAATCTGCATCTGCCATCTCACCAGGACCATTGACAATACAGCCCATAATAGCAATTTTCACACCGGGAAGATGATTTGTTTTCTCTTTAATGCGCCGTGTAACCTCTTGTAAATCAAATAAAGTCCTCCCACAACTGGGACAGGAAATAAATTCTGTTTTTACAGTTCGCATCCTCGCGCTTTGAAGTATCCCAAAGCTCAAAGAGAGGAGAAACTCTATTTCATAGGGTCCATCAATAAGAACCCCCTCACCAAATCCATCACAAAGAAGAGCGCCGATCTCAGCTGCTGCATTTATAACTAATTCTTCTTTAGAACATTCATAAGAGAAATTTAGAATCACCGGTATTGCCACCCCGTTACTTTGCAGCCACTCAAAAAACTGCCTCCCGGAATGCAAACGATTTTGTTTTGGCGCAAAAAAGATGACTGAAGGCCTAATTTCCTTTAGGTTTTCAAGGTGTTCACTATTCACTTCTTCAACAATAACAGCTAATGGTTCGTTAGAAGAATCTGCTAGCCCAATTTTAAATCTTTCCGTCATCGTATGAAGCTTTCGTTCGTGAACTGCATCTTTTAAACGAACGATGCGTACCTGATTTTGCGCCGAAAATTGACTAAATACCCCTACGCCAGCCTCTACTAAATGGTTAATTTTTTTAGTTTCCGTAATGGCACCCTGTACAACCAGTCCATCAGCGGAGTCTCTCTTGAGCTTAGGACGTCCGAGCTCGCTCTCACACCCGATTTTACGATAAAAATCACTACCTTTAAGGTCGTTCTCTCCGATATTTAAATAAACTGTTCCATTACGATGCATCGCGAGATTTTTTGGCCAAGAGACCTCTCTTCTACTGATCTCTTTAATATCACGAAATGATTCCTTAAAGGGGCCAACACCCGTACCAACGATACCCTCGAACATAGCGACCAAACGCTTACATGGTTCAATTTCATGCCATGGGTCCTCTGTTAGAGAGACTCGTATTGTATCGCCAATACCGTCAAGGAGAAGACTTCCCATGCCCATAGCTGACTTAATTCGTCCATCTTCCCCTTCACCAGCTTCTGTAACTCCTAAGTGAAGAGGATAGTCCCAGCCCAGTTTGTACATCTCTGCAGTAAGAAGTCGGTAAGCTAAAATCATCACTAGTGGATTTGATGCTTTCATGGAAAATATGAAGTCGTGAAAATCATTTTTTCTACAGATGCGTGCAAATTCTAGAGCTGATTCCACCATCCCTTGAGGAGTATCTCCATATCGGTTCATGATTCTATCTGAGAGAGATCCGTGGTTTGTTCCGATTCGAATCGACTTTTTCAACTCTTTAGCACGATTAACAAGAGGCGAAAATTTTTCTTCAATACGCTTTAGTTCTTCTGCATAAGTTACATCATCATATTCAATAACCTTGAAAGACGCGCGTTTATCGGCATAATTTCCCGGATTGATCCGCACCTTATCTACAAACTCAATTGCGCGCATCGCAGCTGGTGGATAAAAGTGAATATCGGCGACGAGAGGGATTGTGTATCCCAACGCAAGTAGCTTGCTTTTTATATGTTCACACGCATCCGCCTCTTTAATACCTTGCACAGTAATCCGCGCAATTTCACATCCCGCATTAGCGAGCTTTGTTATTTGCTCGACAGTTGCATCGACATCGCGTGTATTTGACGTTGTCATCGACTGAATGCGTATTGGATTGTTGCCTCCAACACCGACATTACCAACCATTACTTCACGTGTTTTTCTTCTAGTAGTAGTATGTATAGATTCGCAGTATTTCATTTGTCTCTTCATGGGGATGTTTATCGAGGATCTTACTTTATTACGTAGTTAACTTCAATCTTTGAAAAAATTCTTCTCTTTGAATACAATAGTAGTTAACAATCGTACAAAGGAAGTGATCTATGAACCAGAATTTTACCGATGCCGTTACTGGGGCTATCCAAGAAGCTTTTGCTGATGCCCAAAACAGAAACAACACTGAAGTTACTGAAAACCATTTACTTATGGCTTTTCTGAAAGATCCTCAGGGCTATTTTACATCTATACTCACTACCCTTAATACAGACCCTCATTCTCTTGTCCACTCCTTGCAAAGCGAACTCTCTAAACAAGCAACTTTTGCAGGCAGCAGTGTCCAGCAACCCAGTGCTGGAAAAAGCCTACAAACGCGTATTACTGACGCGCAAAATATTGCAAAAAACTGGAATGATACTTACACAAGTAGTGACCATTTCCTTGTTTCTTACTGGAAAAGTAACGAACAGCCCTTTGCAAACTGGAAAAACGCTACTGGCATTTCACTAAAAGATTTAGAGCAACAGATAAAAAAAATCCGCGGAGACCGACGAATTGACTCACCAAGTGCTGAGAATCAAATGCAAGCTCTTGAAAAATACTGTAAAAACTTAACCGCTTTGGCACAAGAAGGAAAAATAGATCCTGTTATCGGTAGAGATGAAGAAATCCGCCGAACAATGCAAGTCCTTAGTCGCCGTACCAAAAATAACCCAATGCTTATTGGTGAACCTGGGGTTGGTAAAACTGCGATCGCTGAAGGCCTTGCTCAAAGGATCGTCCAAGGTGACACTCCCGACTCATTAAAAAATAAACAACTACTCACTCTCGACATGGGCTCATTGATTGCAGGAACAAAGTTCCGTGGGGAGTTTGAGGAACGTCTTAAGGCTATTCTTGATGAAGTTGAAAAAGCTGCGGGTCAGATTATTTTATTTATCGACGAAGTTCACACTCTCGTTGGAGCTGGTGCTACTGAGGGTGCTATGGATGCAGCCAACCTTTTAAAGCCGGCTCTCGCAAGAGGGACACTTCACTGCATTGGCGCAACGACTCTTAACGAGTATCAAAAACACATTGAAAAAGACGCAGCGCTAGAAAGACGTTTTCAACCAATTACTGTTGATGAACCCTCACCAGAAGAATCCATTGCAATTCTCCGAGGGCTTAGAGAAAAATATGAAATTTTTCACGGAGTACGTATCACAGAGTCTGCTTTACATGCTGCAGTATACCTATCCTATAGATACATTCCCGATAGACGCCTTCCCGACAAAGCTATCGATCTTATCGACGAGGCTGCGAGTTTAATACGGATGCAACTTGGATCTCGCCCGCTCCCTATCGATACCAAAGAGCGAGAATTGTCAGCTCTCATCATCGAGCAGGAAGCGATGAAGCGTGAATCTGGGCAAATTGACAAACCTAAACTCGACAATATCGAGAAAAAAATCGCACATATCAAAGAAGAACTTTCTGTATTGAGAAACCAATGGGACCAAGAAAAAGACCTTCTTCAGTCTCTCAAGCAGAAAAAAGATGAACTCGAGCGCCTACGTTTTCACGAAGAAGAATTGGAACGCCAAGCCGACTACAATAAAGTTGCTGAATTACGCTATAACGAAATCCCCAAAGTGGAAAATGAAATCAAAGAAGCTGAAGCCTCTCTCAACAAAAAAACTAATAGACTTCTCCAAGAAGAAGTTGATGAAGATCTCATCGCACACATTGTTTCTAAGTGGACAAGAATTCCCGTCCAAAAGATGTTAGAGGGAGAAGCTGAACGATTACTCTCTCTCGAAGCAGAACTTTCAAAAAGAGTTGTAGGTCAAGAATTTGCTGTTACAGCTGTATCTGAAGCAATTAGAAGATCTCGATCTGGATTGAGTGATCCAAGTAGACCAATGGGAGCCTTTTTATTTTTAGGTCCTACTGGAGTTGGAAAAACCGAACTTTCAAAAGCTTTAGCTGAAGAGTTATTTGATCAAGAAGAAGCTATGATACGTCTTGATATGTCTGAGTATATGGAGAAGCATAGCGTCTCCAAACTCATAGGCTCACCTCCTGGATATGTAGGGTATGATGAAGGCGGGCAGTTGACCGAATCACTACGTAGAAGACCTTACAGCGTTGTTTTATTAGATGAAATTGAAAAAGCTCATCACGATGTCTTCAACATTTTGTTGCAGGTTTTTGACGATGGAAGAATCACCGACAGCAAAGGACGAACTGTGAATTGTAAAAATTCATTGTTCATTATGACTTCCAATTTAGGATCTCAGCAGCTTATGGCTAAACTCGAGAAAAGCAGTGAGGATCTATCGAAAGAAGAAATATTACAGACGCTTCGCCCTATTATGGACACACATTTTAGACCGGAGTTTATTAACCGCCTTGACGAAATACTTCCGTTCCTTCCACTACGTGAAAGAGATATGGAAAAAATTGTCATCATCCAACTCCAAGGTCTTGTCAAAAGAATGAAAGAGCGTCAGTGTGACCTCTCTTGGGATAGTGCAGTCATCACCTATTTAGCAGAAAAAGGTTACGAGCCGGCATTTGGCGCTCGCCCCTTGAAAAGGCTGATACAACACGAGGTGGTAAATATGCTTGCAGAAGCTATATTAGGGGGAAAAATCCCTGCAAACAGTAAAGTACACCTTGAGATGAAAGATGGCGCGGTGAGTTATAAACTATAAACCAAGCAATGTTTTATTTACGTACTATCAACTGCATTAGCTAAAAAAAGTTGCGTACTAGTGTATATGATGCTTATTCACAGCTTTATTTATTGGGATTGGTATAATTTCCATTTTAAGCTATCCTCGATGGACGTGCCTTTCCATAAAACTTGAGAAAAATTGATCTTTCCCTTGTCCTTTCAGCATAAAGTAAAGAATGACAATTCCCAGCCCAAAAAGTGGACTAAAAACTCCAACAAAGGTGCCCCCAGCTATCACAAAAAAGTTTTTGAAGCGAATCCAATGTCTAGCTAGAACAATTTTGCAGTATTGATTTAACCCTAAAGTTCCCACTACAAAAATACAGCTCACGAGGACACAAGCTGCCATAAAAAGAGAAAGCAAAAAAACTAGCATAGACCCGATTAAACACGCTACTCGAACTGCTATTGTTGGTTTGATGTCATGAAGCTGACTGAAGGACTCATAAAAATCCTCTTGACGATACTCCCCTTTTGGCTCTGATTCAATATACTCCTCACCAACATAAATAAACTCGGGCTTATGCATTGCATTATTAGAGTTTTCAGGATGTTTACTTTCCATTTCTAATCCCACTACCTTCTATGCTTTATTTTATTCAGACCATTCAATGCGGCGACTCGATAACCTTCAGCATAGGTTGGGTAATTAAAAATATGGTCGATAAAGTAGTCTATTTTTGCGTTAAAAGAAACTGCTATCTGTCCAATATGAATCACTTCAGATGCACCTCTTCCAATCACGTGAATTCCTAGTATCTCTAAGGTTTCTTTATGAAATAATATTTTAAACAATCCCGTATTACTTCCAACGATGTGACTACGAGCAATTTCATAGTAATACGCCCGGCCAACTTCATATTGGAATCCTAGTTCTTTTAATTGATCCTCGGTATAACCACAGCACGAAATTTCAGGAATTGTATAAATACCAACCGGATAAAATGTAGGAAAATGATGAGTCTCAACACCACAAGCGTGGCGTGCTGCTAACCTTCCTTGTTCCATACTTGTTGAAGCAAGACATGGCCCGCCAATCACGTCACCCACAGCATAAATATGTGACTGATGGGTTTGAAAAAGAGCGTTCACAGGAATGTATCCGCGTTCATTCACAGCTAAGCCCGCATTTTCAATACCTAAACTATCGACATTAGCTAATCGCCCTAAAGCGTAAAGAAGTGCGTCAGCTTCTAAAGAGGTTCCATCTTGCAACTTAACGAACGCACGGTCTCCCTTACGCCCTATTTCAACTGGTATTTTATTTCCGCGGAAGCTAAGTCCTATATCGGTAAGCGCGGTTTGAAGGTGAATTCCTATTTCTCTGTCGAGTAGCGGAAGCAGATGCCCTCTTTTATCAACAATCGTCACTTCGGTCCCCAAAGCAGCAAAAAAACTTGCATACTCCGCACCAATGATTCCCCCACCCAAAACAATCATGGTATCGGGCACTCTATCGATACCAAGCAGTCGCGTTGAGTCAAGAATTACTTCATCATCGAAGGGAACCTCCATCGGATTCCTAGGCTTGGAACCTGTCGAGATAACGATTTTATCAGCTCGGATTTTATACGACATTCCATAGGCATTATCGACAATCGTAATAGTATGTGGATCTATAAACTTAGCGGTGCCATTAATCAGGCGAATCCCATTTTTTTTGAATTGGCGCGAAATCATCGACCTTTCTTCATCAATAACTTGACTCAAGCGGCTATATAAATCGTTGATAGATATGTCGTGAACATCGTGATTTTCTTGCCAATAGTGACGTTCGTAAAAGCGCGTTAAATCGATGATTGCTTCGCGCAGTGATTTAGAAGGAATGGTTCCCGAATAGAGACAATTCCCACCTGGGCTCGGCTCTTTTTCGATAACCACGACCTCTTTGCCGAGTTTAGATGACTGAATCGCAGCTTTTTGCCCTGAAGGACCTGATCCAATAACAACAACGTCTACGGTGATTTCTTCCATGACTAAGCTCCTAATCCACTAACTGCATATTGTCATATTTCTACAATCTTGTTAAAACATAATTTAGATAGAACCTAACTTTTTGGGACCTATGGCCAGAACAAACTACTCTAAAGTTGAACATGCTCTAGAAGAAGGACTAAGGAAAATGTCCGTCACCAAACTGAGCGACCTTGCCGATATCTCTGCAGGGATAGGTCACTCGAAAAGTGAAAAACAAAACTCTATCGAGGAGCGACAAGCTCTTATCCGAATGTTAAAGCTAGACCTCATGCGGTTATCCAAAAAAGACCGTAAAATCTTTTCGAAATTAGGGATTAAAAAAGACGTTCTCAAAGAAAAACTTATGAATATCGACAAAATCACTGACAAAGAGTGGGAAACACTGAAAAAGCTAAGAGAAAAGACAAAAAAATTAATTGAAGAGATGTATCCGCAAACATCTGATGAAGAGCTTATCGAACTTCAACAAGAGCGTCACATCAATAAGCGCTTCAATGTCAACGAAACTTGGCTTCCAATGAAATAACAAAATTTCCATAAATCGCTTATTTCTAGCACTTTATCGATTTTTTCTATTTTTTTACGATTATCCTCTTGTATAAAAAAGACGAAAACTGCTAAGTTATAGCTTCTTCCGTTAAGGGCGTATAGCTCAGTTGGTAGAGCACCTGTTTTACACACAGGCGGTCATAGGTTCGAATCCTGTTGCGCCCATCAGTTTAACGGTTTGCGGGAGTAGTTCAATTGGTTAGAGCACCTGCCTGTCACGCAGGAAGTTGAGGGTTCGAGTCCCTTCTCTCGCGTTTATCTTTCCTATGATCCCATAGGAAAGATAAATCCTTAAACTTCATACAGTTTAAATCAATATTCTTTACAATAACTATTCCTTTGTTTACGATCCCCTTCAGCGAGACTGAACACAGGGATCCGCTAAATTAAGCGAAGGTAATACTTATGATAACACAACAAAATTTCACACACCGTTCCTGGAAAAGTAACATTTTCTCATACCTGATGATGGCCCTAGGAGCTTTTTTCGCAGCCTTTGCTATCGAAGTATTCCTTATCCCAAGTAACCTAATCGACGGTGGCATCGTCGGCGTCTCCATGATTCTAGGAAGCCTCACCAAAAACTCGTTCATCCCCATTTACCTCATTATCTTTAACGCCCCCTTCATTTACCTAGCCTATAAATTTATCGGCAAAGTCTTCGTGATCCACTTCTTTTTTGCCGTCCTCTTCTTTTCTTGCTCGATGGCGCTCATTCAATCGGTTGGAGATTGGACTTTCCGAGGAGAAAGCTTAGAAGTCGTCGTTATTGGTGGATGCATTATGGGCATTGGATTCGGCATGATCATCAGGTTTGGTGGCTGCCTGGATGGTACAGAAATCCTCGGAATTATCCTCAATAGAAAAACAGGCATCACCGTCGGTCAAGTTGTCCTTTTCTGCAATATTTTCATTTTTGCCGCTGCCGGCATTGTGTTTCAGGACTGGCACCCCCCTATTCTGTCTCTTATTACATATATGGTCGTTATTAAAGTAATGGACTACGTTATTGTGGGATTGGATGAAACGAAATCAGTTATGATTATTTCCGCAAAATCACGTGAAATTTCCGAAGCGATCATTCATGAACTTGGGCTCGGCCTAACAATCATGTATGGCAGAGGAGGATTTTCTGGAGATGAACGCGAGATTTTATACGTCATCGCAGAACGTCTTCAACTTTCTGAGTTAAAAGAGTTGATTCACCGCGAAGACCCTACGGCATTTATTGCTATAGAAAACCTACATGAAGTTTCTTATGGCGCTCAGGGAAAGGGGTTCTTAAAGAAAGAAAACCAGTTGGAACGGCTCATAAAGCAAATCTGGACTACAAACGCACCACCACCTACACAAAAATAAATATATTTGTTTCAAGGATGAACAGATGGATATCACACTAGCAGAGATTAGAGAAAAGGCGTTGAACCTCGGCTGGGACGATGTCGGAATCACAGATGCTATCATCCCTGAGGAAGACATAAAAGCCTACCGTGAATGGTTAAGCGAAAACTACCATGGAAATCTTGGCTATATGGAAAATGAGTTAAGATGCTCCCCCCAACAACTGCTTCCCGACGCAAAAAGCGCTATCATTTTCCTTAGCTATTACAAACAAGAAAAGCAGGAATTTACTGATTCAGCTGGAGTCATTGCATCCTATGCTAGAGGGCGCGACTACCACAACGTCCATCGTCGTAGACTGAAGAAGTTTATTCGCTGGCTCGAAGAAAAATCAGGACAAACAGACATTGCTAAAGGGTTTAGTGACTCAACACCGGTTTTAGAGAAAGCGCTTGCTGTTCAGGCTGGACTTGGATGGTTTGGCAAAAACACCTTATTAATTCACCGAAAATACGGAACATTTACCCTTTTGGCTGGAGTATTCACTTCCTTAAAACTACCAGTCACAACAACAAAAAATCTAAGACTGCCAAAATGTGGGTCATGCACGCGCTGTCTCGACGCCTGCCCAACAAAAGCCATTACCGCACCCTACAAATTAGATGCACGCAAGTGCCTTTCCTATCACCTGATTGAGTCTAAAAAAGAGATCCCTGAAAAAATTAGAAACGAGAACCCTGGTTACGTTTTTGGATGCGATATTTGCCAGGACGCATGCCCTCATAACCTAAGAAAACCCTTATCATTAAGCCCTGATTTCTCTCCGGAAAAAGGAATAGGTTCCTATATCGATGAAAACAAGTTAAGTAATATCTTGAAAAATCCCGAATCTTTATTTGGAACCCCCCTAAATCGACGTGGCCAGGAAGGGCTCGATTATAATTTTTCGTTACTTAAAAAGAATGAAAATTAGATTACTTACTTGTTTTTAAATTATAATTTTGAAGAAAGCGCGAAGGTATAGTAAATATTTCAGAAGCGCTTTTTTCTCTGGAATTAAGTCTATTTTGTTTTCTAATATTCCTAGAGACTAAAGAAAAAGTATCAGGCACAGTGTCTACAACGATGGGGCCACCTGAACTATCCTGTCCGACTAAAACAAGAATCCCCATAATCATACATACCCCTTTCATTCCCTTACACCTAAATTTGGCGGGTGTGTCGCTTACAACTTCACCCGATCCATTTAATCCGTTAACCTCATAATCTATGTAACATCCATCACTTAGGGGGCATCGTCTTGAAAAGAGATCTCTATTATTAACTGACATAAAATACCTTAATCTTTTATTAACTAATTTTAAACTTTAACATATTTTAAATAATAAATCAAGACATTTCAAAAACACACCTATAACAAAGCTTAAAACGATATAATTACATTTTTAACTTGATAAACAAGAAAAAATCGCTTATCAAAAAAGTATTAAACCACCATAGGACTATGCATGAAAAATGACCCTGACCACATAACTCGGAATTTGTTAGGAGTCGACTCATGGAGAGTTTTTCGTATCGTCTCCGAGTTTGTAGATGGATTCGAAACCATGACCGACCTAGGCCCTTCTGTATCAATCTTTGGTTCAGCCAGATTAAAGCCAGCGACTCCCTACTACAACTTAGCTACAGACGTCGCTCAAGAAATTTCAAAAAAAGGTTTTGCTATTATCACAGGCGGAGGTCCAGGTACCATGGAGGCTGCAAATAAAGGTGCCCAAACTGCAGGCGGCAAATCTTGTGGCATTTGCATAGATCTGCCAACAGAAGACGAACCAAACCCTTTTATCGATCCAAGATACCGATTACGATTTCGCTATTTTTTTGTAAGGAAAGTTATGTTCGTACGATACGCACAAGCTTTTGTTTTCCTACCTGGGGGTGTTGGAACCTTAGACGAATTTTTTGAAGCAATGACACTCATACAAACGAAAAAAATTAAAGAATTCCCCATTTACTTGATGGGCGCTTCATACTGGAAGGGTTTAATGGAGTGGTTGAGGGAGACAGTTCTTGCCATGGGCTGCATCTCTGAAGAAGACTTCAACCTTATCACCATTACAGATGACCCTGTAGAGGTTGCTAACGGTATAGAAAAACATTATCAACAGTACCACGTTGAACGCAACTTTTAAAAGATGTTGTAGATGAACTAAAAGGTTCATCTACAACGGGGCAAAACTACCTTCTGTCAGTACGACGTACATTCGGACGAACTGGACCCGAGTTAATATTTCGACCTGCTAAAGAATTATTTTGCTGAGAAAGAGGAACGTTCGGACAAGGTACATTACGAGTGTTGCCAGGCACGCGCTGAGAGATATTTCTACCATTTCTCGTTTCAACAACAACTACAACTTCTCTTTGTGGCAAGGCTCGACGACTCACCTCTACAACAGTATCGTGACTTCTTCTATCAGGATTTCTTCTATCAGCACCAGGTATTTGCTGCACACCTTGCCCTGTTACAACAGCAGTAGGACGTGTACTTCTTACATTTGGATTAAATCCCATAATTATTTCTCCTAAATTATTCGTTTCTGAATTAGTTATCACAAATTGCTGCAACATAGTTGAGCATATTTACATTGATCAAAATATTTGGCTTACTTGAAAACCAAGAGTCATTGATTCCAATAATTACAGTATCATTAATCAACCATTTCTTCAGCGTTGATCCATCGGAGCCAGAAATCCTCCACACAGAGCCATCTTCCAGGCATACTTCTTTATTGTAGTAATCAATTGCCACAACCCAGTGCGTATGAACACCGTTATAAATAGGTCCAAGCAGCATATTAACTTTTACTTCTTTACCCGTATTTTGATTTAGAAGCACATAGTGGTAGCTCGAAAACCAGCTATGGTTAGGGAGGATGATAATACTATCACCGATAAGCCAGTCCAAAGTCTTTGTTCGGTCTTTTATGCGAACTTGCCAGACGGTTCCATCTTCCAAAGTTACCCTGTCGCCAGTACTTGTCACCGCGATGGGTCTATGAAAAGCACCTTCATGAGAGGTGTAATATGTTTTTTTTGCGATCAACTCATCGTCGCCTTGAGCAGGCATATTATCTTTGCTAAGCTGCTCCCTTTGCTCTTGCACGCTTATATGTTCTGCATTAGGCAGTGCGCGCTCACCTACGGGAACATGCTCCTCATCTGCGATGAGATTTGTAGAAATTAAAGCTATTCCAATAAAAATTTTAGCTAGTGTACTCGTCAATGTCTTCATAATCTAGTCCCTATGTTTCAAATGTTGAAATCTATGTTTAATACGACTCAAATATTTTTTTGAGCCTAGTAAAAGTCATCAAAATTACAATAAAGCTTCCGTAGAGTTCTACGGAAGCTATCATAAATCATGAACTAGTACAAACAAATTCCACGTGCATAGTTTAGCATATTCACGTTGATTAAAATATTTGGCCTAAGAGTTGAAGAAGACTCATTCACACCGATGATAACAGTATCATTTACGTACCAATTTTTCGTGATAGAGTAGTCCAGAACACTCATTTCCCAGAAGGAACCGTCATCCAAAAGAATTTGATCGTTTAAGTAGTCGATAGCTACAATCCATCTTGTGTAGTATCCCGAGTAAATTGGGCCTAAAGATAGGTTAACTTCTACTTCTTTCCCTGTAGCTTGGTTCACCAACATAAACTTATAACTTGAAAACAAGTATTTATTTTGTGTGATTAAAATGGTATCTGTGGTCAACCAGTTTAGCGTTTTCCATTGGTCCCAACTTGCAACTGTCCAAATAGACCCATCTTCGAGAGTAACCTCATCACCAAAGTATGTGACTGCTATGGGAGAATGGTAAGCGCCATCATGTGAGTTATAATAGATTTTTTTCGCAACAAGCTCTTCGTCATCACCAAGGCTTTTACTTACGATTTCATCTTCCTTAACATCTAAGATCTTTTTTCCGACTTCAGGCTCTTCAACAGCTACCTCTTCTTGGTGTTTCACAAAGTCATTGTGAGCCATAGCTCTTGTTCCAACTTCAATATGCTCTTGCTCTTGAGCACACTCTTTCTTAAACATTTCTTTTGAAAAAAAGGCGAGCGATTTCGCTTGCGATCCTTCGCGAGTATACATTTGCTCTTCGATCTTTACGTTTTCAATATCTTTTGCTCTGACCGTAGGATTAGCACTGAGAGCTGTTGCTGTGAGCATCACACTCATCAATGTAAAAACAATTTTTTTCATCGAGTCCTCTTTGGTTTTAGTTAAGGGTTCTATTCGCTGAAGTATGATACCAGACCTCTTCGCAACGAATGGGATAATCATAATTTCCCTTTGTTAATAAAAGATTAAGAATCTTTAAAATCTTCTTAACAATCGATTTTTTAATCGAGAATAGCAATATTTTCACTAAACATCAACATCGAGAGAGCATTAAAAAAACGGACTCAATAAAAAATTTACAAACAAAAAAAATGAAAAAAAATTAGGGATCTAACGCCTTATTTGATCCATATTCAATGATAGCCTTTGCCAAATTATGTCTTGCATCAGGAAAAGTTTCTTCAATTTCAGAAAGCAACACCTCCGCCTTTTTTCTCATAGAATTTTGGCCTACGGGGCATTGACACATAATACGCATAAACTGGTAGTGACGAGCAAACGCTCGGATTTCCTCTTCAGTAACATAAATAAGTGGTCGAATAATAGTCACACCATATTTTTTCATATGTATTTTAGGCATATTACCTGCAAACTCAGCTTTATGAAGAAGATTCATTAGCAAAGTCTGGATGCTGTCATCACGGTGATGACCAAAAGCAATTGTATGAGAACCTAGCTCCTTTGCTGCATCAAAAAGGAGACGCCGCCTTTCTCGTGAACAACTATAACACTCTAGAGTTTCCAGACGCTGGGTAGACTCCCTAATCACAAGAGGAACCTCCAATTTCTCACAGATTGCACGTAAATAGTCTGTATTGACTCCGGCACCACAAGAAAACTCACCACTCACATGAATCGCGCTAAGATCGAAATCGGGAAACCCTCGTCCAGCAATAGATTTAAGTAAAAAGAGCAGGGTTAAACTATCTTTTCCACCACTTAGGGCTACTGAAACTTTTGTGACGCCATCGACCATATGATAGTCATACAAAGCTTTTCTTAACCTACGTTCAACCTTTTTACCAATACCTGTCCACGGAGGTTGCGCTACTGGAATATCCATTTTTTTGTGAATTCCTTAAAATGTTACTAAAAAATCATTGGATATGTTACCCTAGTAGATCATGTAAAGTCAAGTTTTAACATTATTCTAGGTGTGAATATGAACGAAAAAGTTGGAAGAAATGATCCGTGTCCATGTGGATCAGGAAAAAAATATAAACAGTGCTGTATAAAATTTCCTGGAGCCAAAAGAAAAATAAAAGCTAAGCTACTAAGCGGTGGTCAGTCAACTGGACAAACAAAAGCGCCAGACCTTCTAGAAAGAACCTTTGGAAACGCGATTGCCTCTGCCAACGCCGAGGGAGCTCCGCCAAAACCAATAGAAATCAAAAAGAAAGCTGATCAAGCTGATGATAAAGGTCAGTCAGGTAAATAAAATTAATTAATCAAAAAAACGGTAAAAAACATTATTTTATGAACAACAAACAAGATATAAAAATTTGCCCATCGATATTAGCTGGTGATTTTGGGCGCATCTACGATGAAGCCAAAAAAATCGAAGACTCTGGAGCCGACTACCTTCACATCGATGTAATGGATGGACATTTTGTGCCAAACCTTACTATTGGTCCCCAAGTTTGTGCTGCAATTAATCGAGCTACCGATATGTTTTTGGATGTTCACTTAATGATGTACAACCCGTTTGACTACGTCGAAAAATTTATCGAGTCTGGCGCCGACCGCATCACTTTCCACTTCGAAGCCACAGAGGACGTAGAAGACACACTAGACTACATACGTAAGTGTAACAAAAAGGCCGGACTAGCATTTTGTCCCGAAACATCCGAATCATTTGTTACGAAATATTTAGATAAATGTGATATGATTTTGTTGATGACTGTTCACCCCGGATTTGGTGGGCAGGCTTTTATGCCGGAAGTCCTCGATAAAATACGATTTGTCCGTGGAGTTTGCGACAAATTAGACATCCGTGCAGGTGGAGTAACATCGAATAAAGAAACGAAGGAAGGATTAGACCTCCCCCCTTTTGATATACAAGTTGACGGTGGAATCAATCCTGAAACAGCAAAATTGTGTATCGAAGCAGGCGCTAACGAGCTCGTAGCAGGAACATTTTTATTCTCTGCAGACGACATGGCGCAAGAAGTTAAAGCGTTAAGGAATAGTTAAAATCAAAGAGTAACCACGAAGGAATTATTAAATGGTAGCGAGTAATCAGGTCAACCCCGGAATAATCATTAAATCTGGTGAAAAGCTTTTTCGCGTTGAATCAAGCGTAAAAGTCACAGTGGCAAAAGGAACCCCTTTTGTAAAAATGAAACTACGCGACCTCTCTAATGATAAACTTGTCGAAAAAAATTTCAAACCTACCCAGCAAGTCGAAGAAGTTGCACTTAACTTAAAACCACTTGAATTTTTGTACCTAGAAGGCAGTAACTACTTATTTTTAGATACAACCAATTTAGAGCAAGTTGAAATCCCTGCTATCATAGTTGGTGATAGTGTTAATTTTCTAAAAGAGGGCGTAGTCCTCAACGCACAGTACTACAACGAAGAAGTTTATGGTGTTGAATTACCTCAGTTTTTAGAGCTTATGGTCTCTAAACTTGAGGGGGAAGATGACGATGAAGTTATCGCCAATTCAACTCGAATTGCTATCCTTGAAACTGGAGCAAAAGTAGAAGTACCTCCATTTATCGAAATTGGAGATATCATCAAAGTCGATACGAAATCTAGCGACTATATTCAAAGAGTGTAATAAGAAGGTTTTACAAGATAATCACGCAAATCGGGAGTATTTAGGAGTGGAGTTAAAGCACATTAAAGAGTTGATGGCTGCAATGGGCCGTACAGGGTTAAAAAAGCTTCTAGTCAAAAAAGAAGATTTTGAACTACAACTCGAACGCGAGGGTGACGAAACAATAAAGATTATCGAACCTTCCCGCGAATACATTGAAAATCGAGAGGAAAAGCAACTTAAGCGAGCCGATGCAGCTTTTTCTAAAGGAGGATCGAGGTCTACAACCCCACCATCTTCCCACGCGAAGTCTGCTACTGACGATAAAAAGCACGAAGATACCGAACAAGTAAGCTATAAATCCGTAAAATCACCGATGGTTGGGACTTTTTACAGTTCTCCATCACCTGATGAACCTCCTTTTGTCAAGGTGGGAGATAAAATATCCCCCGATAGTGTCGTCTGTATCATTGAAGCCATGAAGGTTATGAATGAAGTAAAAGCCGGCGTAAGCGGCACCGTCAAAGAGGTTCTTGTTGAAAATGGGCATCCCGTTGAATTTGGTTCAGCATTATTGATAATAGATTAATGGCGAAGGTTATGCAAAAAGTACTGATAGCAAATAGAGGCGAAATCGCCGTAAGAATCATCAGAGCATGCCATGACCTCGGGTTGCAAACCGTGGCGGTTTACTCTGAAGCCGACGCAGAAGCTCTCCATGTACTGCATGCTGACGAGGCTATCTGCATAGGGGAAGCCCCTTCACAAAAATCCTATTTAAAAATACCAAATCTTTTATCTGCATGTGAAGTTACTGGTGCTGATGCCATTCACCCAGGTTATGGCTTCTTAGCTGAAAACGCAAACTTTGCTTCAATCTGTGAAAGCTGCGGTTTAACCTTTGTGGGACCTGCCCCTGAGACAATTTTGTCTTTAGGAAATAAAGCAAAAGCTAAAGCTACAGCAAAAAAAGCCGGCTGCCCGGTTATTCCTGGATCTAATGGCATCGTCAGCGACCTTGATGAAGCCCTTGCGGAGGTAAAAAAAATAAAATACCCTGTTTTTATTAAAGCTGTTGCTGGTGGAGGTGGAAAGGGAATTCGAATTGCATATAATGAAGCTGAATTCAAAAAACAATTTCTTGCTGCTAGGGCTGAAGCTGATGTAAGCTTTGGTAATGCCGATGTATATCTTGAAAAAATGATCGTGAACCCAAGGCACGTAGAGGTTCAAGTTTTGGGAGATCAATTTGGAAATGTTATCCACCTAGGTGAAAGAGACTGTACTGTTCAACGTAGAAGACAAAAGCTTATAGAAGAAGCTCCTTGCCCGGTCCTTAGCCCTAAAATCCGTAAAAAGCTAGGTAACGCGGCTGTCAGCGTCGTGAAAGAAGCGAAATATTACTCTGCAGGAACAGTTGAATTTTTACTCGATGAAAACAACGATTTCTATTTCATGGAAGTGAACACACGTATTCAGGTAGAGCACACTGTCACCGAAGAGCTCACCAATGTAGATCTTGTTGCAGAACAATTACGTGTTGCTATGGGAGAAAAACTAACTCTCAAGCAAGAAGATATCGCTTTCGATGGACATGTGATGCAATTTCGCATCAACGCTGAAAACCCATCGCAAAACTTTATGCCCTCTCCAGGAAAACTAGAGTACTACTTACCGCCAGGAGGCCCACACGTCCGGGTTGATAGCGCATGTTACTCTGGGTATACTATCCCCCCAAACTATGATTCCATGGTCGCCAAGTTAATTGTTAAAGGTGAAGACCGATCAGAAGTGATCAGCAGAGCGAAGCGCGCTCTTCGAGAATTTCATATTGGTGGAATTAATTCAACCATCCCCTTTCATTTGTATATGCTTGAAGATAAAAGCTTCATTGACGTTGATTTTGATCTCAACTACATCGATAGCCTTATTGAAGATGGTTGTGAATTTGATTTGGATTTGTAATTCTTTAGTGAGCGTAGTTAGACCCTTCTGTAAACTGAAAGGGTCTGCCACCTCTCTCCCCTAAAAGTTTTGATATATACCAATTGCAAAAAATCACATTTGATTTATACTTCCTGTATCAATCCCAATATTTAGGAGCAAATACCCTATGAGTTACTCATTACCTAGCGAACATGAAAGCATTATCAACATTCAAGGTGTCGAGCTTGCACTTGGATTTCCCGATGAATTTACCTTCGAGTGGATTGGGCAAAAAGATGTGATGGATCAATTGCTTGCGGCTTGGTTAGTGATCGATAAAGATGATATTCCCTTGAATCCCCGCCTTATTGGAAAACCTGGAGTCGGCAAAACTACACTTGCATACGCAGCAGCAAAATCTCTTAATAAAGACGTTTATATCTACCAGTGCACCATGGACACTAGACCTGAAGATCTATTGATCACCCCTGTAGTTGATAAATCTGGGGGCATTCGTTATGTTGCTTCCACTCTTGTCACTGCAATGATCAAAGGAGGAGTCTGTATTCTTGATGAAGCGAATAGAATGAGTGAAAAATCCTGGGCATCCCTTGCTCCTCTTCTTGACACGAGACGTTATATCGAATCAATTGTTGCTGGTCTAAAGGTTTCTGCACATCCTGAGTTTCGAATTTGTGTTACAATGAATGATGATGCGTCGACGTTCGAGATACCCGAATATATTCACAGTAGGCTACAGCCGCAAATTTATTTAGACTTTCCCGAGGCGGAAGAAGAGCGTCGCATCTTGCAGGAAAACCTCCCTTTTGTAGACGAAAATATTATGGAATATGTTGTTTCATTCTTGCAAAGAGCTCATGCAAATAACGACAATTATACTGTACGAGATGGAATTAACATCGCTCGATATGCTGCAAAAAGGTTAAAAAGCTTAAATGGCGCAAAAGTCGACGTTCATAGTTTAATACGACAAGCTGTTATTATGACACTTGGAGAAGAAGCTATGAGTTATATTTCTTAAGCTTATTTGAAATATTGCGAATGAAACTTTTTATCATTCGCTTTCTAGTATCCAGACATTTTTTTTCGGTAGTTATAATTTTCTTATTACTTAATAGTTTCCTAAGAGCATGTGTTGATACCCACTCAGGGGAAGGAAGAGCATCGATTTGCAGCTCTATCTCTTGCAACGCAGAAAGTAGCTGGGTAAGCACTTCTTTGTCGACACCCTGTAGAACTGATTGGGTAAGTTGGTTTTTCAAATTTGGTGCTCGATCGACAACATCAGCTACGGCTCTTGAGTATGTTTGATATAATGACTGAGGGGCAGCCCTTGCAGAACTATCATTTACACAAACCGCATCAAGATCAGTTCTATATTTGGCAAGTTCCAAATAATATAGCGATTTTTGAAAATTTTCTAAATTTGGTTCTTCTTTTATCACCTCAACAGCAAGTTCAAAAAGTAGTATTGGATGACTTTCAGACTCTTTTTTTTTCAGCCACTCCAACCGTTTTTGAGCATTCTCTTCACTCCAGAGAGCTCGTAGTACAGCAATATAATTTTGGTTTCGTAGATTTTCTTCTAAAATATTTTCGTTTAACATTCCGTCATAATCTAAAAGAAAACGTTGGAGTGCCTGAGGGTTATTGCGATTGAAAGTGAAAATAACCACATCATCGAGGTGTTCTCCAACTTTTACTTTCGTGTCATCGTCATACCCTCTACTTCCATTTTTTGAAAAATCCTCGTTCACTTCATCGACAACTTCAGGAGCTTCTTGCGTAGGAAAATAAATATACGCATAAAAAAACACTGCCATAATTACAACAGTAACTGTTACCATCATTATCCATAGATACTTCATAGATCTTACCTCGCGTTAATAAAACTTGATCTTATGGAAATTCTTCTTTGAGTGCAAAAATTTATCTTTTATTATGTACAGAATAAACTTTGAGGTATTCACACATGATCAGCTCATGCCCTAGTAAAGCGAAAATCAAAGAAAGAATCAACGAGCAGTTTATTCGTGCAATTCAAGACGTAGAAGAGTCTCAAAAATGTAAAGGCTACAAAAAAATAGTGGTCAATGTAGAAAACAACCCTACACCACATAAACCACTTAATTTGAATAGATTCTTGCCTCTACAAAGCTATCCCGTTTGGATATATTCTGAAGGATCCAGGCCGATATTATTAGGAAATATCACACCCTACCCTGGAATTTGTTCTGATCTCGAAGAACTAGCTAAAGGACCTATCGAAACTGAATTCGAGAATGTGTACATTTATACACAAAGAAATTTAACGGAAATGATCGAAAATTTTGAAAATCAAGGCCTATTAACTGACATATTTTCTAGTTGTACGGTCATCTAATCTCAAATGTAGAAGTATATTACAACTAACTTACTCACCTGATTTTCGGAGAAAGTGCCTATTGGGGTTGTTTTCCTGACTTCTGCTAATTAGT
>JAYZJO010000024.1:0-133840 GCA_036164375.1 Chlamydiota bacterium | reverse complement strand
GTAGAGAGGCATTGCAAAAACTCTTTTTTGTTGCTCTAGTGACGTCATGGACTCATTATTTTTGCAGCTAAAGTTTATTCTAATCACTTTCAGTATCTCCTCCATTTGTTTGTTGATTTGTTGGATGTATGATTATTTTCAGTTTCAATACCCCTATGATAAAACGAAGGATAAACTGCCTTTTCGCCTTGTTGCAGTAAGTTTTGCTCTCTTTTTGGGGATCGCTGTTATTATCATTCCCGGTATTACGTACGCATGGTTATCGTATCTTCACGGGGGATTTCCTTCCGCAAAAGATTTTGAAATCACGAATGTTCAGCAAGGCTGGGGAAATGTTCTCTCAATCGGATTCACTTTTTTTGCATTAATAGTTTATCTTATCAGACGTTCTGGCCCGTCGTTTTTTAAAATTTTTGGTGAGAACTTTTTTAAAATAAGGTGCTGGCCAAAAGATATTGCTCTTGGCATAGGAACATGGTTTATATGTATTCCTCTTGTCGCTACAGTTGATGGAGTAATTCAACTTTTTATAAAATATTTTTTTGCTAAAGATCCAGTAGAACAGGTGGCAGTACAGCAACTAAAACTCTCTGTACAAGACCCCTTATTGTACACCTTAACCATTCTTTGTGTTGTGATTGTAGTTCCAATTATGGAAGAAATTCTTTTTAGGGGGATTTTACTATCTTGGATACGAACATTTGTAGGGCGTGGCTGGTCTATTACCATTTCGGCTTTTATTTTTGCTTGCTTTCACTTTTCTAGTAATCAAGGAATTACCAATATACAAATTATTTTAGATCTCTTTGTTCTGTCCTGTTTTTTAGGATTTATTTACGAAAGACAACAGTCTCTACTTTCTCCTATTTTTCTTCATATCACTTTTAATGCAGTCAGTGTTATTAGACTTTTTTCAGACTATTGACCGTCTCTAAAATTAAAAAAATATAGATATATAATTTGAAATGTGATAAGATTTTTTTATTAGTATATTACCACTGTAGTTATGGTTTTTGATTTAATGAATTACAAAGTATTGTCTTATGGCATGTCAGATATTGGACTTGTTAGAGATAACAATGAAGATGTGTGGCTGGAACTTCCAGATATTAATACCTATGTTCTTGCCGATGGTATGGGTGGGCATAGAGCTGGTGAAGTTGCTGCAACGCAAGCCGTTGATTCGTTTTCTAAAGAGATGAAAAAAATTCTCGATAAAAAAACTTCCTTTTCTTTAGGTGAAATACGCAGCGAAATTGAGCATGTGATGCAGCTTGTGAATACCCATGTATACAATATGGGGTGTCGCGATCCAGAGCTTAAAGGGATGGGTACAACGCTATGCTGTCTTTACTTTCATAAAGATGGACTCATCCGCGCGCATATTGGCGACAGTAGAATTTATAGGTTAAGAAACGGCGAATTCAAACAGATAACAAAAGATCACTCGCTGATGAGAGAACTTGTCGATCTAGGGCAACTGGACGAAAAAGGCGAAAAAGAATTTGTATATAAAAACATTATCACAAAAGCTGTTGGAACGGAACCTTACGTTGAAGCATCCGTTTATGTGAGCGATTTAGAGTTTGGTGACACTTATCTTATATGTTCTGATGGATTATCAGACGTTGTTAGTGCACCAAGCATGAAAGAAGTTATTGAAGGAGAAGGGGATTTAAAAAATAAAGGTGATGGGTTGATTCGTCTTGCAAAAGAAAAAGGCGGTCATGATAACATTACGATAGTACTACTTAAAGTTGAGGAAGTCCTTCATGGAAGAGAGGATCTATCTAGATAACAATGCTAGCACTCACATAGACCCCAAGGTTCTAGAGGCTGTTATAGATGTATTAAAAAATTTCCCCGGTAATCCGTCTAGTATGCACACTTTCGGTCAGGCACTTGGGCGTAAAATGACAGCAGCACGTGATCTCATAGCTAAACATTTAAATGTCCGTAACAGAGAGATTATTTTTACTTCAGGAGCTTCTGAAGGTATGAATATGCTCTTAAAGGGTTTTTTTGATGGAAACTACCGTGGGCATATTATTACTTCTGACTTAGAGCATCCTTGCGTTTATAATACAGTCAAATACTTAGAGGGAAAAGGGGTAGAAGTGACCTACCTTTCTCCAGGAAAATATGGAGCTCCAAAGCCTGAGGATGTTCAGAATGCTATCCGTCCCGACACCCGCTTAGTAGCATTAATGGCTGCAAATAACGAAACGGGGGTTAAAACAGACATCAACGCAATTTCTGCTTTATTATCGCAGCATGAGATTCCTTTTTTTGTAGATGCAGTTGCTTACCTTGGAAAAGAAAATTTTTTTATTCCAGATGGTGTAACAGCGATGGTGTTTAGTGGCCATAAGATTCATGCTCCAAAAGGAATAGGATTTGTGTTTTTAAGGAAGTCGCAGAAAATTACCCCTCTCCTTGTTGGCGGAGGTCATGAATATGGTTTACGTGCAGGCACAGAAAATGTTTCAGATATCGTTGGGTTAGCTAAGGCTGTTCAGATTTTGGATGAGGTGCTTCCAGCTGCAACAAAAAGGGTGATGGAGCTTAGAGACTTTTTCGAAAAAGAGATTATCGAGCAATTAGGTGACGTCCTTATCAATGGCGAGGGCCCTCGTGTGTGTAATACGTCCAACCTGTCTTTTCCTGGGGTCGAAGGAGAGACGTTATTGGCTAACTTGGATATGCAGGGGATTGCTGTTAGCCATGGATCGGCTTGCGCTTCAGGTGCACTGGAGCCGTCTAGAGTCATTCTTAACATGGGAGCAACACGCGAAGAAGCACGCTCTTCAATACGCTTTTCACTTAGCAGATATACTACAAGAACGGAAATTGAGCGAGCTATCAGCATTATTGTCTCCAATGTGAATCGCCTTCGTAAAACTGTTAAAAACAAAGCAGATTACTGAGTTATACCAACTGCAATAAAATATCATATTAAAAGAGGGGCAAATAGTCTCAGTTTTAACCTTCATATTTGTGCGTATTTCAAAACAATATGTTTAAAAACGTGAATTCCAGGTAAAGAACAATCCACTGGAATTCCTTCAATATTAAGCATTTCAGTCCTGTGGGCCAAATTTATTACATGGATATATTTTTTAGAGTAGTCGACAAACACAGGTTCATTGGGATCATATCCAAATAATTTTCTGTAAAGTTCTTTCACCTTTTCATCGATTTCGTCTTGACTCGCGCCACATGCTTTCAAGTACTCAACTTCTTGTTGTCCTTTTGTGAGTTTTCTATCTCGATAATTTTCATACCAAACGAAGGGTAAACCTGAACATACAATTGTTTCACTACTAATTGGTGTAACTCTTTCAGCAAGGGGTTAAGGTCATTAGAATTCTTTCATTAGGGCAATATCGAGGTAATATCTCATGAGGAAGCGCACAACTAAAATTTTCCCTCAACTCATTTTCACAGTTATCCATGTATCTAAATTGTCTTAAATACTTTGTTATTTTTTTATCGTTCGTATCGTTATATCGTTCTTATCGTTGAAAGGTATGACCTTAAACCTGCCAATCATGCTAGGTAATCGTACTCTAAAAAATGATTTGGATATAGATACTGAGTAAAAATGGTAGCGTATCTAAAAGTCTATCGCACAACCTTGGATAAACGTCATTTGAGTAGATGAGTTATTTCTACTGAGGAAATGAGAATTACTCTTTTGAGTAAATTAAAGCCAGGTTTAGCCTTTTGGTCTCATTTACATCGATTTAAGAATTTGCTCCATTTTTTTTAGAACAGCTTGAGCATCAGTTTCGGAGAAAAGCTTTTCAATAAAAAATAGTGTCAAATAAATTCGATTTTTAAATGTAGTGACACCTAGCATTGCATTGTCTTTATGTTCAAAATGAGAATCACGATTAACAACAAAGAAAATATCTTCCATTGAAATCATTTTAGAGTCATAAAAACCATCGAATGAAACTACTCCAATATTTGAAACACACAAAAGGTTTGGAGGGCTTTTATTTTGCTGCAAAAAAAATTGTGGAATTGGCATTTTATCTAAACGATTTGACATTTTTTTAAGATTTGAAATATGTTTTCCTTCTTTTAATTTAGTATGAAGGTCCTCATGGACTAATTTAGCGAGTTCATAAATGTTTGTCTCTTCATAGACTTCAAATTTGCTGGCAATCCAAGAAAATAGAGCTTTAGTCACTTCCTTGGAGACAGGTTGTTCGAAAAAATTACGTAAATTAACGATTGATACGGCTATAAATTGATCAAAGGAAGGTTTTTTGATGAATTTTATCGCCTTTAAAAAAGCAGCAAATAGAATACTATGAACTTTAATTTTATGATTTCGACTTCTTTCAATCACACTTTTTAATGTTTCCTCGTCAATAATATGCAGAGAAAAGTTTGTACAAAGCTTATGTTCTTTAGTGGTTTTAGTATCTTTTGTTTTTTGGAGTTTTTTGTTAAGGTTTTCATTGTCTTCTTTAATTGCACTATATAAATTTTCTATCGGTGGTAAAAGATAATTGATCTTTATGTCTATATTGTTGTTAAGAATTTTCGAGGATATTATTTTATATAGATGATTCATTAATTCCACTCCACAAATACCATCGGCAATGGAATGATGAAAGGTTAACAAAATTAGTCCTTCTTGATTTCCTTTAAGGAAGCTTACTCTCCATAATGGCTGTGAATCGTTATCAAAACGTTGTCTTATATCGAGTTTTGTTGCTTCTTTCCACTGTTCTATTCCTGTATAGGGATATTCCTTTACTGGTATGAGAATATAATGTAATTCGTAAAATTTTGGAGTGTTTCCAACGATTTTTATTGTTTTCCTGAGCATAGGGTGTAGCTGAGCTAGTGAGTAAAGACTTTCTTGCAAAATTTTACTGGTAATATTTCCATTGTATTTCGACACAATAGTAAAATTAACATTACTTTCGCTTCCATTATCATTCATCCATTCTTGTAATTCAATTGTGTTTAGAGAGGATTCTTCTGAGCTGAACATTATTTAACCTTAATTTAAAATACGTTGAGTTAATGATTAGTTTATTAAAGGCACCATATGGATATTTCCAATTTGAAATTTTTCTTGATCTTCAGTTTAGGTGTTTTTAAATTTTCTTTAATTCTTCGTTCGACACCTTATTAACCTCAGTTCCTTTTGGAATCCCCTTATGGCAAGGTATTATTGTGATCACCGAATTATACATGCATACCTGTTATCTTTGTAAACAATCTATAGTCGCCATTTCATGTCAGTTTTTTCCATCTTTTCGTTATTTTTTGTTCTTCTTAAGTGAGAAATGAACGCTTTTTAGCTCACTCTTGGGCGGTGCGTAGATACAGCCATAGTGACCTCTTGAGGTATTCATCATAAATATTGTTTCCCCAAAAAAAAATAGCAGCTGCAGTCGCCTCTGCAGAATTGGTTTCAAAAATTATTGTGACAGTTTCGTGTGAAATCTTAGACTTGGAATCTACTTTTCGTTTTCTACTTTTGGATTGATTTTGTTGTTTTACTTGGCTTTGCCTCCTACTGGAACTGTGTTGAGTATGAGCACCACAAGAAGCGATTTCTATATATATTGTACTGTGGTTTTTTTAAATTTTTTCTATGTTTCGAAGACTTTTGCGTTGATTAATCAACGCAAAAGCTGTTTCCGTTCTTCTAAGTATATTTTGGAGTATACCATATAATGGTCTTCCCATAATTTTTGTATGGTATGCCATTTAATTAAACTTAAGATTTACTAAAAAAACTTAATCAATTAATGCTTGCGCTAAAGCTATTCCTCTTTCAACTGAATATTTTTCATGGTTTTTTTTCATTTTTTGATCAGTTGCTTTAATCAAATCAATCCCCAATGTATCTGCTATTCGTAAAAGATACATAAATATATCAGCAATTTCTTCTGCAGCAGCATTTAATTTTTGTTCATTCAATGAGATTGATTGCGCTTCTGTAAGCCACATAAAAATCTCAACAAGCTCTGCTGCCTCAACAGATAATGCCATAGACAAATTCTTTGGTGTTTGAAACCTGTCCCATCCACGCTCTTTAGTAAATTTTTTATGATCTTCTTGAATTCTTTGAATATCGTTAACCAAATTAAATTTCCTTTAATAAAATTAGTTATTGTTGAACAATCTCTCTTTTTTGAAGTTCTTTGCGAATTTGCTCTGAGGATTCAAATCTAATTGCATCGATTCCCATTATTTTAGCAGCTTCAATATTTTCAAGTTTGTCATCTATAAATATAACATCATTCGCTGAAAGATTGAGAATTTTTAGTAAAATTTGGTAAGCTTTTGGATCGGGCTTTTCCACTCCTATATCACAAGCAAGTATACACGGATCAAATGCTAGAAAAAGGCCGTTACTTTGAACTGTTTTTGCCCAATCTTTCCTAATATTTGAAAGTAGACCTGTTTTGATATTATTTTGTTTAATTTCATCAACAAGCTTATACATCTTTTCATCTGCACCAAGAGATTTTTTGATGACTTCTTTATAGATTTCTTGCCAGTTTTTTGGGAGAGAGATCCCTTTCCTATAAGCAAAAGATATCCAAAATTGATCATCAGTTTCGCTTGAATTTTTTTTTGCTCGCTTCGCCATTTTAAACTCTTCTCGAGTTAATTGAAAAGTTTCACAAAAAAAATCTTCTACGACTTCGCTATTATGGAAAGCTAATACATCTCCGTAGTCAAAAACAACAGCTTTAGGTGTAGCTGATAGCGAAGAAATAGCTAAAAAGAACATTGTAATAATTTTTTTCATTAAGTCTTTCTCTAATTTGTATCAGTTTGCTTAGAATCTAGTGATATTTTTTCAACAGAATCTTTTCGTGATATATGATGTAAATTGACGGGTTCAAACCGTTGCGCTAACCATCCATACAAAACAACATACCATGGCAATTGCGTTGATTTACAATAACGACGAACCACTCTTGCATTGACGTCTGCATACCACAATTGCGCTTCTTGATAAACATGAGCCATAGTAGTTTGGTTATAATTCTCACTTTCCAAAATATAATTTTTTGGAGTATTATGAAAATATGCTATAGCATACCGCTCATCACATCGCACTCGATGTCGTAATGCCTTTAAGTGCCCATTACTTAGAATTTCACCGGGCACACCATAAGTGACTAACATTTCGTTTGGTTTAAGTTTGGGAGCATCTATCCATTCTTCACCAATTTTCAATTGTAAACCACCATCACGATAATAAAGACACGTCATAATGCTAGTGTCATAGTGAGCTATTGCAGTAGCCCCAGATAAATAGTGTAATAATCGTAACGTATGTTTAGGTTCTATAGCATTTTTCATAGTCAATGAATGTTTTGGCAAGTTATAATCTTGCTCCATCCTTTTTAAGTGTTGTATACAAAATTCTTGTAAGTCAAGGCGGCACGCTTTCATCATTTCTAAATTATTGTCATCAGATGTAATAACAATTGACTCTTTACGTTCATAATGGCCCACTTCGTTTTTATCTTTACTCCAAAACTTTTTGAGTTGATGCCATTTTGAAAACCATTGATCATTGTGTGGTTTAATGGTTTCTTGTTTGAGAAAGTGGGGTTTTGCATTTTCCCACAATTGCTGTATGGATAAAGGAGCCTCTACAACATAATAGAGAGGCTCTTCTGCTGTATGCAATTGATTCGTTTTGGAACGTTGTATTGAATAGTCGGTAGGTTCTCCAAATCCAAACACAGGCAGTATTAAGTAAAAAAAAGCAGAAAAAATAATTTTATACATTGAAAATCACCTTATTTATTGAAATTAAAATACTTTAAAAATAAATTGTTCAATTTTTTGTTTAGAATTTTTGACCCGATTTTTCAAAGTCTTTGTACACTCCTCCCATTTTCTGATAGTAACTTTTCACTTATTTGCATTGTGGGCTATTCTAACCATAATAAAAAATACACTCACAAGATACGACGTTCGCAATTTTGGGTAATTCTGTAGAATGCAAATGCCTTAAAACTTTTAAAAACTCGTTAGTTGAAAAATAAAATTGTAGTTTTGTTAATTGCACATTGATGCTTAGTTGGTTAAGGGGAGAATTCTACAGCAGTCATTAGTTTATGTAAATAGTTGTGAATATTTTAATTATTTAGAGTAGTTGTAAAATTTAAATTAAGTGTGGGTGTAGGATTAAAAAATTTAAGTTGTTTTAACAATACTGATATTTGCAATATCTTTTACTAAGGCTGCAGAAGCCTCCTCACCTCAATTTATCTATTCCAAACCCTCAGCCACTTTTTAATTTCTCCACTTCTAGCTGTCAATATGAAATGGAGGCTGGGCTGATAGTTTTCGGTTTCGATATAATTTTAATTTCATTCAAGAGCGGTTGTGGAGAGTCTAGAAAGGTATTTGTTATAGCGGGTGTAATTTCATTGTCATGATGTCGCTAATTACTACAAAGAAAGAGCTAAGACAAATGCTTCGCTAAATAAAGCTTCAGGGATAGTTACAAAAAACGAAATCTAAATTTGTAATTTGTTTATTGAGCCTTATTTAGTGAGATTCGCACAGTTTGCCGTTTGTGAGCGTTAACTTTCTGTCACAGAGATTGGCTAGCTTGTTATCATGTGTTACTAATATCAGGGCTTTTTCTTCCTTTTTAGAGAATGAAATTAGTAAATCGTGAATGATTTTTGCCGTTTCACTATCGAGATTTCCCGAGGGTTCATCTGCAAGGATGAGGTCTGGATCATTGCAAAGAGCTCTCGCGATAGCGACACGTTGCTTTTCACCTCCAGAAAGGAGCTTTGTGCTGAAGTTAAGCCTATCAGACAATTCCACCATTTCAAGTAAGTGTTGTGCTCGTGAATAGGCCTCAGAACCTTTACTTGTCGGCTGTCTGTTGATGCGTGCGGGCATGAGAACGTTGTCGATGACAGAGTAGTCGTCTAAGAGGTGATACGACTGAAATACAAAAGCGATGTGACTCCGACGAATCTTTGTTGTATTAAAAGTGTTTACTGTTTTACCGGAAATGATCAGTTCTCCTGAGGTAGGGGATTCGAGTGTACCTAAAATATGGAGAAGCGTACTTTTTCCCTCACCTGAACGTCCCATGATAGCGACGCTTTCTCCGCCACATACAGAAAAGTTGACCCCAGAGAGAATAGTAACCTCTGATGGATTAGCAAATTTTTTGACGATGTTTTTTGCTTCTATTATCGATTTCATATTATTCAGACCTCAGGATTTCACTTGGACGTAGTAGGCATGCTTTGACAGCAGGGACGATTCCTGCAATTGTGGAGACTACAGCTGTCATTATGATGACAAATCCAAGAGCTTCAAAACTTACTTCATTGGGGAGAATATCTCCGTAAAAGGCGGGGTTAAACATTTCGTGTCCTTGCAATTCGCTAAGCAGTGATACGAGAGATTGAAGGTTTCTTAGGGTAAAGACAGCGAGACCAATACCGGTTACGCTTCCTAATAATCCCATGATCACACCGCATAACCCAAATATTAGTGCGATACTTGTAGACGATGCCCCCATTGATCGAAGGATGCCTATTTCTAATTTTTTATCGTTAACCAAGATAATCAACATGGAAATAATGTTAGAGCAAGCAACTACAATGATAACGATAGCAAGTAAGCTAAATAAATTTTTTTCACTATGTAGCTGCTGAATAATGTCTTTCGTGAACTCAAACTCCCGATAGGTTTCAATCTTCCAGTAGCGAGAGATGCCTGCTTTCTCAAATGCTTTGCTAAGGCTTGCTTTGATTTCATCCGCACGGTCGAGGTTATCAAAACGGACGTTGAATCCATTTGTCAACGCGGATTCCTCTTGACTTTGCGATGATCGTATAAAAGAAGTTACTTCGTCATTAGCTAAAATAAGTTTTCCGCCAAGCGGCATGATGCCCGGATCATAGAAGCCAGCAACGGCAACAGGAATGCGTTGTTCCTGAACAGAACTAGCTGTTGGGCTATAGTAGGAAAGATATCCTCGATCTCCGACTAAGATCCCAGCTTCGCGAAATGATCTTGGTAGGAGTACACTTTCACCAATGTCGACATCTGATGGGATGAAAAGGTGTTCTTTTCCGCTCGAATCAACAGCTTGGTATAACCAGAAGGGGGTCGCCGTATCTGATGCAGAGAAAATACTTGCAACTGCAGCATCGGCAATCTCCAAATTGTTGAGAGGGGTCTTTCCAGATAAATGGTTGTTTTGTAAATCGAACTCAATATCGAAGACAAGATCACAAGCGCGACAAGTGGAAGCTGGTGTTTGCTTATCGTGCTGCGCTGAAAGTAAGGTTCCTCCTTCAAGAACTATAGGCACTGATTCTTGTAAAAGGGTATCTTCACCATTGACAGCTGCGATGAACTGTTTTTTTTCTACTCGCAAAGTTACTGGAAATGCTGGAGAGCCGTATTCTTCAATTTCTTTCGCGAATTGTTGAACGGTTGATTTATTCTGGGGGATAACCAGTTTATCGATACGTCCATGATTCATGATCAGGCATCCTTCAAAGGAACATGCGTCAGGAAATAGCTCTCGAGGAATTGTCCACCCATGTGAAGGTGCTTTTAATGTTTTCACATCAATAAATTTTAGAAGGTCATGTATTTTTTGTGAAGCTACAGCATTATCCAAACGCATAATGGTATCAGGATTATCATGCTGAATATTATCAGACGAAAGGGTGAGTGTGTTTAATAAATTCGTGATATCTTCAGCATTTATTGGAATTAACGCTTTCTTTAGTAACGCATTGTCAGAGTCAAAAGAACCAAAATAGGCACTTTGCTTTAAGAAACTTTGATTTTGTGCATCTCCCGGAACCCAGTCATTCACGTAATTTTTGGGAATATCACGTAGAAGCCGTAGACGAATGTTTCCGAACGTCATCTCATAATCTGTAATCGATACATCTTTGATCTTTTCAACTTCATTGAAAGCGATTTTAACGATGTCTTTAAGTTCACCACTTTGATCGAGATCAGGTATTACCCAGTGAGAGGGAATTTCCTCATCAAAGGTTGGATCATATGGGTCAGGTTTTTCTGCAGCCAGTTTTTCTTTAAAGCTTTTGAGAGTGTAGTCGGAGTCAGCACTGACACCATCAATTTGATAGTAGTAAGAATTGTAGTAATCTTCAGTTGGTGTTATGCGAATTGGAGCTGTAAGAGCAATTAATTTTTGGACCCAATTCTTTTCAAGCCCATGTGTTACCGAGAAAAATACAACAATTAGCCAAACAACCAAAGAAATGACAAGGATTGAAATTAAACTTATAATCGAAACGCTAAGCTGTCGCCAACGTGGCATTAAGTATTTGCATGCGACAGAGAACTCAAAAAATTGCATATTATTAATTACTTCGTTTCTGAAAGTTCAAGGTGTTCTTACACGACCGATATCGTACTGACCCCAGTATAATACGAGAGGAAGTATTTGTCTTGTCTTTTCGACCTGGAATTCAAAAGGAGATTTACCAATTAAGGTTTTTTATTGTCTCTATTCTTAGATATATGAGCAACTAACCGGGGTATGGGGCTTTTACCTAAATGAATATGTGAATAAGTGATAAAAGAAGGGAGTTGCCGCCAATGATAAGAGAAAAAGGATTGGCGACAGCTATATATTATGTGAATGAAATCAAATAATTACTTTGTTTCTTTGAATTCGACGTGCTCACGAACTACCGGGTCGTATTTTTTGATTGTAATACGGTCAGGAGTGTTTGTTTTATTTTTTTTCTTGTAGTAGCAGTAGTGACTTTTCGAACTTTTCAATTTTATTTTATCACGTTTTGATGCCATTTTGAGCTCCAATGATTTAAGGTTTTACATTTGTTCTCAATTCTATAGGATTGTAAACATAAAATTCAACTAAAAATATTTAGATTCGTTAGCTTCTTTTGGTAATTATTAGAGTGAATTACCAAAAAGGATCAGTCACCTAACGATCGTGACCAAAAGGGACTCGAGACTTTGCTTCTAAATCTAAGTTGTCACCAATCTCTTTAGAGGAATATTGATGGTATCCCAATCCAGCGATCATTGCAGCATTATCTAAACTTAATCCAGCAGAGGGCCATAAAAGATCAAATCCAACAGCTGTTTTACTGAACATGGCGCGTAGTGTTTTGTTATTTGTGACGCCTCCCCCAAAAATTATCGTCTTACATCCATTCTCTTTTGCTGCTTTCATCGTCTTTTTCACGACATCTTCAAAAGCTACTCGTTGAAATGTGGCTGCCATGTCGCGCTTTTCTTTATCAGTCACTGTTAGTCCTGATTTTAGTGGAGCATTTTGTCCACAAAGGCTATATAAAACGGCAGTTTTGAGTCCACTAAACGAAAAATTCAATGGTGATGTTTTTACGCGTCCTGCTTTCAGAGGATAACTTCGGGCATCACCCATAAGCGCGAGCTTTTCTATTTCCGGTCCACCAGGATAGGGGAGTCCCATCATTTTGGCGACTTTGTCAAAAGCTTCGCCAATGGCATCATCAATTGTTTCGGCGATCAGTTCATAGTCACCGATACTTTTCATCAATACCAAAGAAGTATGTCCTCCGGAGAGTACGACGCCTAAGCTTGGAAAGGTTACTTCTTGGTTTTGTGACATAATAGCTGCGTATAAGTGAGCTTCGATGTGATTGACACCAATGAAAGGTTTATTAAGAGCGATAGAAAGGCTCTTTGCAGCGTTGAGTCCGATAAGTAGCGCTCCGATCAGTCCAGGAGCGTGTGATACGGCAATGAGGTCGACTTGGTCGAGGCTTATATTAGCCTCTTGAATTGCGCGATCAAGTACAGGGATAATCACTTCGACATGTTGGCGACAAGCTAATTCAGGGACAACACCGCCGAATTCTTCATGTAGCTTCACTTGTGATGCGACAACGTTCGATAGTATTTCCTTGCCATTACGCACAACTGAGCATGCTGTTTCGTCGCAGGTACTTTCAATTCCGAGAACTAACATAAATTTAATAGGTAATTAGTTATAAAAGAACAATTTAACATAAATAAACTTTATTGTCGCTACTTTTGTAATCACTGGTTTTTTTAAGGTAAACTTGTTTTTAAATTTTTGAAGCATTGAATTGTAAAATTTATTTACAAAAGCTTTGCAGCGGCTTCATCAAGAATCCAGAGAGCTTTATGGTTTTGTGTACCAATTCGCTGAATTGGGAATTCGTCGGGAAGGTAGCTTCCGGTAAAAACCTTATTTACCATTTCAGCTTTACTTTCTCCTAAAACGTAAATCACGATTTCTCTAGCGGCATTTATACATTCATATGTCAAGGTCATACGCCAAACGTCCATTTGAGGCAGGAAATTAGCGATGACTTTCTTTTCTGGTGCATGCAAGCCATGAGTTTTAGGAAATAAAGATGCTGTATGACCATCATTTCCCATTCCAAGCATTACTAGGTCAAATGGCTCGCCGTTTAATTTTTCTTCCATGAGCTGTTCGTAAGCAATTGCGTTGTTTTCTGGGTCTTCCTCAGCTTTCATACGGTGAATATTTTCAAGGGGAATGGGTAAGTGGGTGAATCCTGCCTCCATAGCCATGTGGTAGTTGCTCTCGGGACTGTTAGGTGAGACGCAACGTTCATCACTCCAAAAAAGTAGCACTCTTGACCAATCAATAATGTCGTGGTTTTCTTTTCTCGCGAGGCCTTTAAATATTGCTTTTGGAGTACTTCCACCAGAAAGAGCTACGGCAAAATAGCCTCTATCTTGAATACATTTTTTTGCTGTTTCGATAAAATGGTTGATGCAGTACTCAGTTGTTACATTGGAATTACCCGGAACTGCTATATTGCGTCGGTCGTCGTAGGGTTTGATAATATTTGTTTGATTGATTTTTTCCATCTTTATTTGTAAATTTGGCTCCAGTCGGTTGCTGCAAGTTGTTTTAACATATTTCGATAATGTTCGCTAGTAGTTTCATATAAGATTTCTTTAATAAAATTGAATCCGCGTTTTAAGTTAGGAAGTGGAAGGGAATAAGGGAGCAAGCACTGGTCTCCAATAGTCACGTGAATGAGGACTTTTCGTAGGATATCTTGACGTATTAGTGAAAAATTAAGACCTTCATCTCCATCGATTTCAATATTTAGGATAGAGCCACACTGCAAGTTTTCGTTTCTATCAGGAGTTAAAGTTATTGTAAGTTCTCCTTGGTCAGCTCGTCGGTAGGTGATCACTTTATGATTTCCTGTAGCTTGCATCGATATTACGGTCCAGCCCAGTTGGTGCGCGAGCCACGCTTGGAGGTATAACGATTGAGTTTCGCTATGATGGATAAAGTCAGATTTAATGTGATTAAAGTGAATATTAATTTTGGTGCTATTTTGAAGTTGCGTGATCTTGCTTTCTGTATGAAAAATCTGCGAGATGACATCTCGCCAGGGACTAATCAGCGCCCAATGGATATCCATCACTTCAATATCTAAGCTCTCTAATTTTGATAACATTACCTGGCTAAACTGTTGCAGGTCTTTCGTGCATTCAGTGTCAAAGATTAAGCGTGAAGCAACTTTTTGAAGGTTTGGGAGGATTTCACTTTCTTGGATGGGGTCCTGTCCCCAAAATAAATAGATGGGTAAATCAGGTACCAGATGTTGAGAAACAATATGAGTGACTCTATCGCTGTAGATTCCCGCTACGGATATCGTAATTTGGTCGCACGCTATTGTTGTTCCGCTTTCAGTAAAAGTTTCATTGGAAACCTCTACGTGCAAAAATTCTTTACTCGTATGCATCTCTCTTTGAATAAAGATGATTCTACAAGGAAATTTCTTGATAATTGAACTTACAATATTTTTGAAATAATCATAACGGCGCTCTTCTTGGGTATAAATCACCAAATTAAATAAGCAAGCGCGAATGTTATTCGCTTGTTTATTTTTTTCGCTGAGGAGTTTGAGCTCAGCTTCAACATTGGGTATTTGTACTGCATTGTTAATGGCCATTTCTTTCTCCTATATCAAGCGCCAACGACGTCCATCACGTGCAAGTAGAATTTCAGCGTCGAGTGGCCCCCATGTTCCAGAGGGATAATTAGGGAAATTTTGAGGTGTCACATTATTCCAATGTTCCAATATTGGCGTAAATAGGCGCCACGACGCAAGAACTTCGTCGACACGCGCAAAAAGTGTGCTATCTCCTGACATACAGTCACAGATTAATCGTTCATACGCTTCTGGAGGCTTTGCACCAAAGTAAGATCCATATTGGAAATCCATTTTCACGGGCTGAATGGGACTGTTCAATCCGGGTACCTTACAATTCATCTTTAATGAAATTCCTTCATCGGGCTGGATCCGAATAACAAGAATATTAGACTCTACTTTGCGGCTTTGGTTTTTAAATAAGAATCCGGGAGCACTTTTAAAATGAATCGCAATTTCTGTTGCTCGTTTTGGAAGTCGTTTTCCGGCACGTAAATAAAAGGGGACTCCTGCCCAACGCCAGTTATCAATGTAAAGTTCCATCGCAGCGTAGGTTTCAACATACGATGAGGGGTCGACATTATCCTCTTCTCGATAGCCTTTTACTGGCTCACCGTTAATGAATCCTGGAGCGTATTGCCCTCTGGTAATGAACTTATCAAATTGTCCCAAGGGAAATGGTCGTATGGACTCGACAACTTTTACTTTTTCATCACGAATTGCATCGGCTTCGAAATTTGTAGGGGGTTCCATGCCGACAAGTGAGAGTAATTGCATCATGTGGTTTTGTACGATATCTCTGAGCATACCGGCTTCTTCCCAAAGCTTACCTCGAGTGCCTATTCCAATGTCCTCACCTACAGTGATTTGTACATGATCAATGTGATGATTGTTCCATATAGACTCAAATATCGGATTGCTGAAACGAAACATGAGTAAATTTTGTACCGTTTCTTTACCTAGGTAGTGATCGATACGGTATATTTGATTTTCTTGGAGGTGATGTGTGATTTCTTGCTGTAATGCTAATGCAGACTTGAGATCGTGACCAAATGGTTTTTCGATGATTACTCTAGACCATTTGTCATTAACGTTGTTTTCGTCGTAAATGAGATTGTGCTGCTTTAATTTTTCGATAATTAAGGGGAAATAGCTTGATGGTGTGGAGAGGTAGTAGACGCGGTTTCCTTTAGTTCCCAAACGTTTGTCCAGCTCATCTAGCGCTTTTCGCATCGATTCGTATCCGCTGTCGTTATCGAACTCTGAACGGTGGTAAAACAGTTGGTCGCTAAACGACTTCCAAATTTCATCGTTGATAGGTGTTCTTGAAAATTCATTGACTGCATCAAACATCTCAGTTCGAAAGTCTTCGTCAGACTTATCCCTTCTTGCGAAGCCGACACATGCAAAATGTGCAGGCAATTGTCCATTGACAGCTAAATTATAAAGGGCTGGTACTAGTTTTCTGGAGGTTAAGTCTCCAGTTGCACCAAAAATCACTAAAACACAAGGGTCTGCAGTTTTATTTTGTCTCGAACGATCTTCAAGAGGGTTTTCAAATGATGCAGGCTCTACGATAGCCATATACGCTCCTATGGGTTCTTCTAAGCTTAGATTACAATATTGAGAGTTGAGAATCTAGTATTAACCTTAAAAATGTATATACTTAAGAATTAACGGTCTTTACGTCCTGCGAGAATGCATGCGCGAATGGTAATGTAAGTAAGCCAGACCATGCCGGCGCTAAGTAGGGCAACAATGACACTATCAAAAAACATGTGAGTTTTATTGTAGATGAAAAAAAGTGAAATCGCGAAAGTCACAAACGCAATAATATAGCTTGAAAAGTCGAAAATTTTACCTTTACCCATGATCTTCCTTGTCTAAAGTCCCTACTAAGACCTTACTTTATTTTTAACCTTGTCATCAAGACAAAATAATAGTAATTATTATTATAGCGGGGGTGAATCATGTATAGCCAACAGATTATCAGACCCAGATGGGAAGACCGATTGATTGTCGAGGAAAGTATTTCTCGATACTGGACAGCTGTAGGTGTGGAAGTGCATTACTCAACGGAGAAAACCCAGGTATTTTCGGGAATCAAGCATCCCTATTTCAATGGAATCATTAGATCTGTGATGCCTTTGAGAGTTGCTGTAAAGAGGGTGAGAGATCTTATTTCGCAGTTTGATGATCGTAAACTACCATTTCGTTGGCTTGTCAATAAAAGTTCCTTACCGGGCAATCTTAAAAAAATATTAACAGAGCAGGGCATGCGCCACCACGGGACTTTTACGGGATTGATTCACTATCCGGAGTCCTTTATAGGCGACGTGGAAAATCATCAAGGTTACCGCTTAGTTGTCGTCACAAACAGCGATATGATGCTAATTTGGTCACAACATCTAGCTGATGCAATTGGAATCTCAGTATCGGAAGGAAAAAGTTTTGCTAAATTTTTTGCAGAAAGTAAATTTGGTGATTTTCAGCACTTTATGGTCTTTCACGGCGAGGAGTGTGTTGCGGTAGCGACATTGTATTATAATGAGACAGCATCAACGATTCATAATTTAACTGTTAAAGAGGGATTTCGTGGAAAAGGTGTTGCTGCATTGACTGTCCGCTTTCTTCTTTCGCATATCTATAAGTATTCAGCTAAAAAAGTAGTTCACTTTTCTCCAAAACAGACTGTGAATGATTTTATTGAAATGGGGTTTGACCCTGTCACTGAAATTGAAATTTTTGAAAAGTAGCTTTTTCAATAAGCCTTTTGACTGAAAGGTGTTTTTTTTATCGAGGTGGTAAACGTGGATCTGCGTTTTTCTCAATTTTTTAAAGGTCATTGCATAAATCACTAATGAGACTACCAGCTTACCAATACTATCTGAATGCTTACTTGATTGAATAGAATTCTTTATGTTAAAATTCTATTTCTATTACTTCGGAGGTCACGATGAAAAAAAAGATATTCTCTCTACTGTTTGGACTACTTACTTTGACGTCGACACAATCTAGTGCAGTCACTATGGGTGACTATGAGTTTGATGATTTTGAAGAAGACTTCGTTGCACTTAAATATGTAAAACTGGGAAGTCGTACACTTGGCGCTGGCAGAACAAATACTTTTGTTCCTGCAATCAGTTTTGGGAGACGTTTTGAATGTCCCGACGTTGGGGTTGACTATTCCGCTTCCTTTGGATATGCAAAAGGTATTGGAGGGTGCGATCGCTCTTCTATATTTTATAGTGTACCAAGAATTGTATGTATCACTTTTATTAATGAGTGTGCCAACAGTAGTTTATATTATGGTGGTGGAGCTAGTTTTGGAGGCATCATCAATAATAATACTCACAGCCAGTACCATGGATTACTTGCAGAGGGTGCTTTGGGTTATGAGATGCAAAGGTTCTCATGTGTTCGCTCTTTTATGGAGTTTGACTTTAGTGTTCCTATCCTCGCGGCTTATCGTAAAGGGAAGTACCCAGGTCCAACAGTACAATTAGCTTTCGCACTTTGTTATTAATCATGCTGTTCGACACCTCTTGCAAGTGCTAGAGCGTTTTCCCCCTGATCCAATAATCGATCGGGGGCCAAGCTTCAGTTGAGGAAGTCGCTTTCTGCGATTAAATCTTCGGGAGTCTCTACAAATTCCCATTTAGTGTCGCGCAACTTTTTTGTGTAAAATCCATGAATCCCATCCTTGGAAGCCCTAATATTTAAAATGCGGGCGTGATTTCCTTCTCCGTTTTGAATGATATTTATCAATTTACTGAAGCGTGCAGTTGTATCAAATTCAGGTAGATCTACTTGTTTCCAATCAGCAGGAGGGAGAGTCATTTGACGTTTGCTAAGAGACTTAGAATTAAAAGTGTAGTAGTTTAACAACCAGTAAAAAGGGTTGTATCCCTTGATATCGAAATCAATCATACGAACATATAAAATAAGTTTAGAAGGATTATGTTTTTCATATCCAATGAGAAATACTGTTGAAGCGCTCACGGCTCCGCCTCTGGCAACAAATTTTAGCGGTAAGTTATGTGAATACGATAACTTGAAGGGGAGCCAAGGGTCAGCATAATATAACTTCGGCGTTTCTGCTTGAAGTTCTAACGCTAATACTTGTGAGACCCCATAAAAATATTCATGTTTTTTTTCAGCGGGATCAATGTAGTACCTATGTTTAACCCCACAGTGCGAAATCATAAATTGGTACCTGCCATTATTTATCAGACGTCGCGGGGAAGGGAGGCATGAAATAAAATTCATGACAGGGAGCTTAAAGATAACGCTAATAACAGGAATATTAAACCAGCTTTCTCTCCAGTTATCTTTTTCATTTAAATTGGTACAAAAGTATTTACCTGTCAGTTTACAACGCTTTTCGGTTCCTACTTTTTTAGTGAACAAAATGGTCTCGTTGCTTTTACGAGAAACTTCCACTGAAAAATTTGTCCCATCAGAGTCAATGATCACTGGTTTTCCTGGGGGAACATACATAGGCGTCCATTCTTCAATACCTGCGTTTCGAGGTTTGTAATAGACCAGGTCATTCTCTAAAGCATAGTCGTGAAGGTGATTAAATGTTTTCGTTTTTGTTTTAATTAATGTCTTTTCCCATTGTGGAGGCTCTGTGTTTGCAATCTTTTTTTCATATGCTTCATATGCATTTAATCGCTCCCAAACATTGTAAGGGGTAAATAGTCCTATTCTACACATAACTTTTGATGTGATTTCAATAGCAGCACAAGCTACCGTACCGATCTTTTTTTTGATAGTTTCTTTTTGGTCCCATACATACTTTGTACTTGGACCTACCCAGGAATGGGTTATCATTAAGTCGTCAACGAGTTTTTGCGTTCTACACTGTTCAATAGGCATATGATAAGCTTTAGTTTGTGATTTCATAAAAAGTGCATATTCTTAACATCTAAAATTTTAATTACAAGTGTTTTCTGCAATTTTATCTTGAAAATTTTATTTCAAGAGGATAAGATCGTGTTCTTAAACATAGAAAACAAAAGGAATTAATAATTATGAAAAGAATAATTGGAATTTTAGCTGTTTCAGCTCTTACATCTTTATCTTCACTTTCTGCTGATGTTACTACCGATGTTCGAACAACTACACTTATTGGACGTGCTAATAAAATGTTAAAAGATAATAACTTTAAGCCTGCTGTCAGTACTTTAAGCGTTGTTCTTGAGGAGTCTCCAGAAAATGTACGTGCGCTACGTTTACGTGGAAATGCCCATTTTGCAATGGAAAATTTTTCAGAAGCTTTAAACGATTTCAGTAAAATCGTGCAACTTCAACCAAAAAATGCACGAGCTTACTTTGAGAGAGGGGTAGTTCATTTTGCAATGGGTAACGATGATCTTGCAGGAGATGATGTTGAAAAAGCTTACGTACTGAATCCTGAAATAGAACAAATACTTGCATCTAAACCAGGTCTAGGTCAAAAGATTAGAAATCTTAGACTAAAATCAGAAACAAGTAAGGCTCAAGTTCGCCACAAAAGTGGTCTTATTGATTTTAAATTCGGTGGTTTGATCACAAAATAGACAAAAACAATGCGTTTTTGATTCAAAAAAGGAGTTTAAACCCAATTTACGACTAATAAAGCCTTGGGATTTAAACTCCTCTTATTTATCATTTTTTCTTAAAAACTAGCCCTTCTAGCAAGTAATCCATAGAAATCCAACCTGGACCAAAAGCGAAGACGACTAAACTTGTTATTAAGTATGATACGGGTGCTTGAATCACAAACTTTCCGGGATCAGATAGGATTTGTGCTGCACCTTCAAAATGAGCCATTAATAGGGCTGTTATCATTGTTATGGCAAGCGGAATAGAAACGAGTCTAGAAGCAAAACCAACAATTAAGCACCAGCCACCTATAAGCTCGACACCAGCAACAAAATAAGCTGTCATTTCCGGAAATGGAATGCCAAGACCCGCAAAAAATCCTGCTACACCTTCAATATTTTGAAATTTATTCCAGCCGACTAAGTGAAAAGCGTAACCCCAGTATAGGCGCATAGCCAGTAGGAGTAGGTGTTGGACAAAATTTCCGAGAGAAATTAGTCCTTCGTAAAATCCGCGCATTGACTGAAAAATAGCCATATATTCCTCCAATTCTTATGTTATCTATTTATTTCTTAGATTAAATTGATCCTTAGGATTATGGCAATGACTTTCCAGCTCTTTCTTCCACTCCTCGGGGAGATAAACTTTTCCTTCAATTGCTTCTATCCTTTTTTTGAGAGGGGGGTGTGTTGCAAAAAGCGAGCTAAATCCGGTATGCTCATCGAAATACATGTGTGAAAAAGCTGCAGACCCTCTCGGCATATCATTATGCGTTTCATGTCCAATTTTTCGTAGAGCATTTGCGATACCATCGGGATTTCTTGTGAACTGTACAGCACAAGCATCAGCTAAATATTCACGCTCACGACTTACTACACATTTTAAAAGAGTTCCTGCAAACCACGAAAACACCCCGGCCACCATTAATATTAAGGCTGCTATTGCAAGAGGATTTGCACCTTTTTGGTTTGAAGATCGAGATCGACTTAGCCCTGAAAATTGCAGTATGCGCATTCCCATGTAGAGAGCAAAAAAGAATCCCATAACCATAGCGGCAAGTCTTAAGCTAATTTTCATGTCACCATTGTAGATGTGGCCAAACTCGTGAGCTATCACGCCCTGTACTTCATCCCGATTTAAAACGCGTAATGCGCCCTCGGTTATAGCGATTGCAGCATTGTCGGAAGTGATCCCTGCTGCAAAGGCGTTAATTTGCTTTGCTGGGATAATATAAATTGCTGGTAGGGGAAGTCCTGATGAGATAGCGATTTCTTCAGCGATATTTAGGAGTTGCTTTTCCATTGGATGCTCTGTATTAGGGTGTATTCGCTTTGCACCTATTGACTCGGCAACGTAACTACCGCCATGTTGGCGATATAAACTGTAATTGAAAAAAGCAACAAAGAACGTGATGACAAGGAAGCTGAATCCCAAGATCGGGAAGTCTGTTGTATATGCTTGAGGAGCAAAATAACGCATTGCCATTTCAGCGATAGCTGCAACAAATACAGTTATCGTGACAAAAGCCGCTAGGTAATATTTTGTTTTTTTACGTGCACGGTCCTGTGCTTCCCAAAAGTTCATCAACAATGCCCTTCGTTATGAAGTAAATGACACTTTAACAGCTTTTTTAGCCTCTAAACTTTCAACTTCGTACATGTCGGCAGTTTTGTGTCCAAACATTCCAGCAAAGAGTGCTGCGGGGAATTGCTCTTGAGCGGTATTATACAGCATTGCCTGATCGTTATAAGACTGTCGTGAAAATGAAACTTTGTTTTCTGTTGAGGTGAGTTCTTCTTGTAGTTGTTGCATATTTTCGCTGGCACGAAGTTGAGGGTAGTTTTCAGCGAGAGCGAATATGTTACCTAGAGCTCCGGTAAGAGCTGTTTCAGCCCCCATAAGTTCTTTTATTGCTCCACCGGTTGGAGCTCCTCCACTTTCTTTGATATTTTCTCTAGCTGCCATAGCTTGGCTTCGCGCTTGGACAACAGCTTCAAGTGTCCCTTTTTCATATTCCATATAGCCTTTTACTGTTTCGACTAAGTTGGGTATTAGATCATATCGACGTTGTAGTTGAACATCAATTTGGGACCAAGCATTTCTCACTCTATTTTTTAGGGAAATGAGCCGATTGTAAATCCCTATAACTATAAAAGCTAAAACGATAAGAATTCCGAGTATAACTAGACCTATGACCATATGTGTCCTCCTTGACTTATACTTTCAATTTAGAACTATAGGTAATTCCAATAAACATTTTTTTGAGTAAAAGTGGAAATAATAAATATTATAGGGTTTCAAATATTATAATATATAATAGTGTGGTGTTTAAGATCTATTGAGGCGAAATGTTTGGAAACTCCATAGAAAGACATATAGAGTCGAATACCCAATATTATGCAGTATCTAACACGTTTAACGTTAATACTGTTTTTTTAAATGGTAGGTTTCATATTGTAAGTGAAGACAGTCAGGAGGAGCAAACCCTTATTAAAAATGCCAGTTTTGAAGGCTGGGTAGTTGATCACATTGATAGTAAAGGGGTTTTGATTGTCCCTTCCAAAGTAAGTGGGGAATGCTCTCATTTAGGGAGATTAAAGCAAGTTACTTTCTCCAGAAAGAGAGGATTTTATGAAAGAGTAAGCCATGTTGCCAATGTAGCGCTTTCTTCTGTAGCGACAGACTATCGTCCGATGACTAGTATGGAGATCCTTAAGAGCGTTTCTTGTAGCTGGAGTAGTCAAGAGAGTATTACCGAAAAGAAGGTGGTTAATTATATAAGTCCATTGAATGACGAAAAAGATTTTTTTGATGTGATTAGGTTCTTACCCAAACAGTATCTGTCAGTGGAAGATATTCAGGCTTTGGATGCACGGAATATGAAAGAAGATTGTAAAACAAAAATTGAGATTGTAAAAAAAACTAAAAAAATAACACCAAAAATAAATAAAAGCATGGGGTTCATAAGAATAATATTCAAAATAATTGAACGGAGTGGTAATATTAAAAGCTAAATAATCAACAAATAAAAACAAAGTGAGTATACTTATGACTTCAGTTAATAGTAATTATTCTTTAAGTTACTACTGTGGAAGAAAAAACCTGGTAGAGTGCATTGGTTTTGTAGACAATAAGATTAACCTTTTTGATAAAAGAATCCATGTTTGCATAAGAAATAATTTAAATACTGTAATGAATGTAAAAATTATTTTTACTACTGTAAGTGAGGGTTTTGACCTTCAAATTAAAAAAGAAACAAAAGTTTTTAATTTCAAAGAAGAAGCAATCTCAGGTACAAAAAAAACAGAAAAAATTTATAGTCTGTCATTAGGTGGAAATGCTTCCGTAGAGTATGATATCCTACATATAAACAATCCTCATTACAAAAAGTCAAATTATAAAGAGCCTAAACTTGGCTACTCATTGAGTCTTAATGATTCTTGCGTTCTTAAATGTATTCTTGAAGTAAAAAATGGAGCTGCTCCTGGAAGAATTGGCAGAAAACTAGATAAGCTCACAGGTGAATACACTTATGAAAGGGTGTCAGGAAACTTAAAAAAGGAAGTGAACCTTAAAAGGTTTTACCCATTTACTCCTAAGGTGGAAACAGCAAACCGGGAACCTGAAGCAATTTTACAATCTACCGAGGAAAACTCTATACAAGACAATTTCCTTTTAAATTCGCTTACCTGTGAGGAATGGATTCAATTGGCAAAGCAAACTGTAGAAGAGCTACAAACTGTTAATGAACCACAAGAGGGGGATGCAGGATCTTTTCTACAGCAAGTTTTAAGTGTCGATACGACAACAACTTTGCCAATGGATGAGATATTAGAAAATAGCATTCCTCCCGTATCCTTTTCACTAGATGACGGCCAGAATTGTTTTATAACTGATGATTGTACTAACTTGGATCATATCTTATTCGACTTTTCGTAAATTTCCGTAAAAAACATAGAAGCCTCAACTCATCAGCAAAGAGGTGAGGCTTCTATAGTTTATTATGTGCGCTTGATAAATAATTTGCCGTCGCGTTTAAAGAGTTGACCACCAAGTTTCTCAAGAGCTCGTTTTAAAGCTGAGTCAAGAAGTAAAATTGACCAACAATCTTGAATCTCGAATTTTGTATAATGAGAGGAACTATCGAATTCTACCTCGCTACCGTTTTTAAGTTTTAAATATTTATTGACGGCATCGCCAAGTAAAGCTTGATAGCATTCATCGTATTCTGAAGTAACGTCATCTAATTCACCTGGAAGAATGTGTGTAATTGAAATATTTGCATGGTTGTTGTCTATAGGAAAGATCATTTCTATGGCGTGTTTATTCCATATCTCTTCACTCAGTTTCTTTAGAATAGACTTACATTTTTCCAGCCAGTCTTCTTTCAGTATGCCATATCTTCCTAATGATGAGGCTACAGCAACACCTGTTATACGCTTAGTAATTTCGAGGAGGTCAAAGTTTGCTCCTAGGCTGGAGAAGGGAATAGTGAGATCTGGTTCTATAATATTATTGTTGGTAAAATCGAGCTCATCAAGAACGCTTCGTGCTTTATTTTCGAAATTTTTAAAATCCCATTCGAGTAGACTCCAGGTAAGTTGATCAGTGCTTTTTTCAATTGTTAATCTGCTCACTGTGGGCGTGATTGAAAAGAAGTCAGGTCGAATATGAACTGCCTCATTTTTTAGTACTTTAATATTTCCACGTAGATAACAGGCTGAGTTTTTAATCTCATGGTATTGATTAGAACTAGGTTGGCATTTAGTTAATTTGAAGATTGTTCCAGAAGAAAGTGTTTCGTAAGAATAGGTATTTCCTGATTTTGCTTGGATGTATGTCATAATAAGACTCCTTGTGTTTTATTTCTCGTAGACTTTATCAGGGATTGCTGTATTACAACAAGATAAAACACTGTGTATGCAACATAACGATCATTATCGGACGTTGCATTCTCATCACTATATCAACCTTGTCGTCTCTCATTGTTGTGGAAAAGAACAAATGAAGGAATGCCCCTTTGAAAAAGAAAGTCAGTTTTATGAGTGTTCTTGCCTTGGACCAATACTTTAGGAATAAGCTTACTATCCAGAACAAACTACATAATATGATTCCTAATTGCAATCTCAGTAAGGAGCAAAGCTTCCGCACACTCCGAGATCACGTTCTAGCTTATATTGAACTCTAAGCTTTGATTTGTATTGTTTAGTGAGAAGGCTCTTGATACTGAACATGTTATTACGATGGTTTTTAGATAAATTCAAATTTCAATACCGAACGGAATACAAATATTCTTTAGTGCTGTTGTTAAAATACAAATTACATATAGTTGACCTATTTGTTATTTGTATGTAGAATAGTTTATTTGTTAATCTTTTATAGAGTTTTATTTATGATTACCTCTTTTCAGCAACTTCCAAACGAAATAATTACCAAGATAGCTCTTAATCTTGATCCGTTGGATTTATGGAATTTTCAATTAACTTGTAAAGCTATTCATCGTACAAGATACGATGAATATTTTAAAAAACTCTATATAGAAAAGCTAGGGTTTATAAGTGAAGATTATGTAACAACAAGTTATGACTTTTTTAAAAATAAAAACATTAGTGAAATAGTATTTAATGCTAAGGCTGTAACCCCAATTCACTTCAGTTGGATGAAAAAACTCATTGGAAATATACAGAAACTATATAAAGAGAGTTTGTACCCGAATATAACAAACGACCTCTCCCCCCTTGAACTAAATACCTTTTTGGAAAATATATATAGATCCAATCTCATTCCATATATAGCTCCAATTAATGAAAATTCAAAAAAACTAAAGATACTATCCAATAATGATAAGGAAAAATTGCAGAACATTTTTCCTGTTTTAGGAGATACTAGAGCTTTACTCTCAAGAGCTATTGACAACGCTGATGCAACAAATTTTTATCTTTCTTACTTTCTTGATGAGTCTATTTCTAAGATGTATCTGCTATATTTATTCCCGATAAAAGATAAAACGAGATATGAATCCTACCTGAATCTTCAATTGCTTTTAGACGTAAAAATAAAATCAAAGCTTCTATCAGCAAATGACTTACACTACTTAGGGCGGGCTATAACGAATGGGTATGACAACGTTGTCGAACAGTTGATCGAAGCAGGTGCCGATCCTAACAAATCTAATAGGCCATTATTTATGGCAGCCGAAAACGGGCATCTCAATATATTAAAAAAACTTATTGAAGCTGGAGCCGATCTTAACAAAGCTGATAAGATTAAAAGAACCCCATTATTTATAGCTTCGCAAAAGGGGCACCTCGATATAGTAAAAGAACTTATTAAAGCTAAAGCTGACCTAAACACACCTGATATACATAAGAGAACTCCTCTTTACATAGCTTCGCAAATGGGGCATCTCGATATAGTAAAAGAACTTATTAAAGCTAAAGCTGAACCTAACAAACCTGATAAGATTAAAAGAACCCCTTTATTTATAGCTTCAAAAAAAGGGTGTATTGAAGTTGTAGAATTTCTGATAAATGAAAATGTTGGTGTTAATATTACTGACCAGTATGGACAATCCCCTTTATATATCGCTTCACAAGAAGGAAATAAATGTATCGTAGAAATGCTTATGGAATCTGGGGCAAATATTAACCAGGCTCGTGATGATGGAGTATCCCCCTTAAAAACAGCGATTTGTAATGGAAATGGTGAAGTCGCTAAGCTGCTTATGCATAAAAAAATGAATTTAAAAATTACATCTATTTCCTCTTGGTGGAGAGGTGATGGATAATATTCCCCCTTGAATGATACAGAGGCTCTCGATCGAGATAAAGTTGTTTAAGCAGCGATATTCATAGTTTTTTTGCATACCCCAAATAGCCAAATTTACCAAGGTCACATATTTTACCCTGCTAAGTAAGATTAGTTGCTTTGAGAAAACCTTGTTCAAAATAAGAAATAAATGTTTTAATTTTTTCTGGTACTCATCTATCGGAGAAAGCTATATGGGCAAATTTTCAAAAGCATTAATTACTCTTATTTTATCTATCACCGTTTTTCTTATTGTAGGAATAGGGTTTGCACCCAAAATCATATCTTCCGATTGGGGACGCAGTAAAATTACATCCTTGATAAACAATCAAATTGCTGGTGAAATTCAAGTAAGCAAACTAAATGTTACTTGGTTCGAAGGCCAAATAATCGAAGATTTAACCCTAAAAGATCCAGATAATATTGAAGTATTGACTGTAAAAAATCTTTCTACATCACAGCCATTTTGGAGTATTTTATTAAATGGAATCCAATTGGCTCATTCTAGGGTAACAGAACTTAATGTTTCTATTATTGAAGGTGAAGATGGTATTAGTAATTTAGAGTCTGCCCTATCTAGCGTATTGCACCCTCTTTCTTCTCCAAAGGATACGAGACTCCCCCCTTTGAAATTAAATCATGTTAATGGAGCAATTAACATTCCATCAAATGGCACGCTAATTTCTGGTGAACTTTCAGGACTCACAGAACAAGGTGACTTAATTGGGCATTTCGAAATTGAAGCAACTCATTTAAAACAGAAGCCCGAGAATATTGAAGGTGTCAATGACCTTGCGTTAAGCGTTCGTGTTGAAAATTTTCCTGTGAATATTATTGATCACATAATTGGTTTAAGAAATCCACAAATGCGTGGATTTACTTCTGCTTTTTTAGGAAAAAAAATTAACTTAAGAGTCGATGAATCGCAAAACGGTTCAACGGCACATACTCAGTGGGATGCTAAGTCTGATAATTTAACTCTTTCACTGAGTGGATATATAGACCCAACTCAATTTTCACTCGCTAGTCCAGCTAAAGCAGAGCTTACAATCTCTCCAACATTGATGAAATTTTTAACCGGAAATAGATTTTCTATGAAAAATTCATCCAATTTAACTGTATGGCTTCAAGACCTTATTATCCCTTGGGATTTAATAGATGGGAATGATGTACGCAAAAACCTGGTAATGGATTTAGAGTTTGATTTAAGTCAAATTGGGTTAACTTCGCCCTCTTTAACAAAGGAAGTCGTTCTTAATAATATTTCTGGAGAATTAATAGCTCCAAAAGAGTCTAAAGATTTAAAAATACATGTTATTGGTAAAGCAGTCGAAGGAGATAATTTTCAGTTTCAGTTAGATACTGCCTTTGTAAAGCCCTTGAATTTCTATGATTTTTGTGAAGAAATAAAGAAACGAATAGACTTTGACTTTCAAGCAACAGGATTGCCTACAGTACTATTAACTCCCCTTCTTGCAAATGACCTGAATTTAGAAAGCTTTATTGGTGAAGAATTAAGCTTAGGTGCCAATGGTCAGATAGTTGAAGGTCACGGTGATTTTGCAGTTGTTTTGTCATCGGATAAATTTACTATGGAAAAAGCTAGTTTTGAAGTTAACAATTCGTTAACAGTTAAAAAGCCGTTTAAAATTAACTACATTCTTACACCTAGTTTGTTTAATCAATTTGACAGTGACCTTATTCCTCTAAGAATTATTGATCCTACTCACATTCAAATGCATGTTGAGAAGCTGAAATATCCATTGCTAGGAGAAAATTTGGCAGATTCTTTTGAATTAAAAACGAAGTTACTGTCAGCTAGTGAAATCCATTTACGGGGGCCTGAAAAAATAGGAGATATAACATTAGAAAATGTACAGTTAACCTTGTCGGGAACATCTTTTGACAGTATTGAGAGCGAATTTAACGGTGACATATTCGCTGTATCCCCTAACAGCATGTTTAAAGATGCTTTAAATGGAAATACACATTTTTATGTTACAGCGAATTTAATGATGGGATCAAAAGAAGAAATTAAAATAGGTAAAGTTCAAGCGGATATTGATGGGGCAGATTTAAAAGTTCACTTAGCGGGGGTCGTTAAAGACAAAGGTTTTGATCTATCTGAACCGGCTACAATACGTTACTTGCTAGATCCAACACTTATTTCCGGTCTTAGTCTGGACCACACTCCTCTTGGAAAATTAGATAAGCCAACGCCTTTATTAGTTACTGTTGCACCGATGGATCACCCTTTTACATTAGATAATATCGAAAGCATAAACCTATCTGGTGACGTCTCACTACCCGAATTGTCAATGACAGTTAATCAACGACCGGTAATTATTTCTGAAGTCGTCTTACCATGGGATGTTAGTGGTAGTGATAACCGCATACGCATCAATTTTAGTGGCAGAGCTTTAGAGGTTGACTCGAGAGAAACAGGCACCTTTCGAGGCAAATATGTTATCAAAGACTGGATATCAAATAACATTACAGACTGGTCTGGTGCTGAGTATAAATTGAAGTTGGACCTCATAGATTTTCCTTCTAACACCTTTGGCATTATAGATGAAGGCGAAGACTTATCCGTTTTACTTGGAAGTAAAATTCATGGAATTATCGATATTCAAAGCGGAGGCGGTCAAGAATTTGGTGAGTTCGATATAAATATCGAAGGAGACCGCTTTAAGCTAAAGTCAGCGATGGTTTTTCGTGAAACACTCAGACTCGAAAACCCGAATAATCCAGCAGAACTCAAAATGACAATGACACCTGAGCGTTTTAAAGCTCTCCAAAAGTACTTTAATTTTGGAGCACATCAAAACTTGGAACTTCAGACCGATGCTAATATAAGTTTAAAACTAAACCATCTTAGGTTGCCATGGAAAGAAAGAAACTTTCATCTATCTGGGTTACAAGGAAAACTTTTATCAGAAAAAATGAGCTTTATCGATCACACTAATAGTCGAGCATTACACTTTAATCAAATCGAAGCATCGGTAAATACTGAAAATTTATCAAAATCCATCGAAGTTTCTTTAAAAGCTCTTCCAGAAGCAGATAAAAAGGAAGGTTTTTTGACAATGAATGGTACGGTTTATGACCTATTTACCAAATCAGGTCTTTTAAACCTTGATTCATTATCAGTTGACTTCAATGCCAAGGCTCAAAAACTTGAATCAGACGTTTTTAGTCGTATCTTTGCTCCATTCCCAACGATGCCTGAAAAAGTAGAGGCGATCTTAGGGAATCCCATAGACCTAAATTCACGTATCACACTACAAAAAATGAGTGGACCTGTTACGGCTGAATTAACTGGAACCAATGGAAAAGCATTTCTTGATGGGCAGGTTGATCGTGGAGGGTTTAAGTTGAATAAGCCTTTTGTAGCTGAAGTATCTGCTACTCCAGAATTAGGACAATATATTTTTTCGGAGATAGCTCCTTTTTTAAGTCCCCTAAAAGGCTCTAATCAACCAATAACTCTTACAATAGATCCCGAAGGATTTTTCTTCCCTATATCCAACTTCAGTAAAGATCGAATAGTGATAGGAAATTGCACTATTGATGCCGGTCGTATGATTTTTCGCAATGAACGTCAAATCAGGTCTGTTCTTGGAATACTAGGGGCAAAAGCTTCTAATCAAATTCCGATATGGTTAACACCGATATATATAAATATGAAAAATGGAAAAGTATACCTTAAACGTGTTGATATGCTAGTAAATAATCGATTTCCAATGGCTGCATGGGGTAAAGTCGACCTCATTAAGGAAAAAGTCGATATGATAATAGGGATCACTGGATACGCATTAATCAACGCTTTCAACTTAGAAGGAATTGATCCTGAAGCTATGCTCCAAATCCCTTTTAAAGGATCTCTGAAAAACCCTAAACTTGATAAAAAGAAAGCCACAGCGAGAATAAGCTCGATGGTTGCTGAATCTCATGGAATTGAAGGAAAAGTTCTTGGAACCTTTATCGATATTGCTAGCGGAAATATCACGGAAGGGAAGGTGCCCAGTCCAACAACGCATCCAGTTCCATGGCACGATCAACTTCCAAAAAAGAAGGAACCCGAATCTCCGACATCAGTAATTATTGAAAAGCCTGTAGAAAAGATCCAAGAAGGAGCTGAAAAGTTAATCCAGAAAATCTTTAGATAACTAAAGTTAGGTTTGATTTGAGCCTTGAAATATCCCCATCTAGTTTGTTTCGGGAACAGAGTTAAATGAAAAAAAATTGTGGTGCTAAGAGGCTATTACGGCACCCTCTTCGAGGGTGCGTATCTTTTGGGGTGCTTCTTACCCAGGGCTGCGCAAGCTTGCCCTAGGCTACCATTCTAATACCCACTTCGTGGGTATAATTATAAAACAATCAAAAGTCGCTTTCAAACTTGCTCTCCCAATGGTTAGGAAAAGCCTTAAAGGTCATACTTTTCAACGATACGAACGATAAAAAAATTACAAAGTATTTAAGACAATTCAGATGCACGGATAATTGTGTAAAGGGTGAATAATTAAACTTTGTTTTCTGGTAAGCTATATACTTCTTCAGCGCTGAATTTCACCATAATAATAGTGGCAAGCAAAAGACAAGAACAGCCCATCATGAGAACTACTGAAGAGCCTGTTAGTGAACACAAAATACTTCCTAAGGCTGGGAAAATTAATCCACGCAACCCCACAGAGACAACGTTAACACTAGTGAATTGTGAGCTATCTGCATTTCCTGAAAATAGAGGGCCAGACATATTCCAGCTTAGCTCATTTCCTGACTGAGTTATTCCATAAATAATATAAGCAATGTATAACCAAATAATGTTTTGGGGGCTAAACATTAGAAGTATTGGAAATAAGCAGGCAACAGATGTTACAGCGCTACTAAATCGAAAGATATCGACCCCACTCATCCATTTTGCCCAAAGTGGGGAAGCAATAGCATAAGAAACACCCTTACAGAGAGACAAGGCTACCGCAAATTCTACGTAAGAAAGCCCCAATTTTTCATCAAAAAATACATACAAGGCTGGCTGCATAAGCATTAAGCCACCACCAATGACCATGAAGCCGAGCTGGTACTTTGCAAAATCGGACCTTTCTTTAACAAGTTTATAGGCAGAAATCCATGGTCCAAGCAATTGATTTGACTTTTGCTTTTGTGGTTTTATTGATTTATTAGGAGTTGGAATGCGCATTTGAAGTATTATTGCAGATAGGGAAATTAATGCTGCGACAGGAAAGATCCACTTCCAGGACTGTTGTGATGAGTCCATAAACCAACCGAACAATATCGGTAATATCCCCCCTCCTAGGTAACCCATTGCAGATCCCCAAGCGAATGTTTGTTTTCGCTTTGCGTCTGATAAATTCAACTTTAAAACTTCCATCCAAGCAGGGACAGCTCCAACTGCGAGTGTCATGTAAATGCCGGAAGCTGCAATAAAAAACCAAGGAGAGCTCACGAAGGGAAATAAAAAAAAGGAAGAACAGCCAATGAGTCTCGCGAAAACAATATTTAAGCGAAGGCGGTCTGGTCGGTCGTTAACAAGAGAGCTCCAGTACATGGAAATGACAGATACGATGGGTTTAAGAGCTAAAATTACAGCTATTTGAAAAGGGGTAGCGTCTAAATCTTTAATAAGGATAAAAGGGAGCATATTGTAAATAGCCCAAAGAGGAATATCTAGCACCCTAGTGGACAAATATGCTTGTTGTGTTTTAGAAATAGATGCCATTACCTTCAAATCATTCTTTGGAAGTTGAAAAAAATCATTATAACAGAAGATTTACAGATGTGCGATCTATTTTTTAAAATCCATTTAATTGAGCATGCTGTGAACCACACAAAACACTGAAACTAACTTTTCCTGTATATTCAGTTTTTAATTAAAATTAATTATTGGCTTTTGAGGCGTAAGTTTTCAAAAAAAGAATATCTGTCAGCAAATTCTTTGGATACCTCACCGACACTTTCTTCAAGTTCATCTTTTAATTTACCCGTTGATACAACATGAATGCTTGTACGATCCCAAGTAACGGCTTGCATTGTCACTCTTTGATCAAGCTTTACCCTTTCAAGGTTAACACCTTCAAATAGGCGCCCAATGACAGTAAATGTGTAGCCATCACGTATCGGGTAAACCATGATTAATACATGAAAACTGGGGAGATTTGGTTTGCCAGGGACTAAGTTAGCGTAAGGAGTAATTCCGACTGCTTCAAAATTTTTAGTTACGATGTTTTTTAGGTCATCATTGGTGATAGGTAAATCTAAACCTGACGGTTTAGTAAGTTCAACAACAACATCAATATTATTAGGAAGATTGAAGAGGTGATCAGACCAAAGCCAGCTTCCATCTCGATAGGCAAGGATTCCTGGATGTAGAGCCGCTTTTGTAGCGCCCTCTTGTTCAGCAAAGCTGAAGTTTGGTGCTGAAAGTAGACTACTAACTAATAGAGGTAGAATAGCACTGTAAAAATACTTCATTTTTATTCCTTTGGTTTCCTGTCTTCTAAAGACTTTGAGGAATTATTGATTTCAAAAGAATTTAGGAAAAAATTGTAATCTTCCTCTTCACCTTTATCCTCTTCATTAATAGTTCTGGAGAGAATGTATAAGGTGTCTTTATTCATAAACATAATCCCTGTAATGTAGTTATCACCATTTTCAATCTCAAAATACAGGCTGTCTACTCCCTTAAACTTCTGATCTTCAGTTTTCTGAAGTAAATTCTCTCTTGTCGATGCGAGGATATCACCTAGGGAGTTTTTCAAAATCGATGGATTTTTAGAAACTCCTTTCTCACCGGGAAAAGTAATTTCTTGGAGCATATAAGCGGCATTATCGAGTCCTGTGGCTGCATAAATGTCGTAGTGCTTATTATACCTGTTAAGCGAGTCTCGTGTCGTTTGAGAGATATGCTCGGGTGGACGAGGAAATTTCACCTTAAAGTCTTTATCTTCACTTGTAAAAGGGACCCACACATCGTATACAGATTGATAGTTTTCAGAAGCAATTTCGGGGGAAGATTGAGTTGTTGTTTCTGAATCTATACCTAAAAACCTGGATATCACAAAGATAACAATGACACCAGCTACAAGTAATGTTGTCATAAAAGTTCGGAACATCGTTGGCTCCCTAATAAACTCCACACCTTTTGTTTACTGAATTTAGATAATAAAGAGCAAATGATTTATAAATTTATATAAAAATATCTGCAATCAAGCCTTACGTCACCGTAGTTTCTCTTTAATCTAGAGTATAGACTGAATGAAATTGGAAAATCTGTATCGCTTTTCCCCCCTTTGTAAACTTTAGATATTCATTGACAGAAACCCTGCCAATAATCATTGACAGAAACCCTGCCAATAATTAGTGTAAACGTTAATTATTTGAAATTTGCTGGAGTAAAACTTATGCGAAAATTAATTCTTCCTTTGTTAATTCTATCTTGCCTGCAAATTTCTTGTAATCCCGACCCAAGAACAGCGGGTCCAACAGATACTAAGCAAGAAATAAGAGTAGGTATTTCTTCCGAACCACAAGTTTTTGATCCACGTCTGATAAGAGATACTCCCTCTGTAAATGTTTCCCATATGCTTTTTGAAGGTTTGATGCAAAAAAACTACGTAGGTAAAGTTGTTCCTGCTATTGCAAGGTATGTCGATATTTCTGCAGATGGAAAAAAATATACATTTCACCTAAAGAACACTCTTTGGTCAGATGGTTCCCTTGTTACGGCCTATGATTTTGAGTATTCTTGGAAGAGTATATTAGATCCTAATTTCCCAGCACCAAATGCGTATCAATTATATATCCTCAAAGGAGCACGGAACGCAAAATCAGGAAAGGCAAGTCTTGATGATGTTGGCGTAAAAGCTCTAAACGACTCTGTTTTAGTCGTTGAGTTAGAACACCCGGTTCCCTATTTTTTAGAACTAACAACGACACATTTTTACTCGCCCGTGAATCGAAAATGGGCAGAAGAAACAAAAGACTCTTTATACTCTGATCCAAAAACGATCATTACCAACGGTCCATTTAAGCTTACACAGTCGTTAGGAAACGATATCGTTGTTGAGAAAAATCCTTTGTACTGGGATGCGGATCAAGTTCATTTAGAAAAAATTTCATTGTATGTCGTTAATGAGAATACGGCTTTACAAATGTTTCAAAGAGGTGAAATCGACTGGGTGGGATCCCCTATGAGCACCATTCCTCCTGATGCTATCCCCACTTTAAAGAACCAGGGAAAGCTAACAATTACCCCTGCAGATGGAGTCCATTTTTTTCGGATAAATACCTCAAAAGAGATTTTGGATCAGACTAAGATCAGAAAGGCTCTTGCCTACTCAATTAATAGAAAAGAGTTAGTAGATCATGTTACGCAAGCGAATCAGGAGCCTGCTATGGGGATTGTTCCACGATCATATGGACTACAAACGATTCCGCACTTTAAAGATTATGACATTACAGCCGCTTGGTCTAACTTTCAAGATGCGTTGAATGATCTAAAAATGTCCAAAGATGATTTGCCGGAAATAACCTTATTATATACGCAATCTGAAAGAAATCACAAAATAGTACAGGCTATACAAGAGCAGTGGCGAAAAACTCTTGGTTTCAATGTTAAGTTAGAAGCGTGTGAGAGAGCTGTCTTCTATGAGCGCTTGCATGAAAAAAACTATGATATCAGCATTGGATCGTGGTATGGTGACATACGTGATCCGATTAATTTCCTCGAAGTTTTTAAATACAAAGCTAGCAGAACGAATAATACTGAGTGGGAAAATTCTAAGTATATTGCACTACTTGATAAAAGTTCGTTAGAAGCTAACTCTTACGAAAGAAAGATTCTTCTTAGGAAAGCTGAGAATATTATCATCGACGATATGGCTGTTATTCCGCTATACTATCCAACGTTTAACCATTTGCAAGAAGGTGTTAGTGGAGTCTACTTTTCTGAATTGGGTTATGTAGATTTTAAGTATGCGTATAAGGATTAGACAACTTAATGAAAAATTTCATTTTCAGAAAAAGTATTTCCATAGTGGCAACATTATTTGTTGTAGTAACTGTTACTTTTTTACTGATGAAATTTATTCCTGGCGACCCCTTTCAAGATGAGCAAGCACTACCTTTTGAAATCCATCAGTCACTTTTAAAGCACTATGGTCTAGACGAATCGTTGCCGAAGCAGTACTTTCGTTATGTGCTATCTGTTATCCGCTGGGATTTTGGTCCTTCATTTGTATATAAAGGACGAAGTGTCAATCAGCTTATAAGTCAGGGATTTCCAATATCTTTTCTGCTGGGAGCTGAAGCTATATTTATCGCTTTAGGGTCAGGGTTGATAATTGGTACTGTTTCAGGAATGAAAAAAAATAAGTGGGTGAATAATCTCTCCCTACTATTTGTGATTTTGGGTTTATCGATCCCCAACTTTGCTTGTGCTACATTTTTACAATACTTTTTAGCAGTAAAATACCACATTTTTCCCGTTGCAAGGTGGGGCTCATTTATTCATTCTATTTTACCTGCATTATCTTTAGCGGCGCTTCCTGCTGCTTTTATCGCAAAACTTGTTCGAGCGCAAATCGAGGATGTTTTACAGCAGGGATACATTAAAACAGCTATAGCTAAAGGGTTAAACGAAAAACAGGTGATGTTCAAGCATGTTTTAAGAAATGCTCTTTTGCCAGTCGTTGCTTATTTAGGGCAAATTACTGCTAATATTTTGGTGGGTAGTTTTGTTATAGAAAAAATATACTCTATTCCAGGACTTGGTCAATTATTTGTAAATAGCGTGATTAGTCGAGACTACACAGCAATCATGGGTCTTACTGTCTTTTACAGTTTGTTACTGGTTAGCACTGTTTTAGTTTTTGACATATTGAGTACCTTTCTGGATCCGCGTTTGAGAGTTAGTTATGAATACTAGTTTATCGTTTAAAGTAGGAATTACCCTACTTTCTATTATTTTAGCTTTTGCACTTTTAGGTCCTTTTTTTTCTGATAACACCTATTACACAACCAATTTGAGCCTGAAAAATCTTCCTCCATCAATGGAGCACTGGTTTGGGACTGATGACTTAGGGCGCGATCTTTTTGTGAGGACATGTTATGGAGCTAGAATTTCTCTTTTTATCGGTGTTGCTGCGGCGATTATAGATTTGTTTATTGGAGTTTTCTGGGGAGGTTTTTCAGCCTTATACGGGGGGAAAATTGATGAGTGTATGATGCGATTCGCTGATGTATGCTACTCTATCCCTCAGCTATTAGTCGTCATCTTATTGATGGTAGTGATGGGCTCTGGCTTAGGCACGATGGTAATAGCTTTAACGTTAACAGGATGGATCACTATGGCTAGAGTTGTACGTGCGCAAATTTTACAGTTAAAGCAACAGGAGTATGTGCTTGCAGCTAGGGTTCTTGGTTCTGGTAATAAGCATATTTTAGTTAGACACTTGTTACCTAATGCCCTCCCACCTATTATTTGTACTCTCACTCTTACAATACCTTCTGCTATATTTTCTGAAGCCTTTCTTAGTTTTTTGGGGTTAGGGGTACAAGCCCCCATTGCCAGTTGGGGAGCAATGGCTAGTGAAGGTCTTACTGCTTTAGAGTATTTTCCTTGGAGAGCTCTTTTTCCGCTTGGATTTATCACAGTAACGATGCTAGCATTTAACCTTCTTGCCGATAGTATGCAAGGAGAGTGAGGAAAGCCCCGTGTGTCATTTATTAGAAATCAGAGATCTAGAAGTATCACTGGCAAATACACTTATAGTAAAAAATGCCACTTTAAAAATTGATAAAGGTGAGTTTATAGCATTAGTTGGTGAGTCTGGCAGTGGAAAAAGTGTGACTGCTCACTCTATCCTTAATTTATTCCCAAAAAGTTCTAGTCCTCAGTTCTCTGGCTCGATCATTTATGACAAAAAAAATCTTTTGCAATTAAACAATCAAGAAATGTGTCGGATACGTGGAAGTGAAATTGCCATGATCTTCCAGGATGCTTTATCAGCTTTAAACCCTTTAATGAAAGTTGGACAACAAATTGCAGAACCTTTAATCATACGAGGAAAAAATACTAAATCAGAAATTACAGAACACGTTTTAAATCTCCTTGACTATGTTGGCATCCGCAATCCTAAAACATGCTATCATCAGTACCCTCACGAACTTAGTGGAGGAATGCGCCAACGGGTAATGATTGCTATTGCACTCGCTTCAAAACCCAAATTGCTTATTGCTGATGAACCAACTACAGCTCTCGATGTATCAGTTCAAGCGAAAATTATAAAATTGTTACAGAAAATACAACGGGAAACGGACATGAGTATACTACTAATCACACATGATTTAGGGGTTGTGGCAGGGACTTGTAATCGTGGGTATGTAATGGATAAAGGTGTTATTTCTGACGAGGGTTCGATTGAGTACATATTCTATGAGTCAACAAACCCAGCAACAAGAAAGTTGATTGATCAGATTCAGTGGAGATGCAATGTCTGATAATAATAACCTGTTACAAGTTAAAGATCTTACAGTGATCTACCAAACAAAAAATGCTCCCTTTACAGCCGTCAAAAATGTGTCATTTTCTATTGAGAAAGGAAAGACATTAGGGTTGGTTGGAGAGAGTGGATGTGGTAAATCTACGATAGGCAAGTGTTTACTTGGGCTTGTTCCGTACTCTAAAGGAATTATCAAGTATAGTGGACAAGTACTTAAGACTCCCCTTCCCAGGCAAATGCAAATGATTTTTCAAGATCCTTATGGATCGTTAAATCCACGTATGACTATTGAAAACATTGTTGCAGAGGCTCTCGATATTCACAAATTAGCAAAAGGAATCATACGGCAGGGTAAAATTTTAGAACTGATGGATTGGGTAGGTCTCCCAAGGAGCATTATAAAAAAGTACCCCAAAGAAATTAGTGGTGGACAAAAGCAACGTGTTGGAATTGCAAGAGCACTTTCATTAAACCCTGAGTTTATTTTCTGTGATGAACCTACATCTTCCCTTGACGCTCATCACCAAAATGAAATTATCTCGTTATTACGTGAGCTTCAAAAAGAACTTCAGTTAACCTACCTGTTTGTTTCTCATGACCTCCCATTGGTAAAAGTTATTTCCCACGATGTTGCAGTTATGTATAAGGGTGAAATTGTAGAGCTTGCTGAATCGGAGAATTTATATAAATCTCCGAAGCATAGTTATACAAAAAACTTGATCTCTTCGGTTCCTATCCCTGATCCAAAAATGGAACGCTCTCGAAACCTACTGTGATCTCGATAAATATTTCCTATGCAAGAGCCTCCCGGGTGTAAACCATGCGAAGGTTAGCTTCAAACTAGTTTTGAAGCTAACTAATACTAATTGAAAATTAAAATAATACAACTGATGTAATCAGATGTCGCTTTCATACTTGCTCTCCCAATGGTTAAGAAAAGCCTCATATCACATCACTTGTATTATTGAAATTTTCAATTAGTATAATATATGAGAAATTGGAATTGGTTCATCTCTTTGCGTCTTTGCGTTTCAAATTCTTATAAAATTGTCTGAATCTGGATGTCGAAAGCTGAGTTTAGGACTAGAATTAAACGCAAAGACGCAAAGTCGCAAAGAGATTTTATAGTCCATTAACGACTCTGCTGATTCCTTGTTTCAAGCTAATACTAATTGAAAATTTAAATAATACAACTAATGTAATCAGATGTCGCTTTCATACTTACTCTCCCAATGGTTAAGAAAAGCCTTATATCACATCACTTGTATTATTTAAATTTTCAATTAGTATTAGTTTATGAATAATAGTCTTATCGTTCGTATCGTTCTGATGGTTGAAAAGTTCGAGCCGAGTACATGTGAAAAAACGTCAAAGGCGCCCAATTGATTTAGAATCTTTTTCGGTAAGGGATTGAATCCTTACCTTCAAATTGAGGTTCTGCATCTGGACGCAAAAAAGACCGTTTACGACAAGTTCGGGGTCGTAATCAGGGTCTTAGGAATTGTTTGAAAGACAGTTTTTAACTTTTTTCGTTTGTAAGTAGCGATACCGTATATATAGAAAGCGTGCTTAGGATAAAGCCGGGGATCATTCCAGGGATAATGTAAGGTATTCCTAAGTATGCGTTAAGATGAGGCCAAATTCCCGCAACGATCCCGCCAACAAGAATTCCGGAAATAGCGCCGTATTTATTACATTTCTTAAAATATAGAGACATCAAGATAAGAGGTCCAAATGAGGAGCCTAGACCTGACCAAGCGTAAAGAACAGCATCAAGAACAGTACTGCTTTTAATAAAAGCTATGAATAAGGAGATAATGGAGGTGAGGATGACGCCAATTCTAGAAACGATCAATAACTCTTTTTCAGAAGCATGTTTTTTTACAATATGTTTGTAAAAGTCTTCGCTGAGAACTGATGCGCAAACCAGGATCTGTGAGTCCATTGTAGACATGTTTGCAGCGAGGACGCCACAAAGTATAAATCCAGCAAGAAGAGGGGGAAAAAGTGATTGAACCATGTTCACAAAGACTAGCTCTGGATTACTCAACTGCCCTTCAAAGAATCCGATTCCGACGATTCCTATTGAGGCAGCAGCAAGGAGGGTTGTGATTTGCCAAGTCATTCCTACGTATTTTGACTTTCTGAGATTTTCAGGGCAGTCGATTCCCATAAACTTAGTGATGATGTGGGGCTGTCCGAAGTATCCGAGGCCCCAACTTAAAATGAGGAAAATAGTTGCTAGAATGTTTTCAGGTGTTGCTGTGTAAAATATCGATAAGGAGATATTGTGCTCATGCGAAGCATTAAGTATTGAGTCAATCGGGGAGTCCATACTGAAAATAGCAACTATTGGAACAAGTACAATGACTAGTAGTAAAAAAATAGCTTGAAATTGATCAACTTTGGCAACGGTATAATATCCACCCACAAACGTGTAAGTCATTGCAACTAGCATCGCTATAGTGAGCCCTAGGTAGTAGTCGATGTGGAAAAGAGATTCTAGAAGGTAGCCCATAGCAATTAGGCCTGCGGAGAGGTAAAAAGTTAAGAAAATGACAGCCATGGCGGCAGTGAGTATGCGAATTGCGCCAGAGGTGTCATTGAATTTATTTTCAAAATAAGAGGATAGAGTGTAACTTTCGTATTTTTCGGTTTCTATTCTTAGTTTTGTAGCCACAAATTGCCAGTTGAGAAACATTCCCCCTAGTAGCCCTAGTCCAATCCAGATATTAGGGAGTCCTCCAATGAAAAGTGCGGCAGGAAAAGCCATAAAAAGCCAGCCGCTCATATCACTTGCGTGGGCAGAGAATGCAGTTACCCAAAAGCTCAAGGATCTATTTCCCATGATGAAATCTTTAGAAGTGTTTTGTGCGCGGTGACTGTAAATTCCTATTGAGAGAAGGACTAAGAAATAAGATGCGAAAGCGATAATATGTTGAGTATCCATGATATCCTTTTATTAGTTATTAACTGATAGGGTTAGACATGCAAAGCTTATCAACTTTCTAAGAAAAAAGCATGCATTTTTACCAATAATTTTTCTTTGTCGAGGTGGTAAACGCAAAGACGCAAAGATACTTTTACCCATAACTTTTTTTGACTAAAATTTAATCCAATCGATGAGCTTCTCCTATAATTTTTCCTTTAGAATTGACAGGGACAATCAGTTGATAAAATTTTACGGGGAATTACTGTCGCGGTAGTATGTTTTGCACTTATAAAAGTGGGAGATTGTTAATACTGTGTAATATAGATAACTATGTTTATTGTGCTTTGTTTCCGTTAATTTATTTTAGTTACTTTTTACTTATTGTTTATTTAAACTTAATAAACTTGTTTTAAAATAGGTCTTTAAGAAGGGGGTTCGTACCTTTCGTTAACGATGCATATTAACCTTTACCGCTATTTGGGCTTTTGTTCATTTAGCGGTTTTTTTTTGTCATATAGAGCGGAAATTTTAGGGGTATGCTCTTTATTTTTTGGCCATTGAGTTTTAAAGGGATATTTTGCTTCGGATCAGACTCTCCGGGAATGAAGTTGTGAATAAATAATTTACTCGCTATGATGCGATTTGTTAAATTTTTACCATTATTTACAATTATAACAATGCGAGAGATGAAGATGCTAAATTATAACGAAATCCAAAATATTCTTGGGAAAGACGCAGAAAGCTTACTAAACCACAATTGCCAAAGTGTTACGAAAGATCAAATTTGTCACCCTGGAGCTAATTGGGTTGATACAATTTTTAAGGAAAGCGATAGGAATAACCGCACATTAGGCAGCTTAAGCTCTCTTTTTAATCATGGAAACCTTGGGGGGACCGGGTATCTCTCAATTTTGCCTGTAGACCAAGGAGTAGAACACTCAGCTGGAGCATCTTTCGCCCCGAACCCCATTTATTTCGATCCTGAAAATATTGTGAAATTAGCTATAGAAGCAGGGTGTAACGGTGTCGCATCTACCCTAGGAGTTTTAGGGCTCGTTTCAAGAAAGTACGCACATAAGATTCCTTTTATCGTTAAAATAAACCATAACGAACTACTCACTCTTCCCAATACATTCGATCAAATATGCTTTGCTAACGTAAAACAGGCGTACGATATGGGAGCTGTTGGAATTGGAGCTACAATTTACTTTGGATCAGAAGAGTCAAGCCGGCAGATTCAAGAAATTAGCGAAGCCTTTGAAATGGCGCACGAGCTTGGAATGGTGTGTATCTTATGGTGCTACTTGAGAAATCCACAATTTAAAGTGGATGGCAAAGACTATCACAGTAGTGCCGATCTTACCGGACAAGCTAACTACCTAGGGATGACATTAGGAGCAGACATCGTTAAGCAAAAACTTCCTACATTAAATGGTGGTTATAAGGCAGTAAATACTCAAGTTAAGGGCTACGGAAAGTGGTCAGAGAAAATGTATACAGATCTATGTGGTGAAGATGCTCACCCTATCGATCTTTGCCGTTATCAAGTGTTAAATAGTCAGAGGGTAGGATTAATCAATTCTGGGGGTGGCTCTGGATCTAATGACTTAAATGAGGCCGTAAAAACAGCTGTCATCAATAAACGTGCAGGCGGTATTGGGCTTATTAGTGGACGTAAAACATTTCAAAAACCGATGGATGAAGGTATTAAAATGTTTCATGCGATTCAAAGTGTGTACCTTAGTAAAGAGGTAGGCCTAGCTTAGAGATTTAGTTGTTTATGTCATAAACGATATGTACAGATGCTTTAATTTCAATGTCTCCGGCTTCAATTGGGGTATTGCCATCGTAGCTCATAAGTGTCGCTGACCTCTTGTACATCGGCAGGTTTTGTTGTGGGTCAAGAGTGACGGAGCGTATATTTGTCAGGGTGACTCCAGTAGCTTCCGCAAGAGTCCTTGCGTCACTTAAGGCATTAGCCGAAGCAGTAGAGATTGCTTCGGCTCTGTAGTCGCGATTGTCTTTTATGCTAAATTCTATGCTGTTGATGTTATTGGCGCCTGCTCCGCTTGCGGCGTCGATAATTGTACCTGCCATCTTTAGCTTGTCGGTCATTACGATAAGCGTGTTGATAACACGATACCCAGTAATATGTGACTGCCAATTAGAAGGGGGATTTTTTGGGGGTTGGGCGTAAAGAGGTGTGATAGAGAAGCTTCCGGTCTTGTATTCAGGTTTCTCAATACCGATTTTATTTAGTGCGAGAATCAATTGCTGCATTTTTGCGCTGTTCTCTTCTAGAGTAACCTCTGCGTCTTGGCCTTCAGTAGTGACTCCAAGGGATATAGAGAGTAAGTCGGCAGGCTTTAGCAAGGTAGCGCTTCCTGTTATGGTAAGTCCTTGCTCTTTAATCGCCTCCAGAGCGGAAGAGTATCCGAAACTCAATGTCATGTATGCAAATAAAACTATCCAATGCATGGTATCACCTCTTTTTGTAACCACTCTTGTTATATTCAAGTTATCATTTCTTTTAAAATAATGATAGTTTTGGTATTATTTGGGGCCAAAGGAGCAAAATATGCTAGATAGTGTTCGTTCATTTTTTTCAATTTTACTAAGTGTGACGTTGTTCATGCTTGGAGCAGGTTACTTCGTTAGCTTCCAAAGTCTAATTCTCAGTAGCCAAGGTTATTCAGAGGCAGTGATTGGCCTTGTTCAATCAGCATACTACGCAGGCCTATTGCTTGGATCAATGAAGGTTGAGGGAATTATCCATAGGGTTGGTCATATTCGCGCACTCGCAGCATCTGCTAGCATCTGTTCGGTTACTATTTTATCTCAAGGTCTCTACTTTTCACCTCTATTTTGGTTGGTTCTAAGGTTCTCTGCAGGGTTTTGCTTGGCGGGGGTTTATGTGGTCATTGAAAGCTGGATGCTGGAGAAAAGCACAGAGGAAAATAGAGGAGTGATCCTTTCAGTCTATATGGCAACGTTGTACACATCACAAGCTGCCGGACAATTTTTTATTAATATTATCGACTTAAACTCTCTTCAACCGTTTATTGTTGGAGGTTTACTGTGTGCGTGTGGAGTTATTCCTGTTGCTCTTACTAAAGCAGCTTCCCCAGAAATTAGTGAGCCCGTATATACGAATATATCAGCGATCATGAAAAAATCACCTTTTGGTTTTCTTGGCTGTATTCTTTCGGGGATGATTTTAAGTTCGATTTATAGCTTTGGCCCAAATTTCGCGCAAGAAAATGGAATCTCTCCAGCGTCATTGATGAGTATAACCATTTTTGGTGGGGTATTACTTCAACTTCCGATTGGTAAAATCTCAGATATTTTTGATCGACGTACAGTCTTACTGGTTACCTCTGTAGTTACGATTTTACCGTGTCTATTGATATTGATGTTTTCACATACAGTGTACTTTATTCATGTTGTATCATTTTTACTAGGGGGACTTTGCTTTACACTCTATCCTCTTAGCCTTACACAGGCGTGTGATAGGATTCACCCCAAAGCATTGACTTCACTGACAGCCGTGCTTTTATTAGCTTATGGGATTGGTGCCGTCATTGGACCCTTGATTGCTCCAATGTTTATGTTGCCATTTGGCATTGATGGGTTATATGTTTACATTGCAACTCTAGCAGCCTTGCTTTCAGTGATAGGTCTAGTGACAATCGTAGGCGTGAAACCTATTCCTGAGGAGGAACAGAATGAATTCGTGGCATTGCCGAACATTTCACCTGTTGCCTACGATATGGACCCTCGGGTAGAGTTAGAAGATTAAGTTCTTTCTCTCTCTGATGACTTTTCGTTAGCTTTGATGACAATATACATATATGCGCTAAGAATTGCACTAAAGAAACACCACACAGAAGTGAAGGTGTTATGGTAAAAGTACTCAGAAATGGACCATGTTACCATCAGCAAAATTCCGTAGGACCACATGAGTTTTACAGAAGTGATGAAGCAGGGTAAAAAGATAATTGCTGAGTAGACACCAATGATCAACCATAGGTCAACAGGAAAGGGGGTGGTCATATTGTACTGAACGCTGTGATTTACAATTGAAATGTTAACATCGTTACCCACAACATGACTAAAAAAGTAGAGGGATAAAATACACCCACAAAGACTCAAAAATCCTATTACTAATTTTCGAGAGTAAATTTTTTCAGCAAAACAAATGGCAAAAGGAAAAAATATGGGCCAAACTACAAAGGCAAAAGTTAAATAAAAGTATTTAGCAAATTCTAGTAATGCGGGTTCGCTCACATTATATTTATGTGTTAACCAAATGATACCCTCAGAAAATTGCTGTAGGGCAAAAAGAAATGGAACGATTGCCAATAATATATTTCGCTTTTCTTTCGTAGACTTGCTCGTTAAGTAGCCGATTGCACCTATAACAGCAGCTGCACTCATACTTGCTTCCGCGGAAAAACACATGATATCCCTCCAGAAATCCCTTGTTTTCTGGAGCATACACAGTGACTCTTTTATAATCTACACTAGAAAGTGAGAAAACGTTCAAAAAGATAAAATATGCTAAAATATAAATAAGTAAATAGTCATTGGAGAGGTGAGTTATGGGTTTACTTAGAATGCTAATAATGAGTGTGTTATTTATTCCATTTTATGCGCTTAGCCTAGAAAAAGTAGAGACGGAGGTTGAAGAACTCGTTCCTGTTATCCCTGATGGGATCAGTCCTGAGGAAGAAGAAAGGATCAGGCAAAATGCTTGGTTCGATCTACAAATACAGCTTCGAGAAGATCAAAGATACCGTGAAAAAATGAAGGAACAGCAAAGAGAGCGGGAGCTTAGGCAACAACGTATTGATGAACAGCGAGAAAGAGAAAAACGTAGGGAAGAGGAAAGGCGTAGGTATCAAAGAGAGCAAGAAAACAAGCGTGCTGAAGAGCTTCGTATGGAGCGTCGACGTATGGAACAGCGAAGGTTGGATGAACAAAGAAGAAATCAAAAGAGAAGGTGACAATTCATTTAGTAAGAATTATAGAGAAATACTAGAAAATGGGATTTTGCACACTCTCAACTCCCAAGATATTCTGAAATTAAATAATTACAAGTCTGTGATTTCAGTTAGATGGGTTCTGTGTAAAGAATGTATAAATTTTAGTAAAAATCTACTAGAGTGGAATGGTGAAATTAATATACTGAACGAAATTGGAAATTATACTAATTGAAAATTTAAATAATACAACTGGTGTAATAAGATGTCGCTTTCATACTTGCTCTACCAATGGTTAAGAAAAGCCTTATATCACATCACTTGTATTATTTAAATTTTCAATTAGTATAATATATGAGAAATTGGAATTGGTTCATCTCTTTGCGCCTTTGCGTCTTTGCGTTTCAAATTCTTATAAAATTGTCTGAATCTGGATGTCGAAGGGAGAGTTTAGGACTAGAATTAAACGCAAAGACGCAAAGTCGCAAAGAGATTTTATAGTCCATTAACGACTCTGCTGATTCCTTGTTTCAAGCGTAATTTCCACTTTCATTCAGTATAAATCTTCAAAGATATAACGATAGGAAAACTATTTCCCAACGAATATCGATCATAAAAAATTCAGCCTTGAAATCCTTTTAAGTACTATTTAAGTGATTACTTTTTTGTATTGTAAATGATAAGAAGTAGGCACTTCCGTCTTCTATTAGAGCTGTGCCTATAAATTAATATGTAATTTTTGCTGCAACTGGTTTGTGATCGCTCATATTTGTTTTAGGGCAATTTAGGCAAACTCCTAGGACGGGGATGTTTGCGATAGAAACTGTATCGCTTGTAGATCTAACAGCAATCCAGTCTATACGAGTTTCAAGAACTTGCCATGGACTCGAGCAGGTAGGTTCAATGTAGTTTGTATAGTCAATAATGTAATTGGATTCCGATAGGATTGAAAGTCGAGGATGTCCGGGCGTAACATTTGCATCCATCGCAATAACTTGGATGTCTGACTCGAATTCATTGAGTGTATTGATGATTTCATATAGTTCACGATCACCTGACTCGGAGTCTGAACTACCTGTTGAAAGGTCGTGCTCAACTGAAAAAGGGTTGCAACCGGTAAGGTGACCTGAAGCTATTGCTACAATTTTTCCAGAATTTAAATCGCGCAGACGAACAGCAAATCCTTTTTCAACAATATCACCAATAACTTCAACTAACTCGAATCGGTCTTTGTTCCAAGCAACGCCGTCAACAGAGCCCCTAGCGCTGGAAAATTTTACGTTGTAATTGTCTGGGAAAACAGAAGGGTCTAAATAATCGGCCTCTTGCAAAGCGATGATGTCATATTTTAGGTGGTGCTGAAAAATTCTAACTGCCATAATTCTTCGGGCAATACTTAGTGATTCGTTGAAAGCGTTGTAGGGAATAATTTTTACTTTACTATCCTTTAAGAGTTCAGTACTTTCTTCAAGCTTCGTTAAATCATAAATGTGATCGTATAAAATTTCCCTAACCTCTTGATCATAAATTTCTATTGGGCGTTTTTTATAGGAAGAGATTGTTTTGCCGCGTTTATCGAACCACTTTTTATTGATGCTCTTAAATTCATCGGGGTGTGAGGTGATATTGCTAAATTTTTCGGAGTAATTTTGTTCGTCCCACTCTTTTTCGAAGGCTTCTTTTTTTGTGGCGTTTTGGGTAAATCGAATTTTCAGCGCTAGCTTCTGGATTTCCTTTAGCTGAGCTAAAGTTTCAGGTTCAGAGTTGTGTCTTTCTTGGATAAGTTTTTGCATACCAGCTGCTTGGATGTAGTCGTAATGATCGGATAATCCTCCGCAATTGTAGGATGCTACAGTAAAATTATTACCAAATAGAGAAGTGAATGTGGTGGTGCTAAATAAGAAAAGTTTCAAAAAAAAATTACGTATTTTCATTGAGTAATAGAGTCCCGAATCAGATATTTATAGTGTTAATTATTAATAACATATTTACAGTTAATTGTAAATGCTTAATAAATACATAATAGTTCAATTTCATCGAGTAGAACGAATCCTTACTATACTGAATGAAATTGGAAATTACGCTTGCATTGTAGAGATATCTCTATACTCACCGTTTAAGAGAAGTTTAGGGGAGAATCGGGATCTAGGTGGTGACTTCTATCGAGAAATCTTTCAGAATTTGTGTAAAATTTTTTTATAATGTATAGTTGATGCAATTATCTTAAAGGTTGGTGTTTGTTAATATGATAAGAGAAAATTTTTTTGAAAATCCATTTAAAGGAGTTCCCCTTCAAGATCAGGTGAAGAATTCCAATATTATTGTAGGACGTTATAGTTACTACTCCGGATACTATCATGGCCATTCTTTTGATGATTGCGCACGTTATCTTGATCCTAATAGGGATGATGTTGATCAATTAATTATCGGAAGTTTTTGCTCCATAGGCTCCGGTGTCTCATTTATCATGGCTGGAAATCAAGGACATCGCATGGGATGGGTTAGCACATTTCCTTTTTTTTACGCCGGAGAAGAATGTATGCAAGAGGCTTATGATGGATATCAAGGTGCCGGAAACACGGTTGTTGGTCATGATGTTTGGATTGGTGCGGAAGCGATGATCATGCCAGGTATTAAGATTGGAAATGGAGCTGTCATTGGTGCAAGGTCGGTTATTACAAAGGATGTAGATGACTACACTATCGTAGCTGGTAACCCTGCAAAGCAGATTCGTAAAAGGTTTTCTGATGATCAAATCAAGCGACTTCTTGAAATGTCTTGGTGGGATTGGTCAGAAGATCAATTAGCTCACTCTATGAAATTGTTATGTTCGGAGAATATTGATGGTTTATATGAGGCGTGGGTGAAAGGTAAAGATTCATAAGTAGGGCAAAGAGTTGGTTAGCCAAAAGGATTTCACCTTTTTTTAAAAGTAATGAGGTAACTCTGATTGGTTAGTGACATTGTTTTCTTACTGTAAGAGAAAGAGTTAGTATTAATTGATTGCTGAGGTGACACGTTTATGATGAATCAAATAGAGGGACTGTAGCTATTTTCTACTTTATTTTTAATGGGGCTTATTTGGTTTGTGCAAGTTGTACATTATCCCCTTTTTTCAGTTGTCGGGAATTCTCCTCACTATTACTCTGAACATCAGAGGCGTACGACTTGGATAGTCCTTCCCGTTATGCTTACAGAACTAGCTTCTGTTCTATATCTTTTTTACTTTCGCGGTACTTTATCAGACCAGGTGGGTTTAGTGCTTCTGGCGGGCATTTGGACTTCGACATTTCTGTTGCAAGTTCCATGTCACCGTAAGCTGCTGAAAAACTACTCGCCTTGCACAGTTAAGCGTCTGGTGCGAACTAATTGGATAAGGACAGTTTTTTGGACTCTTCGAGCTTTTATTATCTTGTTATATTAGCAAAAGCTTGTTAAACAAAAAAAAACTTAATTGAAAGGTTGATGATGGTTGATGAAGTACGCATGTTTGTGCAAATTATTGTTGCTTTGGGCATTTTTAATGTATGGCTGATTCGTTACGGCAGGCAGACTATGTGGCGAGGGGGTGAAGCTCAAGATTTGAAAGCGGAATTTCAGGTGTATGGACTGCCAAACTGGTTTATGGTTTTTGTCGGCGTTCTTAAAGTTTTTTTTGCGTTTTGTCTAGTTTTAGGGTTTTGGTTTCCAGAGCTTACTCGCCCAGCAGCAATGGGGCTTTCAGGATTGATGCTCGGTGCTATTGCTATGCACTTTAAGGTGGGAGATCCCTTAATGAAGTCTCTACCGGCTATAAGTATGTTGTTGATGTCCCTTTTCGTAGCTTTTGCGTAAAAATCTTAAAACTCGAGGAGGATAAGTTATGGCGAGATATCTAATTGTTGGCGGAAGTTCAGGGATAGGAGAAGCCCTTGCTACAAAGCTTATTACGAATAATCATGAAGTGATTATCTTATCGCGTAGTGAACCTTTATTGCCTGGAGCGACGTACATGGCATGTGATGTCACTCAGGACCCTCTTCCTGAGATTGAAGGAATTCTTAATGGACTTGTCTATTGCCCGGGAAGTATCAACCTAAAACCCCTTCGCCAATTAACTGAAGAGGATTTTCGTCATGATTTTGAGGTTAATTGCCTGGGCGCTGTAAAAGTTGTTCTCAGTTACCTTCCTCTACTACAAGGGGGTCATCCATCAAGCATGGTTTTTTATAGTACTGTTGCTGTCCAACGAGGGATGGCTTTTCATACATCAATTGCAGCAGCTAAAGGTGCTATCGAAGGGATGACTCGTTCGTTGGCTTCAGAGCTTTCCCCTGAGGTGCGTGTAAATTGCATCGCTCCCTCCTTAACAGAGACGCCGCTATCACAAAAATTGATGCGGGGGCGAGATGCACTTGAGAAGAGGCATCCACTTAAACGGTTGGGAAAAGCAGACGATATAGCAGCGATGACAGCCTTTCTCTTGAGTGAAGATGCCTCTTGGATTACTGGACAAATCATTGGTGTTGACGGGGGAATGTCTAGCCTTAGTGTGTTCTAGGTTTCCTCTCTCCTTAGTTTAATATCAAAATTCCGAAGTTGAGGGTCATGGCATAAACCACCCACATCCAGTAGGGGATTAGTAGTTTTGATGCCCATTTAGAATAAATATTAAAGACGTAAATATTCCATGAAATGGCAGCGATAAGTACAACAATGTTTAAAAAACCAAGAAAAGGTGACTGAAGGTAAAAAAAGAATAATGACCAAGTAAAATTGGCCAGCATTTGTCCAAAGAAAGCGATAAATACTCTGGGAGTATAAGCTTTTGGAGTGCAGAGGATCAACCAAAATGAAATACCTATCATCGTATAGAGAATGGTCCAAACGATAGGGAAAGCTATATTTGGTGGAGTCCAGAAAGGCTTATCAAGGTCTCGGTACCATGAACTGACTGAAGATTGAGTGAAGATAGAGGCGCTCCATTCCACACCGTAGCAAAAAAATAAGGCAAATAGAAGAAGGGTGATTTTTTTGTTTTTACTTAAGCTTGAAGTATTCATGCGTAGTACCTATAGTGGTGGTTCTTTTATATCAAAAAGGCTTTAAGCTGCTCCAATGAGTCATAGGAGTCAAAAACTATTTATATCTAGACTAACTTAGGTGAAAGAATGACACAATCAGTTTTCTTAATTTTGGGTAGCCATTTATTTCCTGTAGACTATCTTTCCAAGTTAAAAAACAGTCATATTTTGATGGTCGAAGATTTCGAGCTGTTTACACGGTTTAAATATCATAAAAAAAGACTCGTGTTTTACATCGAGTCCATGCGTAATTATGCGGACCTACTAAGGGATAACGGCTTTGAAGTGACTTATGTAAAGTTGAATAAAGAGGTTAAACACAAAAGTTTTGAGTTGCACTTAAAGGAACTGCTGGAAAAGTTGAAGATTCATTCTTTTGATAGTTATGAAATTGAAGATCGTTTTTTTCGAAGAAGGTTGTTGAGTTTCGCAAAAGAGAATCAATGTCATTGGCAGGTTCATAAGAGTCCGATGTTTCTTCATTCTAGTAATGAATTTTTTCGGTATTTTAAATCTAAAAAAAATCCCATAATGCGTCTTTTTTATGAGGCAGAACGTAAGAAAACAGGTATTCTTATGCAAGGTGGAAAACCTGTGGGTGGAAAGTTTATCTATGATCACGAAAATCGAAAACGGCTACCTAAATCTATCGAAATACCGCGTCTTCCGGAACTAAAAAATTCCGTACATCACACCTCCGTGTGCAAGATCGTAAAAGATCTATTTTCAGATCACCCTGGAGATGCTGATAACTTTTGGTTGCCAGTGACTCATCAAACCGCAGAAAAGTGGCTAGAGGTGTTTTTGGAAAATCGCTTTCATAATTTTGGAGCTTATGAAGATGCAATATCATCAAAAGAACCTTTTATATTTCATTCCACCCTTTCACCGCTCTTGAATATTGGACTACTTACTCCGGAGAAAGTCGTTGAGAAAGCTTTGGATATGAAAGATGTTCCTCTTAACTCTATGGAAGGATTTATTCGACAAATTATTGGTTGGAGAGAGTTTATTCGTGGTATTGATGAATGTTATGGTGCACGCCAAGAAAATGCAAACTTTTTTAAGCATGAACGTCTACTGGGCGACTGTTGGTGGAGTGGAGAGACAGGTCTAGAGCCAGTTGATCACTGTATAAAAAGTGTTATTAAATACGGTTACTCACATCATATTGAGCGTTTGATGGTTTTAAGTAATGTCATGTTACTTTGTGAGGTTCATCCAAGCGAGGTTTACCGTTGGTTTATGGAGATGTTTATTGATAGTGCTGACTGGGTTATGGGACCTAATGTCTATGGAATGGGACAGTTTAGTGATGGAGGCATTTTTGCAACTAAACCATATATTTGTGGTTCAAACTACATCAGAAAGATGAGTGATTTTCCTAAAGGAGATTGGTGCGACATTTTTGACGGATTGTATTGGAAGTTTATCGATAAAAGGCAAGATTTCTTTAGTGCTCAGCCACGGTTGAATATGATGCTCGCGACACTAAAGCGCATGCCTGAAGAAAGGCAAAAACATCTTTTTTCTGTAGCATCGGAATTCCAAGAAAAATGCACTCTTAAAAAGTAAATAGCAGCTCAGTATTACACGATAGCCTTGTTCATGGATTTAGAGTGTAGATGCGTTTGATAAGTTTATCAAAACATTATGCGAATGATATGTTAAGTTTAGACTTTTTACGTACCTAGAATGGCTTTTTTTGCTTCTATAACGGCTTGATATTTTGCTGTAAGACCTTCTATCCTTAACTTAAAATCATCATCACTTTCGTTCTCATGTCGATGGTTTTTATCGGGGTGGTATTTTAGTAATAACTTACTACTTTTTTTTCTTACATCACTAATAGAGGCTGTTAGATCTAAGCCTAACACCTTATAGCTCTCTTTGTGCACTACGCGTTTTGATGCTATATCAAAATATTCATTAAGGCGATAAGTTAATATTGATTTTGTGCTTGGGTCGAGGGCGTTCATCTTGATTATTTCGCTCTCTCTTAGTGAAATGAGACTTTCACGTAGCCATAGTTTAAAAAAGCTAGATTCGATGATAAAACCTGAATGAAATGGAAGAATGAAGTTTATAACTTTTTTTGATACATTGGAAAGGTTAAAACATTTGAACTGATCGATTGAAACTAGTCTATAGAGGTGAATGTCTAGGAGGTCAGCTTCCAAAGATTCTTCTATATCTTCTGAAGAGAAAAATTGAAATCTGTTCTTTTGTTTAGATAGGTTAATTACTGAATCCATTTCAGGAAAAATTTTATTAATCGTTACTTTATCGAGCTGCGCTAATTTTATCCCTTTGAACTGATCGTCTGTAATAAGTTGGAGGTGATGGACTTGTAAAAGTCTGGCCTCCAATGCTTTTTTTACATCTCCTGAAGAGAAATGCTTAAATATTTCTTTTTGTTTGATAAGTTTTTTGCTTTCTACGAATCCTGGAAAAAGTTGATTAATTATTTCTCTGTCTAGCTCGGCTAATTTTAAACCTTTTAGTTGATGGTCTGTGATAAGTTGGAGGTGATGGGGTTGTAGGAGATTAGCTTTTAAAGCTTCCTGTATATCTTCAGAAGTATAAAAGCTAAATTTAGCCTCGTGCTCAATAGGATTTTCCACTAAAGGGAACATTCTGTTGATAGTATTAATCGAAAGTGTCGATAATTTAGGGTTATTAGAACTGGAAGGAGCTTTAATAGCTAGTCGGATTATTTTTGAATTCCCAGAAAAGAGCCTTCTTACCTTTTTAGAACATAATGAAATACCCAACGTAAAAATTGTTGATAAAATACCTAATATAGCTCTTCCGAATCTTTCAGTTTGATAATAGAATTGCTCTTTTTTAGCGATGATTTGATATTGCTTTCCTTTATAGTTTGAACAAATCGGTTTTCCATTTTTTTGATATAATAAAAATTTGCTGTTGAATTTTTCAGAATCGGTCCAGTCAGCAAAAGCGTCGATTTCAGAAAAGTTATTTATTATTTTAAAACTAGGCATTGTGTTCTCTTGTTTTGTAATTTCTGTTATTTTTGTATTTATATTAACTTGATTTAGTTTAATTATCTATTAAAAAAATGTTTCTGCGAAGAATTTTTTGTTTCAGGAATGTTGAAAAAGTTTAGGTGTTTCAATGCGGTAAACTAAACAATTAGATTGTTTAAATTTACATTGTAGTAAGCTCTTCCAGGTTTTAATGTGATATTTTAGTTTAATTATGTCAGTTTGAGTAAATTGTTTGTTGAGATTTCAGTAAAATTTTGCGTTAGGATATTAAAGTTAATATTTTAGGATGTATGATTTTTTTTGTTATATGTTTGTTTTTTTTGTATTTTATTGTTATATTTGAATGTATTTTTTGTAAATAGAGGCTTAAAGGTAGGATTATGCTTGATATTAGATTGAAAGTTCATTCAAATGACATTCCTAATGTTAAAACAATCATAAAAAAAGTGAAAACAAAAAGAGAATTTAATCTTGATATGTTAGCAGATGAATTTTCTGATCCTTGTCGCGATGCTATCCTTCTCCAAAATAAAGAAATGGTGCAATTATTCTTGGATCAAGGTTTGTATGTTGGTTCGAAAGCTCATTTAATTGGGGATAGAGGAGAAATAGAAACTTTACTTTATTTTGCTACTCGAGTGGGGTCTTTGCCTATTGTAAAAATGTTGGTAGATAAAGGTGCGAAAATCAAGGGGAAAGAAATGAGTCTTGCAATTGAGACGTCTCGTCTTGAAATTGTAAGATGTTTTTTAGATAACGGAATCAACCCTAAAGGTATGATGTACCGAACAGACTATTATGGAACATATCTGGGGAATGCTGCCTATCAAGGAAATCGATCTATGGTCGATCTACTTGTGAGTTATGGAGCAAATGTAAGAGATGCTATTGACTCGAATAATTACAATCGTAGGCGTAGTATGTTTACTGATAGTGGTTCCATCAGGATAAATGAATTTAGATGGGTAGATTTAACTAAACCGCCGAGTGAAGATCGAGCAAAATTGAATAAAAAATATGCAAAGTCTTTTAAAATCCTTCTTGATTCTGCCTTTGGTGTAAATTTTGAAAAAGAAAAGTCTTCAATTAAAGGACTAAAAACAGACTATAATGGGCTTGCTTTCTTACAAGGGGTGAATATTAAAAAATTTAATTTTGTAGGAGTCAGCTACTGTAGCAAACCTATTACTCGCGAATTGCTTATTGAAAAAGGTTTTGTAGGTTCAGATCAAGCGATATTAACAATCAATGACATTAAACTTCTCTCCAACGAACAAAGAAGGGACTCCTTGCTTTCAAGGATGGAATCAATTTTTCAGAAGTATGGTAAGATAATTGATCAAAATGGAATAGTCAATATGAGACCATTGACCAGTGCAGTAGAGCAGGGCTGTATTGAGGAAGTAAAGTTTCGACTTGTCTCAGGAGTGGATCCTAATGAACTGCTTTTTCAGCAAGGCTATAAGAAGTCTATTTCAGCTATTTCTTTGGCGGCTCAAAAGGGGTATTTTGATATTGTAAAATTATTAGCGGCTCAGCCATCTATTGATCAAAGTAGTGTGTTGAGTGTTGCTGCTTATGTTAAATCTATGGGATTTACTCACATCTACGGTTGTTTAATCGATTCTTTAGACCCAAATATTCTTGATAGAAAAGGAAATGCACAAATTCATGAGGCTGTCCTTGAAAAAGATATTAATCGAATAAAGAGATTGCTGGATGGAAAAGCGGATATCAATTTAAAAAATAAATCTGGTGAGACACCTCTCACCCTTGCAATAAATAGAGTTAGTGACGATTTTTTTTATTGTCCACCTAAACATGAGGATGTTATTTTAATTCAATTTCTCTTAGACCGTGGAGCTGACGTTAACATTTCTGGGTCATTTTACCCATTAACCTTAGCAGCACAAATTGGAAGCTTGGAAATTCTAAAACTTTTACTTCCCCTTGCGGATACAAGAAAATTAACTGAAAATTGGGGATGTTTAAGCAACTCTTGGTGCATGCCTCTTCTACATGATTCATTAGAAGTGGAATCTGATGATTGGCTTAAAATTGTGGATTTATTTAAAGAGTACGATGAAGGTTTATTTGAAAAAACCCATGAATGGGAATGTGGGGAGGGTAGTATTTTCCACCTGTATTTTAGGTACAGTCATTTATTTAACATCGCATGGGTTCGATCACTACTCGAAAAAGGTGTCAATCCCTCTTTATCCAGTGAAAGTGATCAAGAAAATGCACTCCACGAATTTCTTCTAGCGCTTCCTGCCGAAATTGTAGAAGAGTATGGCGAGCAGGTGATTGATCTTTTTATTGAATATGGATTAGATATTAACTCTTCAACTAAACAGGGGAGTACAGCACTAGACATAGCATCAAATCGAAGGTATTCTAATATTGTTAATTGTCTTATCAAAAATGGAGCCGAAGTCAACGCTTAGACAAAGAATGACAGTTGTACCGCTCTGGATCTTACGATTTCTACAAACTATCAGGTGTCAGATCTTATTAGATATCGTGTGGGAAAATACAATAAACGGTGCTTTTAAATGCAAAAATAGAGGTTTGATAAGATTCCCTTATTTGTTAGTATGATGTCATTTAAAACGAAAAAATGCAGGCTGAACAGCCTAAAAGTCAAAATAACTCACGATTAATCCAAATAAATGGTGAACCAATGGGGCAAAATAACGACACTAAACCTAGGCGAAGAGTCCTTCTTTCTGTATTATTTACAATTTTTTTGGATTTTTTTAATCTCGGCCTTGTTTACCCTATTTTTTCGGTAGCTTGTTTAGGAGAGGAGGCTTTTTTAGGAAACTCAATTCCATGGATGAGCCAAAGTGTCGTTTATGCTCTACTAGTGGCAGCATTCCCTTTTGGGCAGTTTATTGGCGCACCGGTGTTAGGGCAGTACTCAGATCGTTATGGACGAAAACCTTTGTTGTCTATTTCTCTAATTGGATCAGTCATCACTCTTGGTATGGCAGGATTAAGTATGCAGATGTATTCACTAGGGTTGCTTCTTTTGGCTCGCTTTCTTGGGGGAGTAATGGCGGGAAATATGACTATCGCATACGCATCATTAACAGATTTGGGTTCCAATGAAAATAAAGTGCGTAATTTTGCTTTAGTCCCTTTGGCAACAGGTTTAGGTTTTACTTTGGGACCTTACATGGCTTCAGTTTTTGCTGACAGTAGTTATGTTTCCTGGTTCGATTTATCTACCCCTTTCTATGCAGCAGCCTTTTTTTCAGTTTTAAATTTTGCTCTTGTCCAATTATTTTTTATTGAAACGCTCACGAAAAAAAATACAGAGTCTTATTTTTCTTTTTACACAAGTATTTCTCGATTGTCTCAGGGGGTGATTAGTCTTGACTTTCGCATTCCGCTTCTGATTTTATTTTTAATGGTTTCGGCAAACTTGTCATTTGTTCAATTTATCAGCCTGTATGCAGTTTCTAAGTTTAGTATCGATATTAGTGGGTTGGGAGCGCTATACACAAACATTGGAATATCTGTGGCAATTGGCCATATCTTTCTGACGCGTACTTTAGCAAGCCGTTTTTCTATTGGGCAGATCCTTCCTAAAAGTCTTGCGTTACTTGCGATAACATTAGCTATTATTGGGCTCACAGGAAGTTTGCTGACTCTTCACTGTTTAACATTTTTTGTGATGGTATCTTGTGCAGTTGCATATAGTAATACGATGGCTTACGTATCAAATATAGCATCAGGTAGTGAACAAGGTAAGGTAATGGGGATGGCAGTTTCTATTCAAAGTATTGCGGAATGTCTTCCTCCTCTTGTTTTAGGTTGGAGCGCAACTTATAACCCTGTTTTTCCTCTTGTTATTTCCTCTTTAATGGCAGCACTCGCTTTGCGTTTGCTGCGAACTACGTTTTCTCCGGGTCACTCGCTTTGCAATCCTAACAACTAGTATCAGATTTATACGGATTTTAAAATGGACTCTTGGTTTCCATGATTTTCCGCCTACCCGCAATTTTTTGATAAGTATAAATCAGAAAAAATGTATTTAATTTATTTTTTCACGGGAATAGCTGTACAGCATCTCAGATTCAAAGATGTTAAATCTTGACTTAAATAGTACGTATACGTATTATTTATTTTGTTAAAACAAACTTATTAGACAGTAGAGGTATAAAATGAAATCTAATTTAGCTATGGTGCTTCTTTTTGTGGAAAACCCCTTAAAAAGTAGCATTTTTTACCAGGAGCTTTTTGAGTCAGCTCCCGTTGAAGAGTCACTGACATTTGTGATGTTCGCCTTTAAAAATGGTGTAATGCTAGGGCTTTGGAATAAATTTACTGCAGAGCCAAGAGTGGATTCGTTGCCAGGGGCTTCAGAGGTTTGTTTTCCAACTGATGATGTCGACGAATTATACAATTTATGGGGTAAAAAACAGTTAACTGTATTACAAAAACCAACTGATATGGATTTTGGAAGAACTTTTGTTATTCAGGATCCTGATGGTCATAGAATTAGAGTATACAAATTATTAGAGGAAAATTAATGACTCTTTACTCGATTGCTATTACTTCTTATGAACACGTGCTAAAAAGTGTTCAAGGAGGTTTTACTTAAGCGTGTCATAGTGAAAAGAGCCCTATCGGTTTTCTGTAAACTAAACTTTTATTCCTTGGCGAATAAAAGTTGGTTTTATAGAATTTACGATTGCACCAATAAAACCTCTTTTAGAAGAGATCAGTTTTAAAAATAATAATAAAAAGTGAAGGCTTTCATTTAGGTGAGGTTGTTTTTAAGTGAAGCGAGAAGATTTTGAAAAAATAAGCACTTATGAAGGTCCAGAGCGAAGTCCAGGATTTCTTTTGTGGCACATCAGCACGTCATGGCGGAGCTCTATTGAACAATCTTTAAAAGTCTTTAACCTAACACATCCTCAATTTGTAATTTTAGCCTGCTTAGGATGGTTAACGAGAGAGGGGGATCAAGTGAAGCAGTCTGCAGTTGGGAGAATGGCATGCCTTGACCCCAATACTACCTCTCAAATCATTAGAGGTTTGGAGAAAAAAAAGCTTATTATTCGTAGAAAGTCATCAGATGCAAGAGTGAAAAACCCTTTACTTACAGAGGAAGGTCGAAGTGTACTTGCGAAGGCTCTTCCTGCAGTTGAAGAAAAGGATATGTGTTTTTTTGAGGTCTTATCCAATTCAGATATGAGTTCGTTACTATCTATTTTTCAGAAATTAATCGTAGAATAAAGCTAGCTGTTAGAGCTGGTATAAATTTTGTCCAAGAAATATCCGATAATAGTAGCGTGGAAAATTGTATGAATGAAGACTGGCAGGGCTCCGGCATAAAACCCTTTAAAACCATGTTGGCGCAGAAGAGTCTTTGTTACGCTTGTAAGCTTTGAACAACTTAGGCTTTTATCCATTTGGATCCGAGTTTTAATAAAATCAATCGGTAAACACCAAGAAATCAGACCTAAAGAAATAAAAATACTAGTGATTCCTTGTCGAAGGAATGGATGAGCTTTTTCTGAATCTAGTAAATCAAAACATTTTTTACACTCGTTGTTGATTCCCATTAATGTGCACCAGAGGACGCTTTGTCGTATTAAATTTATTTTTAAACCTCTGTACAAAGATGGAGCTCGATCAGTCGACAACTTATTTTTAAAAAAATCGGGGTACTTTTTCCGTTCTTTGACTTTAAAAGCCATCAACTGTTCGAGAGGAAGTATGATTGCGGAGTCAAATAACGCTACGGATGCTCCAGTAAATAATTTGGATGCTGTGCCTTCTGCGGGGAAAGTATTTGGAAAGAGCTTCGTAATTTGTTGATGAGTATAACCTATTACAGGCCATCTTACAGCTTCTTTAAGTACTCGCCTTGGAAAATTTGTTAAAATCGTTTTTGAGAAACCAAGCATGCCTTCATTTTTGAATATATTTTTTACAACTTGAAATGTTGGGGTTGTAGGTGTCGCTTGACAAGTTAATTTAACTAATTCCAAGGGATGTTCAAAAGGAAAGGCTGTAGTGCTACGTATCGCCCCCATCCAAATGAGAGGAAGTAGGTGATTCTCATGAGTAACTTTTCCTGTCATAATACTTTTTTTTGGTAAATTTTTTTGTGAAACGATTATAGGCATACTTTAAAGGGACGTTTAGAGGCTTGTCAAGTTTTAAATATTCGTGAAAATCCTTTCAAAGTAGAAGGAAGTGTTGGTTTAATTTTTTTTGTAATGGGATTTATTTTTTTATTTTATTGCGGATTCCTTTAAGCGAAAATTCGCCGCCTAATAGCTACTCAAACTTCTTTGAGTAGCTATTAGGCGGCGAGCTAGATGAACGATCAGGTTCTGAATAGTATTAAATGATTTTCTTGTTGTTTTTCTTTCTCCCTTCCACACTATGTAGTATTAGCTCCGTCTTTAAGTCAGTAATAACAGTCATATACTTATGCCCCTTGGAAATGCTGATTTCATCAATTGAGGTATGTTTAAAATCTTTAAGCTCAATGTTTTTGCATTTTTTTTAGGATGCTTTTTATGAAGATCTTTGACTGTATCCCAAGTAACTTTCAGATAGTTAGGCAATATCTTTAATCGTAGTAAACTGTAGGAGATCAAGAATAGAGCTGACAAATGATTTCGATATTCGCAGCTTGGCATCTGCAAAAGGTACTTGTCGTCACTATGCTTATTTGCTGCTTTATTTATTGGGATTGGTATTAAAGAAAAAGAATTGAAGTTACAGAGATTATAAAAAAAGGGGGCAAGCCTGGCCTGTAGAGAAATGAGTTGGCGATTTTGAGGATAAATTCGTTTTGCTCAAGGTCAGGCTTGCCCCTTTTTTCAACTATGGATTACGGTTGATTTGGGCAGGTACACCATCAACTAGCAAACGAACTTCCTCGAGATGAGGGTCAAATTCTTCTAAAGACCGTAGAATTTTCATAGTCATATGACCTCCACCTTCTGCATTAGAGTACCTCACGGTATTAGGTTCATTTTCAAGGTCGATAAAAGAAGTATCACGTGCATCGTTTTGACTTAAGAGAACTTCTTTTCCAACTCTCATAAGTTCCTTGCAGTCTTCCTCACAACGAACTGAAAAGTCGATGTATGATTGTTTTGAGTTAGAATTAAAAATTGGAAGGGCAATTGTTACTTTGATGACTTTACAGTCTGGAGTGATGTTTTTTCTTGAGTAAACATACTTTTCGAAATTAGCAGAGTCATCACCCGTTTCTTCCCATTCTTTTTGTGCTCGCATAAAAATAACCTCTTCCTGGCTAGGTTGCCTTTCGTTTACTGCTGCATTTAATCTGTTGAGATGTTGAGTCATATTTGTTATTGGAAGCATGTGATTCTCCTATGCTTTAATTTTTTGAAATATGGGCTTTATACCCGAGTCAACCATCATTTTCAAGATTAAAAGGAATGCTGAAAGATTTTTGACTTGAAGATCGCTCAATGGATGAACGTCTAACGAATATTGAAAAGGTAAGAGAGGTATGTGAAACACGCCACTTGGGTATACTGGTTGCATAACTAGCTTATACGACAGTATTTCTGTGTAGTTTACATTAATATAAGAACGATGACGATAAATTTGGTTTATAATATGTTGCTCCTACTTTTTGAGCATTTCGAAAGGAGAGATATTCGTTGGATTTATTTGAACAGAATTAGGATTAAAAGACAGGGCCAGCGTCAGGTAGCACGGCCCTATTAAATGTTTGCGCAATCACTCAATTTACTTGTGGTGAGGGAACGCGAAGAAGGTTTCCCTTGGAAAAAATATTACGGGCTTGATCTTCGCTAGTTGCGATGTCTAAGCAAAAAGGGGTAATACAGATATCAACAAATGACCAACCGATTGAAAAGCCTGAACTTTTTACATCTTCCCATGCTTTTTTCATTGGTTCTGTGGTAATGAGTGCAGCAAGAGTAGACAAAAGAAGTAAAGCCGACTTTGCAACCGTTTCAGTAATAGAAAATGCAAATGTAAAGATATAACCAGCTTCTGCGGTTAGTATTTTCCAGGATTTTGGTGTATTATTGTGATCTTTAGTTCCAATTTTCTTATGCCAATCCTTACCGTTCGCATTGCGATATTCGGATATTGACGACATCATTTGAGCTGAAATACTCGTCATATTTTTCTCCTTATCTTAAATAAACCTTCATAAAAGAATGTAATTTGTTTTTTTGTTTTTCAATATCAATTGAAACATTAGTTTTATTGACGCATACATTGTATACTCAATGAAATTTAAATTTGATAAGGAAAAATAAACCTGAGTTTATCACGGAATGGGATCTAAAACTCATCTCAGTTGAGAGCGGTTAATAATGCTGTAAATTTTTGAGATTCATTGAGAGAAAGGGGCTTAAAAAATACGGAAGAGGAGGGATTCGAACCCCCGGTTGGTTGCCCAACTTCTGTTTTCAAGTCCGATACATAGCCTTAATTCTCAACAAGGCTCAACAATTAACTGATAACATTCCCTCTAAGAAGGCAAGAATCGTTTTATGACAATTCTTGTGCGTTTCAGTCACTTGTTGCCCGTAAGTGTGCAGGATTTGTGCGGATTTTTCAAGAGAAATTAGTAGTGGTTTTTTTTGGTGATATTCCAATTTAATGTTTTTTACGAAAGAGGAACAATCCAGTCATCATGATGGAATCCTCAAACACTTTACTGAAGGAATGCAATGGATTATTGAAGTCGTATTCTTTGGGATCAACTGGACTTTCCTAGTCACGGGACGTAAAGAAACCACTTGTGGATATTAAATAAAAAATCTTGTACATAAATTATTATATAAATGAACGTTGCTTAGGCAAGTTGAATTTTCAAGTGCTTAACATTCAGTTTCATGAGACTTCGTTCAGGATAAGAAAAGGTTTTGGTGTATGTTTTTAATTCTGGTATTGCTTTGCATTTTTGCAAGTGAGGGGGTAGGTGAATGTTCAGATTGTGACCAATATTCCATGTTTTCCGAAGAAGATCAAACAATAACATTAAGGAATGCACTATCTCTAGCTCTATTAAAAAACCCGGAGTTGGGAGCTTTTTCCTATGAGGTTCGAGCAAGAGAGGCGCTGATTCTCCAAGCAGGTCTTCTTCCTAATCCTGAAATTGAGGGTGAAATTGAAGACTTTGGCGGGGATAAGGCTCATAAAGGTTTTCAGGCTGCAGAATCTACTCTTCGATTAAGCCAACTCATCGAATTAGGAGGAAAAAGAAAGAATAGAAAATCTGTTGCTAGATATGATAAATCTTTAAGTTGCTGGGATTATGAATCCAAGCGCCTCGATGTATTATATGGGACAAGTATAGCCTTTATAGATGTTCTTTTTGCTCAGGAAAATGTAGCACTAGCAAGAGAGCAGTATCTTATTGCTCAAGAAGTTTATAATACTGTTTCTGAAAAGGTTAAAGCTGGAAAGGTTTCACCAGTAGAAGAGGCTAAAGCCAAAGTCGCTCTGTCGACAACAAGAATTGAGTTGGAAAGAGCGGAGAGAGACCGAAATTCAGATATGCTAGAGTTAGCGTCTTTTTGGGGAAGTACAAATGTAAATTTTGAGAAGGTGATAGGAGATTTAGATACAGTCATTAAGATTCCCGATCTTAAAAAGTTGATGGAGATTGTTATACATAACCCAGACCTAGCTCGATGGTGTGACGAAATTAAGTTTCGACAATCCATAATAGCTTTAGAAAAATCACAAGCCATTCCAGATGTGACCGTTGGTGGCGGAATAAAGAAATTTGAAGAAACTAAAGATTATGGATTTGTGGTTAATCTATCAATTCCAATCCCCATCTTTAATCGCAATCAAGGAAATATTTGCAAGGCGAAAAACAAACTCGCCAAATCAAAAAAAGAGTACGACGCATCAAATATCAAGGTCAGAGCCGACCTTTTTCAAGTTTACGAGGATCTTTCAGCAGCCTACATAGAGGTCATTGTGCTGAAAGAGGATGTTTTATCAAGTGCAAAGCAGGCTTTTGATGCATCTTCTGAAGGTTACAAACAAGGAAAATTTGAATATTTAGATGTTCTCGATGCTCAACGAACATTTTTCAGCACGAGAGCACAGTACCTTACTTCATTATCCAGATACCATAAATCTTTTGCGGAACTAGAACGTCTAACGGGAGGGTGTCTAGGTACTCATGAACATCTCCACTCTAAAGGGGTAAAACAATGATAGGAAAAATAAAAATTATCTCACTGGTATTATTTTTTGTCCTGCTGACAATTCTCCTTTATGTTTTTTTTCCAACAACTGCTACTCATGATCATGAACTAGAAGAGTCTCACGCGGGCGAAAAAAATCAATTACATAGTGAGGACAAGGGTCATAAAGAACAATCTGTTCACCTAAGCAATGAAGAAATTAAGGAGTTTGAGATTGAAACAGCTTTGGCAAAACCTGGAAAACTCAAAGTTTATTTAAATCTTTCTGGTGAAGTTTCCTTTAACGAAAATCGTTTAGCTCACATTGTTCCTCGTGTTCCTGGGGTCGTTCGAGATGTTTATAAAAACTTTGGAGATGAGGTAAAGGAGAAATGTCTACTGGCTGTTATTGAAAGTCGTGACCTTGCTGATTTGAAGGCCGATTTTCTTGGCTCTTTAGAAAAAGTGCGCTTAACTCAAGCAAAATACGAGAGGGAAAAGGGGCTTTGGGAGAAAAAAATCACTTCTGAGCAGGATTATCTCGACAGTAAACAGGCGTATGAAGAAGAACGAATAAAGTTAAGTTCTTCAGAACAAAAATTACACGCTATTGGTCTTGATGATGAGGCTCTTAAGGATTTGCGATCTGGAAAAGAACATGTTTTGACTAACTATGAGATGCGCTCACCAATCAACGGGATAGTTGTTGAAAAACACCTCACTTTAGGAGAAAAAATTGATAATGACACCAATGCTTTTACAATAGCGGATTTTAGTGATGTGTGGGTAAACCTCATCATTTACCAGAAAGATCTTGGTAAAATCCATGTTGGGCAAGAGGCTCTCATTACTTCAAAAGCACAAGATCCAAGTGCCTTTAGTAAAATAGATTACGTCAGTTCATTTTTGGATGAATCAACACGTACAGCTACCGCTAGAATCGTTCTAGATAATCAACTTCAACACTGGAAACCGGGGATGTTTATTACTGCAAAGGTGGCTATTGAGGAAACGGAAGTTCCAGTCATGGTATCACGCTCAGCTATTCAGTTAATTGAGGGAAAAAATATAGTGTTTGTTAAAGAGGGAGAGGAATTTCATGCAGTCCCAATCGAAATTGGACGCTCTGATATTGAAAATATTGAGATTATTTCGGGTCTTAGCGAAGGAGAAGAGTATGTTAAAAAGAACTCTTTTACTTTAAAAGCTGAATTAGGAAAGGAGTCGTTTGGTGATGGTCACGGGCATTAAGTTACACGAGGAATTTCAATGTTAAAACGCTTAGTTGACGCCGGTTTACACAATCAGCTTATGATGGCAATTTTCATGGCTTTGGTTATTGTCACAGGTTATTGGTGTTATCAAAAGTTGCCTGTTGATGCATTTCCAGATGTATCCCCCAATCTCGTTCAAATTTTCACTGTAACGGAAGGTCTTGCGCCAGAGGAAGTCGAAAAATATGTAACCTATCCTGTTGAAGTGTCTATGACTGGCCTTCCTGGTATTAAAAAAGTTAGAAGTGTTTCAAATTTCGGACTATCTGTCGTTAATGTTTATTTCGAAGACTATATGAGTATCTATTTCTGTCGGCAACTTGTGAGTGAACGTCTACAAGAGGCTAGAGAACAAATACCAGAGGGTTTTGGTGAGCCTGTTATGGGACCGATTTCCACAGGGATGGGACTGGTCTTGTTTTATTATCTTCAAGATGACACAAAGCAACATACCCTCGAAGAACTTAGGGGAATTCAGGATTGGATCGTAAAATTTCATCTTCAAACAGTGCCTGGTGTTACCGAAGTCCTTGGGATAGGTGGGTTTGAAAAACAATATCATGTCGTCGTAGATCCTAATGCTTTGTTGCGCTATAAGATTTCGTTAAATGAACTAATCGAACGGATAAAAGCGAACAATCTAAATGTGGGTGCTCAATTTCTCGAAAAAAATAGTGAAGAGCTGATTATTCGATCTGTTGGGTTAGCAACTGGGATTAATGACCTTAACAATATCATTATTAAAACAGATGATGGTCGTCCTGTCTATTTACAAGAGATTGCAGATGTAAAGATCGGTGGTGCAGTACGTAGAGGCTTGCAAACTCGAAATGGTGAAGGTGAAGTTATTTCAGGCATGGTCATCAAATTGTATGGGACCAATGCCTCTACTGTCATTGAGAGCGTAGAGAACAAAATCCACGAGATTAATCAGATTTTACCCGAGGGTGTTCAAATTATTCCCTATTATCAGCAAAAAGATATTGTGGAAGCTTCAGTTAGTACGGTCACAAATGCCCTCTTTCAGGGAATTATTTTAGTTGCTCTTGTTCTGTTGGTTTTTATGGGTGGTTTTAGACCAAGTATTGTCGTAGCTCTCTCCATCCCCTTCTCGGTGTTATTTGCCATCATTGCCATGTGGTATCTCGACATTTCAGCCAACTTGATGTCATTGGGAGGATTAGCCATCGCCATTGGAATGATGGTAGATGGAACGATTGTAATGGTAGAAAATGTCGATAGGATGCTACGAGAGGCGGACCCAGATGAATCTCAAATCCACATTATCAGTCGGGCTTGTCGTGAAGTTGCACGTCCTATTGTCTATGCGATTTCTATTATCGTGATTGTTTTTCTCCCTTTATTTACTCTCCAAGGAGTAGAAGGTAAAACTTTCCGTCCATTAGCTTATTCTGTTGCATTAGCAATGCTTGGGTCTCTTGTTTTTGCCGTTCTTCAAGCTCCATTCTTATGTAATTTTCTCATGCGAAGGAATCGATCTAGAACAGAAAACGGAAAGTCTAAAGAATCTATCGTTGTTCGCACTCTACTTAAGCCCTACCGTCCGTTAGTCACTTTTTTTGTCCACAATAGATGGTACGCTGTTTTTCTCTCTGTTGGGGTTTTATTGATAGGCTTTCTTATTTTTCCATGGCTTGGGTCAGAGTTCACCCCAAAGCTTAGAGAAGGGACTATTGTTGTGCGTCTCACTATGGCACCTTCTATTTCATTAAAGGAAAGTAAAAGGACGACAATGATCGTTGAAAGACGCCTACTTAAAATCCCTGAAGTGATGGAAACCGTTACTCGAATAGGGCGTGGCGAGGTAGGTGCTCATGCCGACCCAATTAATTCTGCCGAAATGTATGTAATTTTAAAACCCAAATCGGAATGGCGAGTTCAAGGTAATCAGGAGCATATTGAGAATTTAATTAGAAAAGAATTAGGTGAAGTTCCTGGGGTGCAGATTAACCTCACTCAACCTGTTGAAATGACAGTTGATGAGTTATTAGAAGGTGTACGTGCTGAGTTGGCAATTAAATTATTTGGTGACGATTTGGATCTTCTCAAGAAAAAAGCCGATGAAATTGCAGCAGTCGTAAGAGAGATAAAGGGTGCAAAAGACGTTCAGGTAGACCAAGTCAGTGGAACGCCACAATTATTGATTACACCAGATCGTCATGCAGTGGCAAGGTATGGCATAAATCTATCAGAAGTACAAGACGTCATTAGTTCAGCTGTTGGAGGTGCTAATGCAGGGCAAATTTTTGAAGGGATTCGTCGCTACGATATTGTAGTTCGTTATGAACCGGAAGCACGCGAAACGATTGAAGCGATAAAGGAGGTGATTATAGACTCACCAGATGGAAAACATATCCCGTTAGACGAATTAGCTACGGTACATGAGATAGTAGGACCACGGCAAATTACACGAGAAAATAATCAGCGATTTATCACCATTCAGTGCAATGTCGTTGGTAGGGATATAGTCTCATTTGTCGAAGAAGCACAAAAGGCTATCACCAATCAGATAAATCTTCCAGCTGGGTATCTGGTCACGTGGGGAGGACAGTTTCGACTGCAGCAAGAAGCCAATAAACGTCTTGCTATTGTCATTCCCATTACTCTATTCTTTATCACACTTCTTCTATACAGCAGCTTCCATTCTATTAGAAATACAGCTCTTATTCTAATGAATATTCCGTTAGCTCTAGTTGGAGGGATTATAGCTTTATGGCTATCCGGCCAGAATCTATCAGTCCCTGCGTCAGTTGGTTTCATTGCACTATTTGGAATTGCTCTAGAAAATGGGATGGTACTTGTGACCTACTTGAATCAGTTGGTTCGAGAGGGATACGAAATGAATGAAGCATCTATTAAAGGCGCTTGCTTACGCTTAAGACCTGTTCTGATGACTGCTATCACAACAGCTTTGGGATTATTACCATTATTGTTTTCATATGGGACGGGGAGCGAGGTTCAACGTCCATTAGCAACAGTTGTTATTGGAGGTCTCTTCACCTCTACGTTACTGACATTATTGGTCATACCGGCACTTTATAAATGGTTTTCGCATCAAGAATACCCTAATGGAAAGGTAACCAAAAACACACAGGGAGAATCATTATGAAAAAAATTACTGCGTACATAAAAGATCACATGTTAACAAAAGTCACCCTAGCTCTACATAAAATCGATGGGTTAACAGGAGTAAGCGTTACTGACGTTCGGGGGTTTGGTCGGAGTAATGGTGAAAATAATACTGATTATACGGACTATAAACCACATACTAAGATTGAGATTGTCTGCTCCGAAAGAATAGTCAATGATGTTATTGAAGCAATTGAAAAGAATGCACATACAGGTCTTCATGGCGATGGAAAAATCTATGTCTCACCTATTGAAGAAGTCATTCGTATCAGTACGGGTGAACGAGGTAAGTCTGCGATCTAATGAAAAAATCCATAGAGAAAATCAACTTTAAAGTTTTTGGTTTAGACTGCGCAGAAGAAGTCTCTATATTGAAAAATTTACTGGGCGATAAAGAGGGTGTTAAGGATCTTGAATTTAACATCTTAAACTCTAAAATGTCTGTAATATTGGACCCTGAGAAAATAAATTCTGAAGCTGTTATTGAATTGGTTTTTTCAGTTGGAATGAATGCCATTCCTTGGGAAGAGAGAACTTTAAAGCTAAAAAATAAATTTTATGAACAGTATAAAAGAGAAATTTTAACTAGTTTAAGTGGCCTATTTTTGATATTTGGGTTTGTTTATCACTACTATCAACATCCAAACATCCTTGATATTTTAGGTTATTATGAGGAAAAAACACCTCACACTATGGCAATTCCTACTATTTTTTTCTATCTTTTATCTGCGGCTTTTTCTATTTGGCATGTGCTTCCAAAAGCTTGGCGGTCTTTAAGGAGACTTCAACCCGATATGTATATGCTCATGGTGATTGCTGTAAGTGGAGCTATTGCTATTGGTGAGTTTTTTGAAGCAGCAACAGTTTCATTTTTATTTTCATCTGCTTTGCTTTTAGAAAGTTGGAGTGTTGATAGAGTAAGGCGTGCAGTTTCGTCTCTTATGGATTTATCACCACCTCAGGCGCGGGTAATAATCCCTGGCAGCAAAAATCTCCAAGTCAAAAGAGTTGAAAATATTGACGTTGGGAGTGTGATTTTAATCAAACCAGGAGAGCGTATCCCACTTGATTGTGTGATCCTCAAAGGAAGTTCTTATGTCAATCAATCTCCAATCACCGGAGAGTCCATGCCGGTATACAAAGAGCCAGAAAGTCAAGTTTTTGCTGGGACTATCAATGGAGATGGGACGTTAGAATGTCGAGTGCAAAAGAAATCAGAGGATACCACCCTCGCAAGAATGATCCACCTTGTACAAGAAGCTCAATCTAAACAGGCAAAAACCGAACAATGGGTTGAGAAATTTGCCAGAATCTACACTCCTTCAATGCTCTTTTTTGCCCTTCTTGTTCTTTTAATTCCTCCATTGATGCTCCAACAACCTTGGCAAGAATGGGTTTATCGCAGTCTCGTATTGCTAGTGGTTGCTTGCCCGTGTGCTTTAGTCTTATCGACTCCTGTGAGTATAGTCTCTGCCTTAACTTCGGCTTTACGAAATGGGGTTTTGATAAAAGGGGGGAAATATTTAGAGGCGATAGGTCGTATTAAGGCAATAGCTCTTGATAAGACTGGAACCCTTACATACGGACAGCCCGAAGTTAAAAAAATGATTCCCTTGAATAATCACACAGAAAGAGAACTCTTAGAGAGAGCCGCTTCTCTTGAATATTCTAGTGAGCATGCATTGGCTAAGGCTATATTAGATAGAGCCAAAGCTGATAAAATTGAATTTACCCCTGCAGAAGATTACCAAATATTTAAAGGAAAAGGAGCAGAGGGAAAAATTAAGGGTAAGCGATATTGGATTGGAAGCCATCGTTATATGCATGAAATGAAACTGGAAACAGAAGATGTTCATCAACTTGCTTGTGATATGGAGGATGCTGGGCATACAATCATTTCAATTGGTAGTGATTCTCATATATGCGGATTAATCAGCGTTGCTGATAAACCCCGTGAATCCATTAATCAGACAGTGAAAGAGTTAAAACAACTAGGGATTGACAAAGTAGTGATGCTTACTGGAGACAATAAGCAAACGGCCAAATCGTTGGCGGATTTATCGGGAGTTGACGAATACTATGCGGAACTTCTTCCTGAAGAAAAAGTTGAAATCATGAATAAATTATCTGAGGAGTACTTTGAGACAGCAATGGTTGGTGATGGAGTTAATGATGCACCAGCTTTGAGTATTGCTACTGTAGGAATTGCAATGGGTGGAATTGGAACTGATGTATCTTTGGAAGCTGCAGATATAGTACTTGTCTCAGATGAGGTCGCGAAGATTCCCTGGTGTATCAAGCTTTCGAGGCGTACCTTAAAGGTTATAAAACAAAACATAATCTTTTCACTGGGATTGAAGGCTCTATTTATCCTGCTTGTGTTCTTTGGAATTTCAACACTATGGATGGCTATTGCAGCAGACACAGGAGCGTCTATCATTGTGATATTTAACGGATTAAAACTTCTCAATCAAAAGGCTGATTTTTAATATCAATCAAAAAAGAGGTTTGTCGTTCAAAAGAGTGCTGTACTCAGTTTGATCTGTTTAGGGTGTTTTTTTGGAAGTTAGAAGACTGCATACTCCTGTTGTGAGAGATTGACCAATGATCCTTGCAACCATGACTGTGAGAAAAATTACCCCTGTTGTTGTTTCTATGATAGCTAAGGATCTGGCATTTGAATTGATAGGGACAATATCCCCGTATCCTAAGGTTGTCAGTGTCGTAAATGAAAAGAATAGGTAATCAGACCATATCAATTCAGAAGCTCCTGATTGAGAAGTTACAAGCTGTAGTGAATGTGGGTAAAACCATTCTAGTTCTTGGTAGATGGTTGCCCAGGTGAGCCCTAAAAGAAAATATAGAGAAATAGCTCCGTATATTTCCTCACTACCTATTTTCTTTGCACCAACAAGAAATGGAATAATCAATAAGATTGCATAGATATAAAGGAGAGTGGTTAACAATAAAGCAAGTTCCTGGGTGATTGGAACATGAATCCAGCACAGGATTAGTGTTGGTAATCCAAGGATAAGTCCAACGATTACCTGTTTATTGTTGATGCTGACCGCGTAGATAATTGATCCAATAATAGCAATATTTGTGATAGTTAGGAGCAATGGAGGGAGCTTCTCTGTTGGTGTTTCTACATAGGGAAAAATAATGATTATAAAAAGCAGGGCGTGAAAGAGATAAAATAGCCTGCCTTGTGGGTAGAAGAGGTGTGTTGGAAGAATGTTTGACTCGGTTTCTGGAGGCCATTTGGGCTTATTTGTTTTCATGTTGTCCTTTTTTCTGGGTTTTCAATAACCGTCGTTCTTCCACTGCGCAATATAAAACAGGAACAACAAATATTGTTATAAGAACAACCACCATTCCTCCAAACGAAGGGATGGCCATAGGGACCATTATATCCGCACCACGCCCCTTTGCAGTCAAAACAGGTAGCAAAGCTAACATTGTTGTAGCAGAAGTCATTAAGGCGGGTCTCAGTCTGTGAGTAGATGCTGTGATGATCTTTTGATGTAATTCTTTTATGGTGTTAATGGATTTATTTTTAATACCATCATCAAGACCGCTGGCTATCAATACTCCATTGTCTGATGCAATACCAAATAGAGCTAAAAATCCTACCCAAATAGCAACGCTTAGGTTAATTGGATGCATTTGAAATAGGTCACGCATGTTGACACCAAAGATGGTGAAGTCCATGAACCAGGGTTCACCATAAAGCCAAATCATGATAAAACCACCCGACCATGCAGCTAATATTCCTGAGAAAACGATTAGTGAAGTTAAAACTGACTGAAATTGAAGATAAAGTATGATAAAAATAATAGCGAGGGTCAGGGGTACAACAAGTTTAAGTTTTTTTTCAGCTCGAATCTGGTTTTCGAAATTTCCTGCAAAAGTGTAAGAAACATTTTCACCTAAATCGAGCATGCCAGATTTAATGAGTTCTTGAATTTTGTTTTGAGCTGCATGAACTACTTCTACCTCTGCTACATCTGGCTTTTTATCAAAAGTTAAATAGCCAACTAGAAATCCATCTTCGCTTTTGATTACCTGTGGGCCGTTGACATAGGCGATGGTCGTTAACTGTGAGAGGGGAACTTGTACGCCTTGTGGACTAGGAACTAGAATTTTATCTAGCACTTCAATCTGGTCACGTAATTCCCGCAAATAGCGCACACGGACAGGATAACGCTCTCTCCCTTCAACAGTCGTTGTAATTGGCTTACCACCAATCGCTACTTCTATGACTTGCTGAACATCCGATATTTTAATTCCATATCTAGCGATAGCTTCTCGATTGATTCGTATTTCTAAATAGGGTTTTGCAATAATACGATCAGCAGTTACTGCATCGCTAACAATTTCGGGCACTTCTTTCAATACTCGTTCAATTGCGATACCGGCTTTCTCTATTGCCTCTAATGTTGGACCTTTGATTTTCATGCCCATTGGGGCACGCATTCCGCTTTGTAGCATAACAATGCGGGCAATGATTGGCTGTAGCTTAGGTGAGGTTGTAGTTCCTGGCATCTCTGAAACTTGAACAATTTGCTCCCAAATGTCATCAGGGTTCCGAATTCCTTCCCAAAATTCTCTATCTGGGTTAATGGAGGGGTCAAGCTCAGCGCGCCAAAGGCGAAATGGCATTCCATTACTGTCGGTAATTAATTGATTATTCTCGTCCCGATGGAATGTCCCTTTTACTTTATATGGTTTGCCATCAGGTGCTAAAACTGGATTTCCTTCAACATCGCGGAAAAAATCGGTTTTTGTAGAATCAAAAGCGAACCGTTGAATGTTTTTATCTTTGTCGGTTAGGAATAGTGGGTAATATTGAATCACTGTTTCAATCATGGACAACGGAGCAGGATCAAGGGGACTCTCTACACGACCGAGCTTTCCAACAGCTGTCTCCACTTCAGGGATATTAGTGATGGCAATGTTTTGTTTTTGCAGTACATCTGAAACCTCTGAAATGGAAGTATGAGGCATTGTTGTTGGCATGAATAAATACGCCCCTTCGTCAAGAGGAGGGAGAAACTCTTTTCCAAGTCCAGGGAAAGATTTATTCAATTGAGCTAAAGGAGGAATTTCTTGAACAAAATTTGGCAACCCTCCAAAGAAAGTAGGGGCTCCCCACCAGATTATTGCACCCCATAGGATTAGAAAGCTCGGAATCGCCAGGAATGTTTTCTTGTAGATGAGGGATGTGCTTAGGATTTTTGGAAAAACGGTTTGAAAACCTTGGAACAGAAAAAGAATTCCAGCAATTACACCCGAAACAAAAATAAAGTTGCGAATCATTCCTTTTTCTATGCCTAGAGGGGACCATAGTCCCGCTAATAAGAATGCCAGAATACCTATGATGACCCAGTTCAGTATGTTTGACCAACGCTTACGTTCGACTTTTATGGGTCTTAAGAAATAATAGGCAATAGCTGGGACTATTGTGAAAGCGATTAATGCAGAAGCTATGAGTGCAAAAGTTTTTGTGAAGGCAAGGGGTTTGAAGAGTTTTCCTTCTGCTGCAACCATAGCGAAAACTGGTAGGAATCCAACGACAGTTGTAGTGATGGCTGTTAAGACTGCGCCTGATACTTCACTAGCTCCTTCAAAAATAAGCTGAAGTTTTGTGTCATTAGGTTGCGATTTGGATAATTTTTCTAAAACATTTTCACAGATTACAATTCCCGCATAAACCATTGTACCTATTGCGATGGCTATTCCTGAAAGGGAAACTATATTTGCATCAACACCAAATATCTTCATAAAGATAAAGCTTACTAGCACCCCAAGGGGGAGGGTGGCCGAAATAATAAGAGAGCTTCCAAGATGTTTCAGCATAAAGAGAATGACAATTATCGTAACAAGAATTTCGAGAATTAATGATTGGTTAAGAGTATCAAGGGTTTCGTAAATTAATTCTGTGCGGTCATAAAACGGAACGATCACAAGCTGACTTTCTGTACCATCGGGAAGTATCTTCTTTGGAAGTGTGGGAGCAATCAATTTAATTTTTTCTTTTGTGCTCTTAATCGCTTTAAGGGGATTAAAGCCATAACGAACGACGACAACACCACCTACAGCTTCAGACCCTTCTTTATTTAGTACACCTCTCCTGAGTGCAGGACCAAGACTAACATTGGCAACATCTTTAATAAAAATAGGTGTCCCATCACGGGATTTAATCACTGATGTTTGAAGGTCTTCAACGGTTTTTATAAAACCAATACCGCGAATCACATATTCTGCATTATTCACTTCTATTGTGCGGGCGCCTACATCAAGGTTCGATCCTTTAACTGCCATAAACACATCATGAAGAGTTATACCGTAAGCGCGAAGAGCATCTGGGTCGACATCGACCTGGTACTCTTTTACAAATCCACCAATCGAAGCTACTTCACTTACCCCCTCAGCAGAGAGGAGGGCATACCTGACAATCCAATCTTGAACAGTTCTCAGTTCCTGAAGATCCCAACCACCTGTTGGGTTCCCATTTTTGTCTTGTCCTTCAATGGTGTACCAATAAATTTGTCCCAAAGCGGTGGCATCAGGACCAAGTGCAGGTGTAACACCTGTTGGGAGAGTTCCCATCGGTAGGCTATTGAGTTTTTCTAGGATTCGACTTCTTGACCAATAGAAATCAATATCCTCACTAAAAATAATATAAATTGAGGAAAAACCAAACATTGAGAAAGCGCGAACGCTCTTAACCCCTGGGATTGCAAGTAGAGAGGATGTTAATGGATAAGTAATTTGATCTTCAACATCTTGTGGTGAGCGTCCTGGCCATGGAGTAAAGACGATTTGTTGGTTTTCTCCAATATCTGGAATTGCATCAACGGGAACGGGGTCTCTTGGTAAATCACCTAGTTTCCAATCAAAAGGAGCTACCATGAGCCCCCCAAAAAACAACCCAATGAGGAGTATCCAAACAAAGAGTCGGTTTTTTAGGAAAAACTTTACAATTCCGCCAACAAAAGAAGATGAATTATTTTGACTATTGTTATCCATTAATGGCCATGTCCTTTCATTGGTTTGACTCCACCTTCGGGGGACATCATACTTGGCTTTGCTTGAATTTGTGCGGCACTATCGATCTTAAAATTCCCATGCACAACAATAAGTTCACCTTCATCTAAGCCATCATTGACAATATAATGATTACCAACCCGTGGACCGAGCACTACTTCACGTAAGCTGTATTCAAATGGGTTTTCTTGGTTCTGAACATAAACAATAGCCCGTTTTCCCGTAATTAAAGCGGCTGATGCTGGAATAACTAGTGGTGGAGTTTGTTCGATTGGGGCATGGCAGATGGTTTCACCCTCAGCTGTAATGTAAGCATTCACAACACCTGTCACATACATTCCAGGCTTTAATTTACCTTCTTTGTTTTCTACATTCAGTCTAAAAGATGTCGTTCGGGTCTTTTCATTCAAAAAGGGGTCGATAAAACTAATTCTTCCAGTAAAAATTTCACCTGGATAGGCATCCGTTTTAAATTGCACCTTTTCATTTAATTTTAATCCAGGAAGGTCGCTTTCATACGCTTCGAGTTGTATCCACACTTCGTCCAACTCTGCAATGGTGAACATCTCGGTACCTTCTTTTACATACTCACCTTCTAATGCGTTTTTATGAATCACCACACCACTGGCAGGAGCTTTTACTCGGATGACCTCCTTAACCTTTTCTGTCGCCTCAATCTCCTCTATTTGTTCGGGATCGATTCCAAGTAACCGTAATTTAATTCTGGCTGATTCAAGGTTTCTTCCCGATTGATCTTTTGCGAAACTTGTTTGGGTATTTTTAAGCTCGCGAAATGATTTAAGAGACTGAATCAACTCTTCTTGGGCTACAATAAGATTAGGGCTGTAGTAATCCACCATGGGATCACTTTTTTCAACTGCCATGCCCGTAAAATTGATATAGAGTTTTTCAATTCTGCCAGGTACCCAAGCTGTGATGTGAGCTAGTTTTGTTTCGTCATAGTCGACACTTCCATATAACCTGATTTCAAAGGGAATGAACTCACGTATGACAGGGGCAACCTCAACTTGCGCTAGTTTACTCGCTCTTTCTGATAAATAAATATTTTTGGAATCAGACATTTGCATGTTGCTATGTACAGAGTGGTCCATTTTTTCTTGGGTTTGTTTTTCGCTAAATAAGTAAAGAATAAGTATAATCAAGAAGACGGATGTGATAAGCAGTGCTATGGAAATACTTTTTATCGAAACATTATTGGGTAATTTCATAACCTGCAAGCTCCTGTTATTTCTTCGTAAGCATTAATAGCTTTTGCTTGATCGACCATCGCACGCTCGTATTCAAGTTGAAAGTGGAGCAAGATTCTTTGGCTTTCAAGTACTCTGTCAAATTCTGTTTTCCCAGATTTGTAAGACTCAATAAGGATTTCTAATGCTTGTTCTGCTTGTGGAAGAAGAGTGCCTTTATATAGAGAAGCTCTTCTTTCAGCATCTTCAAATCTTAAGACGATGTCTTCATATTCTGCCAATAAATCCTGTGTTTTTTGGGAAAGGTATTCAGTAGCTGACAAGACTTGACTTTTGGCGGAGTTTTCCCGCGAACGATAGGTTGATGTCCAAACTGGAAGATTTAGTGAAACTGATGCTATTATTGCGTCCTTCCCGCTATCTCTAGTGGGGGTCATGGATTTTCCAGTGTCAATCCAATTAACTCCAACTGTGACATCAGGATAACGATCCTGACATACAAGTCTGTAATTTGCTTTCTCTTTCTCTGTCTGTAATGCAAGGAGAATCAGGCTAGGGTTATTTTTTTTAAGTTCATCATTATTGATATTTTTAGGAATATTCCATTGGGTTTGAAACAGATTTCCAGGGGGTTTGATGTATGCAGTTTGAGTAAAGTTCATAAGAGCAAGAATTTTTGCTATTATGCTTTGGTCTTTCTTCTTTAGAGAGTCGAGATTATCATGAAGCTTATTTACTTCAATCTGTGCCTGAATAGTATCTGCTGAGCTTGCACCAACTTGAACTCGTCTTTGGGCTACGCTCTCAAGAATATTAACTAAAGCGATATTTTCATTAGTTAGCTGGCTGGATTTTTCAATAAAATACTGGTCATAAAAAGTATCCTTCAATTTTCTAATAAGGCTGCTGGTTAATACATAGAGTTTTTGTTCTGCTATTAAAGCCTTCTGGTGTGCAACTCTCTTTCGGTTCTTCAGTTTACCTAGCCAGGGAATCATTTGACTTGCATTCACATAATTTTTTTGAGGACCCACCCTTGTTTCTACAGACTGAATATAATACCCATATCCAATTTTAGGATCAGGTAAGGTGTCAGATGCTTGTTTCTCAAACAATGACGATTGCCACTCGTAATATGCGGCCTCGAGTTCGGAATTATTTTCTAGTGCCAATCGAATGTAGGTACCTAAGTCTGTTTCATGTGAAAATCCTGCATGGGGGATAATTACCAAGAAGTATAATAAGGTAAAAAAATAAAAAGATGTGCAAGCAGTGTAGTGTCGATTCATTATTTTATTTTACCTTATGGTTTCTTTGTTGGGAAAAGATTATAGAATAACGCAATGAGTGCACCCATAACCCAACCTAATCCAAAGGTGCCTGTAAGACCAATTAATGAATCACTAATGGGAACATTCATTCTGATAATTTTTGTTGTATCGATGCCGTGCATGAGGCTATTAAAGACAAAAACTGTTGTCTGTTCTCCGAAAAGAATCATCATGGCTATGCAAGCTATATAAAAAAGACCAAACGTGATACCAAAAGCAAAGCCTAATCTGATTGCACTAAGTTTATTCATATTTTTCTCCTAGATTTGATTCTTAACATTTTTGCGTTAACCGCACAAATGACTGTACTTAGGGACATTAAAATAGCAGCAACCGCTGGAGATAAAAGAATTCCATATTTGTATAAGACGCCAGCTGCTAGGGGTATTGCAAGAGCATTGTATCCTGTTGCCCAAGCTAAATTTTGAACCATTTTATTGTAAGTAGCTTTTGCTAACTCAATAATTGCTAAGGCATCGAGTGGACTGCTCTTTACAAGAATAATATCCGCTGTTTCTATCGCCACATCAGTACCAGCTCCTATGGCAATACCTACATCAGCCTGTGCCAACGCTGGTGCATCATTGACCCCATCACCCGTCATGGCCACAGTAAATCCTCTTTTCTGCACTTCTTTAATTTTTTGTGATTTTTCTTGTGGTAAAACCTCTGCGATCACTTCATCAAGACCAATTTCTTTAGCCACCCAGTTAGCTACCTTTTTATTGTCACCCGTCAACATAAAGCATTTGATTCCCAATTTTTTAAATTTTGCAATTGCTTGTTTTGACTCTTCCCTGATGATGTCTGCTAGGGCGATTGCACCAATAACAGCTTCATCAACTATTACATAGATGACAGTCTTACCTTGTTCGCTTAGTTGATTTATTGAAGGGTTATCAACTGAGATTTTGTTTTCAGCTAGGTATCCAGGGCTCACTGTTTTGATTGTTTTGCCATCGACAATCCCTTGAGCACCTTTGCCAGGAATGGATTTAAAATTTTCAACATTTTTTGGTTTTTCAACTGCTTTTACGATACCTTTTGCAATTGGGTGTTCTGAGTGTAGCTCTACGGCTGCTGCAAGCTCAAGTATTTCATTTTCAGAATATTGTTTTGAAAAAACAACAATATCTGTAACCCCAAACTCTCCTTTAGTTAATGTGCCTGTTTTATCAAAAACTATGGCATTAATATTTCTTGCTGCTTCGAATGCAACTCTATTTCTAATTAAAAGCCCATTTCCCGCTGCTATAGCTGTTGATACTGCTACTACGAGTGGGACTGCAAGTCCGAGAGCGTGCGGACATGTAATCACCATAACAGAAACCGTTCTCTCAAGAGCAAATGATAGGGTTTGATCCGATAAAAAATACCAAGTTAGTAGCGTAAGGGTTCCTCCTAAGATAGCAACTATTGTTAGCCAATAGGCAGCATAGTTGGCAATATCTTGAGTCTTAGATTTGCTTTTTTGAGCATCTTTAACTAAATCAATAACTTGAGATAAAAAAGTTTCGCGGCCAGTTTTATCCACCACTATAGTTAGCGATCCATCACCATTGATAGAACCACCTATCACACGGTCACTTTCAGATTTCTCAACAGGTTTTGATTCACCTGTAAGCATAGATTCGTTCAAGCTGGATTTTCCTTTTTTAATCACTCCATCAGCAGGTACTTTTTCACCCGGTTTAACAAGAATAATATCGTTATGGAGTAACTCACTTAATGGAATATCTTGAACTGATCCATCTTTAGAAACTCTGTGTGCTTCAGAAGGCATAAGTTTTGCTAGCTCTTCTAATGCCTTACCAGCCCCCATTACAGATCGCATTTCGACCCAATGACCTAATAACATGATGTCTATCAGCGAGGCTAATTCCCAGAAAAAGACTTTTCCCTGTAATCCAAAAACTATGGCTGAGCTATAAACATATGCTACTGAAATAGCCAATCCGATTAATGTCATCATGCCAGGCGTACGTTTATGTAATTCTTGAAAGGCGCCCTTAAGAAAAGGCCATCCCCCATAGAAAAAAATGGCACTGGAAAAAGCAAATAGAATATACAAATCACCAGGGAAGCTTACAGCCTCATGAATACCTAGCAGATGATGGATCATTGGAGATAGGAGAAAAATTGGAATTGTAAGAATAATAGATATATAGAAACGTTTTTTAAAATCAGTCACCATGTCACTATGTGAATGATTCTCTTTATGTTTTTCATGAGACATTCCTCTCATATCTTCCTCAACCCCTTTACATTCAATGTTCTACATCTGTATACCAGAAAATTCGGCTTTTATTGACAGCAAGTCATCAATTTGTGTATAGCAATAAATCCTTTCAAAAGGAAGGGGGTAGTACCTTATTTCGATGATTTAAGGGTGAACAAAAAAACTTAAAATTCTTAACTCGCTCTTGATAAGAAGTATAGGTGATTTGTTAGTTTTGGTGGAAGGAAGGGTTAATCATCTTCAGCATGCTTTAAGTCAAGAATACGAATAGCATGGTTATTTCCCTCAAGTGCTGCATGTATAATGCGTTTATCCAGCTTCCAGGGTTTTTTATATTTTGAAAGGATTTGAATTGCGACAGAGTTTCCCGATAAGGATTGCTCGACGAGTAGATTATTCATTGTGTACTCATTCCAAGCCATGTAGCTGGCAAAAGATAGAACACTAATCATGAGTAAAACAGGAAATGTGAATATTTTCATGTAGTTAAGTTTTGTCATATGCCTCGACCTGTGTTTTGTTTATGCATTTCAGTCCCATAGTTCGGACCTCCAGTTTGCGCCAATAATTCCATCTTTGAGTGCTTTTGAAATCATTCCTCTATGGCGGTGATCGTTTCTTAGAACATGACATCTTCTACAGAGTGTTCGTAAATTCCACATCTCATTACCACCAAGCTTTCCAGATTGTATGTGGTCAATATGTGCTGTTTCTTCTTTCACAGCCAATTTACAGCGCTGACAACAAAAACCATCCCGCTTAAGGATTTTTTTTCGTGTCTCTAGCCATATTTCAATAGGCTGTCGTTTTTTGGGCATAAAAAACCATACCTTACCTAACCGGGCCAAACCTTACCGTACCACGCTATACCACACCAAGCCCATCCGTATTTAATTTCTTAAGACGTCTTTTTCCAAAAAGGGTCTTCAATTGATTGATGTTCAAAACTTCGTATTGCAAATCTGCCAAAACCAATATTCCTTCCATCACCTAAACCAACGTATGCTCCAGCGTGTAGAATCGAAGATTCCATCTCTCCAACAGAAATAATACTGCTGTCCCAAGATATGGTTAGGGAGCAGGACCAGTCATTTTTTAAAGCTACCCTATATCTTGCGTTTTTCCCCCTTGTTGTTGGGTTTTTTACACCTCGGACATCCAGATAAACAGGTTCATCTGAATCTTGTGTTAACTCCCAGCTTTCAGGGATAAAACGGTTTAGAAAAATTTTATCTTCATTTATTTGCAAAGTCGAAGCCATTTTTGGTTGTATGGACCCTCGTCCAGATTTAATATGCTTAGCCCCATAGCAGATGCAGCTAAAGAAGTATGTGCCAGGGAGGTACAACTGGTTGTCGCTAGCCCTGAAGTAGATTGTTCTTTTCCATTCTTCAGGATCGTTACCTGCACTTCCTGTTTTTTCTTTTTTATTTGTTGAAAGAGCATCAACAAAAAAAGCATGTATCAGCATCGGACGAATCCCTTCCAGAACTAAATCGGCTTTTTTAAATGTTGTCATTTCTTACCTTGCTTCGAATTTGTGATCTTTCAGTATACACACCTTAGTGTTTATTTTCAACACTATCGTGTGTGTTTATTCCAAATGACATCGAGTAATCTCAATACATAAATGAGTTTTACAGATGGACAATGAGATTAAAAAATTGAAAAAGCAAATTCTGTCTGATTTTGCAGCCATAGTCAGGAATCGTCGTCATGAATTGAACATGACACAAGAAGAGCTAGCAGAGAAAGCAGATTTCCATGTGAACTATATAGGTGGGCTAGAAAGAGGTACGCGTAATCCGTCGCTTGTTAGCCTTACTATTTTAGCTAAAGCTCTTTCTGTCTCCCCAAAAGACTTGGTCCCAGAAAAATAGTGGTTTCGATTTTATTCACTTCATTGGTTGTCTTTAAATTGACTGGACTATCTCTGAAATTCTCCAAGCCTCCGTAGTGCTTTGACGATATTTTTCCAAATCTACCATCTTTAGTTCAGGAACCTTTTCGTAAGCTACTCTTCCCTTGCGAGAGTATTTAGTTACTCGAATTCCTGATCCTTGCGAAGTTTTTTCACCTGCCAGCTCAATGAGGGCTTCGCGACATTTTTTTTCCTCTACCTCTATTACCCTTTTGTCGTTTTGGATACTTTTCCATTTTTTTGCATAGGCTTGCCAAAGTTCATCGGTCCGTTGGTTGTAAGGGGGATCATTATCTAGAATGTACTTGTAAAATTCCTTCTCTTTTTGGATGAGTTCTTGGATGAGTTGTTCGTCGCGTTCTAACTCAAGAAGGATCCCTTGGGTGCCATCAAAGCTGTAGTAAAACATCTTCTTTAGACCTGCAACAGCTAATTGATGTTGCATCTGAATTTGATAGTGTTCCGGGATTATGCCTTGAAGAGCCATAGAATGGGTCTTGTCACCTGGGCATTTGATTTCGACGGCTTGGCCTCCATCCATCGTGATACCGTCCATGCTTGCAATGATAAAATCATGCTCATTGTGAGTGAGGACATCTGGCCACACGACGAGTCCAGTTTGCGCCTCAAATGCCTTGCGAGCTTCTGACTCAAGATCTTTACCGCGCCTCATTGTTTGTGACTCGAAAAAGGAATCTTTTATTCCCATTTTCTCTTCCCATAATTGATGGGGTGTTTTCCAAGGAGATTTTCCCATGATGATAGGAGCATCACTTGACCCAATCTTACTGCGTCGGAATTCCAGCCATTCATTTGTGTTTTGTTGTAGGTGTTTCATAATTGTTACTCCTTATTTTGTTGGTCTTCGATGACTTTTTTAACGTTTCGTAGTTGTTCTATAGGAAGGTCCGAGAACGATTTACATCCGAAAGCTCGAGTTAGTCTCGATAGGAGTTGTGTGCGAAATTCTTTCATCTCAGATAGTTGATCTTCAAGGATTCGAACCTCATCTGAACTTATTACTTCGGGCTTTTTTTTGACTTCCACCGCTGTCATTTCCTGTGACATTTCCTCTTTGGTATAAATTCCCGATAGTTCCGCAGGAAATGCTTTCCGTAGGGCAAGTGCTTCAGCACATTTACCGAGCATAATATGCCCTTTGTGATGCCAAAAAACTGTAGGGCTACCATCTCTTGTTGTTTGGACATATTCATTCCAAAAGGCTGTAGCGCTAATCTCATGCCATTGACCATCGGGTGTCATTTTCTTAACAAAGGCTTTTGCCCACATCAGATTGTTATTTGTATCGTAACCAAACTCAATATCACGACCAGGTGCATATCGACCCGTTCTATCGGCGATGAGGCGATAGCCATCAATACCTGTTTGAATTGTCATTACTTCTTTTTTTGCGATTGAACTCCATCTTTTTACAGCAAAGATTTGTCTCATAAAAGGGTCGAGTCCTGTCTTTTTGCAAGCATGGATGAATAGTTGTAGTTCATCGTCAGTTGCCCCTTTGCAAAGTGTTCGTTTGATAAGGTCTAGCTTTTGAACATCAGGGTCCTTTCCAGCTTCATTCTTTTGTGTGGTCTGTGTGAGTTTTAACATTCATTTCTCCTTGTAATACCTATTCAGGATTTAAAGTTGTCATAATGATGACACATGTCATCAATTATGTCAATCTGTAAAATGATCAATAAAGTTACATTTGTGAAATTTATGATGACTATGGTAGTCTTGTTTTTGGATTGTTTTATGGAGACCCCTTGATGAAATTAGATGAATACCTGTTTAGAAAGAAGCTGAGTAGAATAGCGTTTGCTGAAAAAATAGGTATTTCAAGGGGCCATTTACAACACATCCTGAATGGGAGTAGGCGTCCAAGTATCCCTTTAGCTAAAAAAATCGAAGAAGCAACAGATGGAAAAGTCTCTAAAGAGGAGGTTTTATTCCCAGAAGACTTTGAATCGGAGGAGTTACAATGAAAAATGAAATTGATAAAAATTCCAAGATAGCTGTTTTTAAAGGGAAACAAATACGCAAAATTATTTTTCATAATGAGTGGTATTTTTCCATTATCGACATAATTTCGGTACTTACAGATAGTACTAATCCTCGGCGGTATTGGTCAGACCTTAAGTCAAAACTATCTGAAGGTGAAGGGTATGTACAACTGTACGAAAAAATCGTACAGTTGAAAATAGAGGCATCGGATGGGAAGATGAGAGAGACTGATACCGCAAATACGGAAACAGTATTTCGCATCATCCAATCGATTCCTTCTCCAAAAGCTGAGCCATTCAAAAGGTGGCTTGCTAAAGTTGGATATGAAAGAATTCAAGAAATCGAAGATCCAGAACTTGCCACCAAAAGAACCCGTGCACTCTATAAGGCGAAGGGCTATCCTGCCGACTGGATTGAAAAGAGAATGCGTGGCATTGCCATACGTGAGCAACTTACCAATGAGTGGGAAAATAGAGGAATCAAGGAGCAAAAGCAATATGCTATATTGACGGCCGAAATCTCCGAAGCAACATTTGGCTTAAAACCTTCAGATCATAAAAAACTGAAAAGCCTGAAGAAAGAAAATCTTCGTGACCACATGACTGATCTGGAATTAATTTTTAGTATGCTGGGTGAAGCTTCTACAACTGAAATTGCTGTTGAAAAAGATGCTCAGGGGTTTGAAGAAAATTGTCATGCCGCTAGGGCGGGTGGGGAGATTGCAGGAAATGCCCGTAAAGAGCTGGAAGAAAAAAGTGGTCGGAAAGTGGTTACCACTTCTAACTTTTTGCACACACCAATCGAAAAAGAAGTCGATCCAGAGCAGATTACTTAATGAAGTGGCTTAGGATTTTGTCCATTTCTTTAAGTGTGATCGGCAGAGGAGGTGCCATGACTAGTCGATCCAAATTACCATTTCATTTCTTGTTCGGATAATGCTATCAAGGCTTCTGTGTTTCCAGAGAAAGCCTTGATGCGTAAATCTATTCGCTCTTTAGTTTTATCACTTAACTCTTTGTACCTACGTGACCTCTTAAGTTCTCTTAGAAAAACAAGGATTTCCTCTGTATCGCCTAAAAAATCAATGTTTTTTGGCGCCAGCTTGACCTTCTAACTCTCTCTTCCTCATGTAGTCCTTGTTAAGGTTTGAACAAATCCAACCCGTCATGGTCTTTTCCCAAGCCTCTATCTCACTTTCATATAAACCATACCATTTCCGAGTCTCTTCACGAGCTTCAGCGTCTCCTTCATATGCCTTTATTAAAGTGTCGCACTCCATTTTTGCCTGTTCTGTAAATGACTGATATTCTTTACTTTCTCTGCACTTTTTAAAGTTTTCAAGCGCACCCTCTATTTTGAAATCAGGGTCCGTCGGTATCCATTTACCTTTATTTTCCATTTCTTACACTCCTATTTGTGTGTATTTTAATCTTAATTTTACCACATTTATTGGTATAAAACCAATTAGTTATCAGCAATTTACATAAAAATTAAATAGCTAATGCCTACCAAAATAACGATCCAAAAAATCCATTCTAAGGCACTCAGACAGTCATTCTCTTTCGCAGGTATTAAATAACATTCTCTATCTCTTTTTGCGCTCTACGAAGCTCAGAGATAGCTTCTCGGTCCCTCTTGCGCTTTTCTTTAGCTTGCTTAGTGTATCGACCATGTTTGGTTACCATAGAACCCCCATGATGATAACAGCGTCCGTTTGCCATAGCTGGCCTTTGACAGGGCTTTCCAGAGCTTCTGGCATGCGCTCCACACTTGGGTAGGCTTTTGAAATCAAAACCAAGAGCCATGGCCTAACCTCCTTTTTTTTCTAGGTTCTTACCAATGTTTGTCTGTAATACTGCTTGTCCTTCATTATGAACAAAATAGTTTACGTTGATATTACTTCCCTTGCTCCGATACTTTTGTAGTGTCTCAAGAGCTTGATGGGATAATCTCATAAGCATCATACCGTGGCTAGTATCTGTGCTATTCGTACTGCTGAGCTTGGCTAATGCTTGAAAATGAGTTGCCACAAACTGTGACGCAAGGATCATTTCAACAGTATCTTGTGGGTTTATTCCCTTAATAAGAGAAATTACAGAGTCTATTTCTACGTCATCTACCTGATTTCCGATAATGAAATCATCTTTAGCATTTATTACATCGAAAGCTCGGATGACTAAGGATCTGGCTGCCTTGGGTTCATCACATTGTACAGCTTCAGCTAAAAGGGAAACTTGTTTAGGAACTGGGATGTTTTTAGTTTTCATATGTCATTTTCTTCTGTTGTCTTCCGTTGTACCCGTTGAGACATTCAACGGATAACAACACATTATTTATAAATAAAAAATTTATCCGTTGAATCGTAGTACTCACATATACAACAACATAAACCGTTATTCAACGGATAGCTACGGAAAAACGGGAAATTTTCCAAGTAAAGAATAATCAGCAAAAACCCATTCATTTTCGTTGAAATTCCGGTTGTTTCATCAAAATTTGCTAAAAATTTTCGTGTACAAGCAATTATTGCGTTTTTCTGTTGTACCCGTTGATACCTTCTATTTTCCATTTTTTTTCACCATTTTTTTCAATAACTCTTTGCAAGTATCAATAGGTGGTATTGTACGACGTCTCTGACCTTCTATCCTTAATTTAAAACCTACTTTATTAAGGAGTACGCCAAACTGTTTCGAAGCAGTTGGTCTAGGTTGGATTGACGACTTAACAGATTTTTGCCATTCTTTGTAAGCCTCAAAAAACACACCGTTTACAAGTTCTTCTCCTGATTTCCAAGGAAACCATGGTAAATCGGATTGTTTGTATAGAACTCCTGTAGAATCTTTTTTGCAGCCAAGAAGCATTTCAAATTCCATACACTCTTCTAGCCACTTTCTTGCGTCATATGGGTTGATTGAGTTCCTAATCATTTCTTCTTTAGCCTCGTTATCTTTAGGAACATCTCTAATTGGCACAAAACCTGAGATTTCTAGGGAAAGAAGATAATCCATAAAAGCTTCTCTTCCTCCGTTCACTATCTCTTCGTACAAATCCTCAAAATAATTTGTATCGTCGACTCTGTGTGGGCTTACCTCTAAAATCCAATATCTTGCGTCTGATTCTTCTACATAAGCAGCGTCGTCGTGGTTTGTTGCGAGAAAGAGGTTTACTGCAATAGGAAACTGCACTATTGGGATACCTTTTGTTTCTACACCCATTCGTGTGCAGGTGGCTAAAGATTTGATTGCATCGGATGACTTTCTGTCTCCTGAAAATAGGGCTTCGTCTAAGTAGATGTAGGATTTCCCCCTAATGGTATCATTGAACCTTGTGATTATCTGACCAATGTCGCTTGTAGTAAATCCTGATTCACCCCAAATAACACTTAAAACATCTAATAACAGGATTCCCTTACCTGATTGTTGTTCTTTGCTCTTTAAAACGACAATAATTCTTGATGGTTTTCCTACATTTTTAATTTGCCATGAAAGCAGGTTTAAGAAAGCGTTATATTTTATCTGACAACCATAGCAAATCACTTCTTCGATGTGTTTAAGGATTTTTTCGCATGATCCTTTTCGCGGCTCTACCCCAAATCCCGCAAATAAATTATATGTAGAGTCATCTACGGGGTTATTGGTAAAAACAATTTTTTTATAAACACATTTTCTTGAGTTTCCTTGCCAATACTTGCTTGCTGAAATGTATATTGGATTGCCGCTATTGTCGACTCCAATACAGACAACCTCGCTACTTAACCTTCTTTTGAAATCACTTTCTGATATTGGTTGTGCATCAATCCGGTTTATTAAAACACATGGTTGACCAGGAGCTTCTAATTGAGCAAAACGTTTGTCCAGAGATGCCATGTCAGTAATTTTTTTTGGAATACCATTAAGGATGACCTCCTGGTCTATATTTTTTAGATCCTCTTTCTGGGGTGTTATTACTGTTCTGCTGCTATTTGTGAGCTGGTTTTTTACTTCTTCTACTCCGCAAGCCTGATGGAGGTCATTAAAGTCTGTGTACAACTTCCCTTCACGGTTCAACTCTTTTCCTACTGGAAATAAGGGAAGAACAACCTTGCAACCATATATTTTTGCTGCCTCTTCGGCTTTTTCTTGTCCAGTATTGCTTTTTTCGTTTGGTCCATCGGCCGTAATGGTGATTTCGCTATTTGGATATTTTTGAGAAAGAATCTCAACAACGCTTAAAAGGTTTCCTGAGTCCATTGCAGCTATTACAGGGGTTTTAGAACATTCATGAACAGATATAGCTGTTGCATATCCCTCTGCGACAAAAAATGATTTAGCATTGGTTATTTCATCTGTAGCAAAGTAATTCCCTTGTTTTTCTCCATTGCTTAAAAAATATTTATACACCCGTCCTTCATCATCGACAGATATAAACTGGAGGGATCGCAGCTCTCCTTGAAGGTTTTTAATAGGAATAATTATTGATTCATATCCTTCTGGATTTTTGCCAAATCGAATTCCTTTTGGGAAAATTCCTTTCTTGTAAAGATACCGTTGTTGTTTTTCATTTTCTGGTTCAATACTTGATGAATTCCATATCTTTTTGGCTTCATCAGCTGCAGCCTCTCGTCTTTCTGTTAACGCCTTGTTCTCTTCTTCTCTTTTTCTTTTGATACTGTCATGCACATCTTTCCTTTCTGTGGGTGACATTGAGCTGATTCTTGAAATTCTGTAATCTGAAGCAAGAGTGTCTAGAGCTTCGGTAAACGATAGATTTAGGTGTCGTTGTAGAAAATCAAACACATCACCATGCTCATTGCATCCATAGCAGTGATAATGGTTTGCCTCCACAAAGAATGAGGGCGTTTTTTCGTCATGGAAAGGACACAGCCCTACATGCCAAGAACCATTTTTTTTAAGATCTACATATTTTTCCACCAAGTCAACTAGATTGACCCTGTCTTTTATAAGATCGATTGTCTCTTTATCTACTTGTTTGTTTCGTTGCTGACTACTTTCGCCAATTAATTTGACAACTTTACCACCAACCGCTTTCGCAGAGTCAATATTCATAAGTGGCAACTCTTTGATATTTTTGTTGCATCTTGGAAGCGCTTTAATGCATATTGAGCTACTATTTGACTATATATAAGAGTTTCATTCACTACCTCATTTTCACTTTTAAAATCCATGATCCATTCCATCATGAGTTGCCTTGGCTGTTGGATTCATAGTTCAGTAAAAAATTGAGAAATTTTTTTTCTGATACAAAAATTCTGTTTGAAACTCTTACTAAGCAGTCTTCAATCCCAGAGGGCTCCTTGTAGATTAGCCAACGGATTTTATTTTCTGTTAGAAAACTACAATGTTTTTTGGCGAGGTTTTTGATTGTGAATAGGTCTGTATCTGCATCTTGATCTTTCAGAAAATGAGATATTGAAAACCCCTTTTTCATGAGCTTATTGCACAACTCAGGGGAATTAACAATTTCATCGAGAATCTCATCTGATAAATTTATTTTTGACATCTCAGCGTCTCCTTATGGCTGAGAGGGCAAGTGGACTAGTGACATTAGAAATGACCTTGATTCGTGTCAAAAGATTGACTCTAATGAGGTGAATTAAGATAATCATATATGGAAATCGTCGGACCGATGCTTTCCACAAGGTCTGTTCTTGCTGCAACTTGAGCAGACCTTACTTTTTGTCTCTATTTGTCTTGCACCTCAAAGTTATTGGGTAATTTTTTTATTCTTAACATTTCCAATAACTTCCGTTTGGAGAAATTGGGATCGTTTAAGCGGTGAACAACGTAAGACCATTGAATCATTTTAGCAGTCACTTTGAATTCCAGTTTTGCTGATTTTCTAGCCCTCTCAAAGATTTGTGCTAGGTGAGTGCGGAAAACGGGCTTTCCCTGGTTTGTAATAAATAAAGATATAGGTGAATCTTGTCTGAAAGGAGCACTCTCATTGATGTACTTCTGGAGGAGTTTAATTAACCCAAAGTCAAGACGAATAATTTCAGATGTACTGTTAGAATCAAAATGTACTTGGCGATTAATAAAATCAATTTGATCAACTTTTAGATCTAAGATCTGTGATAAAGATCTGGCTGTATAATACATCACCTTCGCAATCAAGGAGTCTCTTAGAGAATTTTTTTCTAATTCTTCTATAAAGCTTTTCCACTCTTTTTCGGTAAGAGTACTTGGTGTAATTTCCCCTCTTCCATCTTTTAGGATGTACTGTTTGGGAAGGTCAAGCGATTGAAAATGGCCATGACTAGTTTTCCCAAGAAATTTAGAAAAGGAAATAAGCGCATTCACGCGAATTCGCTTTTCATGTTCCGTCCACGAACTGTTTTCAGTAATGGCATTTAAAAATTTATCTTGTTCCCAGATAAAACAGTCCAGTGAATAGGGATTTCCTTTAGCGTCTTTTGTTGGAAGAATGCCCTTTTCAAATAGGTTTTGCAGCGAATTGGCATAATTACTCAGTGTTTCCTTTCTGATTTCTTTTGTTTCTTTAAGCTCTGCCTTCCAAAATGAGACAGCATCTTCAAGAGATGTAGCTTTCAGCATTTCATTAAACTTGTGAATCAACAACCCTATCTTCTCATCTCTTTTAAAAAGCTGTCCTTGAAGAACTTTTGCTCTAGACGTCACTTTAAATCCTATTTGTTATCTATCTTCAATCCTACGAGAGCCTTACTCTCAACCTAAAATGAAAAGTTAACAGGTAGTGTCAGTTTATGTCAATACCTAACTGAAAATAACATAAACGAAATGTGTATACTTCTAACCCATAAAAATTTACGTAATTTCACTTCCTAGGTTTTGAAGCTCTTGACGCATGAAATCAAGTGAGGGGACTGTGTAGTGCATTGTCATATCAATTGTTCTATGGCCAACGATTTGTGCTATGATATTGACAGGAACCTTTAACTCGCTCAGCAGGCTAATTGTCGTGTACCTGGTACAATGAGTGGTAAAGTCATGAATATCTGCTTTTTTAAGAATAGCCCTCCATGTAGCCCTAAAATCTATAGGTTTTTCTTTGTTTCTACCTGGAAAAATAAAATCGTTCTCATCTCCCTTAAAAGAAAGTAGATAGTTCTTTAAGTGACGAAGAGCTGGATCAACTAGTGGAACTGTTCTGCTGTCAGAATTTTTTGAGGTTTCAAGGTAAATGTATTCTTTTTCAAGAGATACATGTTTTCTTCTTAAAGAAAGAACTTCACCCTTTCTAAAGCCCGTGCAAAGTAGAATTGAAACAAGAGCCAGTGCGTATTTGCTGGGGTGTTCTTTGCATACAGAAAGGAGTGTCTGGCATTTAGAAAACGTGAGGACTTTTTTCTTCTGTTTGGGTTCTGATTTTTTTTTCAGATTTCGAACTGGATTTCGCTGAATCAATCTCCACTCTTTAAATGCCTTTTCTAAAACACATGAGAGTGTCGTTGCATATCTATTTATTGTGGCGTTTTTTCGTGACCTCCCAAAACGGTCAGGAGTTTTCTTTAGATTATCTAAAGATTCGCTGATAACGTCTTCTGTGATGTTTGTGATAATGCAATGGCCGAGTTCATGCTCCCACCACTTTAACTGCCCAAGGCGAGTTTTGTAGTTGCTAGACGATGGATCGAGAATATTCTCAATGTAGCGTTGAATAATGTGACTAAGAAGGGTTCTACGCATTGTTGCCGTATCAGTAATATCTCCTGCAGACAATGCATTAAATGTGTCATACTTCCACTTTTTAGCCTGTCTAAAGTTCGTAAAAGTACGTGATTGGTGCTTATGTCCTTTTTTTCTTATTTGGACACGGTAGACTGTGCCTCTTTTCCCTTCGATTTTTTCAATACCAGGTTCAGCGGTTTTCATGATGATCATCCTTATCTATTGCTGAGAATTGCTGTGCGTGTTTTGTGCGCGGTAGGTTTTTTAAGCAATTTCAGCTGGGTTAACAAAATTTATTTCAATAATATAAATCTTGTTGAGATAAGGACTTAGGTAGGATAAAAGAAACGGAAGAGGAGGGATTCGAACCCCCGGTTGGTTGCCCAACTTCTGTTTTCAAGACAGACGCATTCGGCCACTCTGCCACTCTTCCTTATGTTGTAGAAGATGTATATTAGCCTATTATGTCTGAAAAGATCAAGCCTTAAATGCTTAAATGTCGAAAAAAGTGTGTTTGAGATCAATTTTAACAGCTTTTTCAAACAGTGAAATGCTTCAAGATGCTTATCGTTAGCTATTTACGGTTTTATGTCGAATTTTAGGATTAAGTTTTTTTAAATCAGTAGGGGTTTTAGTTGTGTTTATTGTGTAATAGAAAATTAAATACTGGTTTTTCTTTTATAATAATTATTTAACGTGAGATAATGGTAATAAGAATAAAGGGGAGGGTGGTCATGACCACAAAAAAGCAAGACAAAGCGTCGATTCTATCTATTATCGATGCCGTAGAGACATTATCTAGTATAGCTGACATGGACCTTGAAAAAGACATTAGTGTCGCTAAAGAGCAAGACCTCGTTGTACAAGACAAAGAGCTTTTCTTCAAATCTGTTCATTGGCTTACAGAAGATGGGTCAGGTGAGTCATTACATATGATTAAAGAAATTTTTAAGGTTGTTTTGAACCACATTAAAAATTTCTATAACGATGATCAAAAAGGGGCAAAGGATGAACAAGGGGTTGAAAGTATTAAGACTATCATGGTTTTAGTAGGAGAAGCTGCTAAAAAACTCGATAAGTACACCAATCTTTTCCATCAATCAGCCAACATGCCGCGTATTACAGAATTAGATGAATATAAAGATCTTCGAGAATTTTATCAGAAGCGCATTTCTAATACAGTTGCTGAGGGGACTTTAGGAAAGTGGATATTAGGTTTATCAGCGAATGTTGAAGAAGCTCCTCGTACCGAAAAAATCTCTCAAAAAGAGCGTCTGAAAACTAAATATATTTTCATCGACTTGGAGGCTGTTAAGAGTGACACAGAGTATGAGCTCTTTTTTCTTCGTAAGGAAGATGGCTCTAGGTTTTTTAGTCCACCTCTTATCAAGAATATGAAACTTGTTAGCGATTTTGGAAATTATTTTGGAGAAGTGCAGCGTAAAGATCCGTTGATCAGTATGGACTCTTGGAAGGATCGCTGTGCTCACGCTACTTCTATCAGTATATTACGTGCTCTTGGATCGCGAGTCGAAAGGTTTTTTCACGAAACTGCTCGCCATCGTAAAGGAGAGCTTGCCGGCATTATGAATAGTGCTATGATGGCACTACTTCTTTGTAGTCATCAAGAAAACCTACTTTCAAATTCTCCGGTAAAATCGTGTTACGAATATTTTAAGGATTTTCAAAACTTTTTATATCAGGCAATGCATTCCCGAGAGTATCAAAAGTTTGTCGTTTATCAGCCTCGTGTTTCTAACAAAGTAGCTAATACTCTTCTTGAAACATTGCATGCTCTTTGTCGCAGTATGATTCTTCATCAGAAGGGGTATGAGGAGATGACTCCGCATGTTCAAAATCTGATTCAAGAGGAAAACAAAGAGGGGTTAGAGCTCTCTCAACAATCCCTGGATGGGAAATTGGTTGAAATATTTCTACAAGAATATGAGTTAATGAAAACAAAGATGCATCAGCATCCAAACGGTCCTTTGATATTACTATTAAATAGTCTTGAAGAAGGGGACTGTAATATGTTTTCTCCCCTGAGGCAGAAAAATTTACCGGTGCCTTTGTTTTCGATGTATTTTCATGAAAAGAAAATTGTAAATTTACGATTACCAGCTCCAATAACGCAGGAATTTATCGACAAGGTACATATTGATGAAACGTTCCATGGATTTTTGCGTGCTTGTGAGAAAGATCACATTATTCGCAAGCATCTACTGTTTAATATGCAGGATAGAACCTCCTGGAGAGAGGTGGCTAGGTGCCAGGCGTTAGAAGGGTTAATGAATATTCCCAAATTCAATCAGCATATCGCAGTAGTCACTTTAGCATTTGACACAGAATTTTATCACCAACACTCTCCTTACGATAAGGAGGATGATGCAGAGATTTTTATAAATCATTTTTTTGAACATTTATCTGATGAAGGTTTTGGCTTTTATTTCTCAAATAGTCTGAGTAAAGCATTGTTTCCGAAATTTGCTAAAAAACTTTTGAATGTGATTCATAGAGTGTTTTTTGCAAATCAAAATAAGCTTTCAGTCGAGGCACGACGTGACTTTATCGAAATCTACTACTTCTTTTTAGTGATGAAATGCATAGAGATTGTTAAGCCTGATTCTTACAGTATGTCATGTAAAGATGCTATTGATGTCGGTGGAAGTTTTAATTTGATCATATATCTGATGTTGAAACTAATGAATAACGAGCAGATCGGACAGATCGATATCGACTGCATTCACTATATGACGTATATGCCAGCTCTCTTCGTTCGTGAGAGACTTATGCTTCCCGATCGCTTCAGTCGCTTTTTAAGTGTCTTGAAGGTGGTTGAAGACTTAAGATCTGATTATGGAGAGGAGACATTTTCTATGATTTTATCTGAGGCCTTTGATCCGCTTTATGAAAGCCCGATCATACACTCTCAGGTGATCCCATCACACTCTTAGCTCTTTAGTGTGATTGAAAATTTTTTTTGAGATTGTAAGTGAAACCCTAGTTTAGATCAATGCACCTTATTAGGGTAAGTGTGATTCCAGTTCCTAAAATACAAAAAAAAATTGTATGTCTTTGTACGATTTTTCAAAATTATCTAAACTTAACGCTTTCTTCATCCTAATTTAATTTGGCGAGTATAAGATTATCTTTTTTTAAGAATACACCAATCGTATTGTTAGGATAGGATGTAAAATGTTTTTTTTGTGTTTTAAAAAGTGGAATAACCTTTTCGTTGCGGCATTATTGCTAGTGGGGTTATCTCTTACAGTTTTATCATATTTTCAAGTTTGTTCCTCTGCATGTACGGCAGTGCATGACTATCGCTTATTTTCATTTCCTTTTGAGGTAGCTGGAGGAGTATTTTTTGTAACGTCATTTTTATTGCTTATTGCCTCCTTCAGATGGTGTTCGATGAGAGTTGTTTTAATTATGCTTGCGGCTTATGCTTCTGGCGCTGAGATATTTTTGATCTTGTTCCAAAAGTATGTCATCAAGAGTTGGTGTCCTGTCTGTCTTTCTATAGCTGTTGTTGTTTTTTTGATCTTGGTACAGTTGGTGTACTCAGCACGAATATGGATTATGCCTTACCGTTTATCCGTAGTAGTGTGTGTGCCTATGCTCCTTTTAGGATTTCTTGTCTCTTCATCGGCAATTGCTAAAAAAAATTCCGATTATAGAGAATTATTTAATGAAGAAGTAATTCTAGGGAATAGCAGTAGCGAGGTGGAAGTCTACTTTTTTAGTGATTGGATGTGCCCTTCATGCCAAAGAGTAGAGTCAGAAGTTGAGGGCGAATTTGAAGAGCTGTTTCCTTTAGCGAGAGTATGTTTTGTTGACTTAGCAATAAATAGTGAATCAATGTATTATTTACCATATAATTTATCTTTTATGATTAATAGCAAAGATCACTATATAGAACTACGTAAAGCTTTAAGAAAGTTTGCTGATAACAAAGAAATACCAACACAGAAAAAAATACAAAAAGTCGTTGAAACCTTGGAGGTAAAGTATGATAATCCCCTTGGCTATCGTGAGATCAATGAAGGGAGAAAGCATTTTAAAGCGTTAGCTAAAAAATTTAAGGTTAGTCAAACACCCACGGTTATCATTCGAAATTCCGCTAGAGATGAGGAGGTACGACTCGTTGGATACGAGGAAATATCTCAACAAAAAATTACCTATCTTGTGAGTACATTATCAAAATAATGTACTTTGGATCCAAGAGAGAGCATGGCTTTTTCTTGGATCCTTTTTTTTCTAGATTTTGTAGAGTTCTTTATATTTATTTTCGATATAATTAATGTATGCTTTCTCAGAAAACTTTTTACCAGTAACTTTTTTGATTAAGTCTTTACTCGAGTACCTACGACCATGTTTATGCACTGATTTGTGTAGCCATTCCTTGATAAATTCGAGGTTTCCTCTGCTGACATGTTTTTCCCAGTCTGGATGATCTTTTTCGAATTTCTCAAATAGTTGCGCTGCATACATATTACCTAAAGTATATGTAGGAAAATAGCCAAACCCGCCTAATGACCAGTGGATATCCTGAAGGCAGCCTAAACGATCGTTTTCAGGGACAATACCTAAAAGTTCTTCAGTCATATGATTCCATGCTGTGGGGACATCTTTTGCTTCTAAAGTTCCTTCAATCAGTGCCTTTTCGAGTTCAAATCGTACAATTACGTGTAAAGGGTAAGTAACTTCGTCTGCTTCCACGCGAATCAAAGAAGGCTCAACTTTGTTTATGGCTTTGTAGAATGTGTTAAGTGTAACTTTATCGAGTTTGCCTTTGAATGTGTTTCTTAGAACTGGTAAATAGTGCTTCCAGAACGGTTTTGACATTCCAATTTTTGCTTCCCACCACTGGGATTGACTTTCATGAATCCCTAAAGATATTGCTTCAGCGAGAGGAGAGCCGTAGTGCTCTTCAGGGAGACCCATTTCATATTGACTATGGCCACCTTCATGCAAAAGAACAAGGATGTTACTTATGAAATTTGTTGGGTGTATGCGTGTCGTGATTCTGCTGTCTGATGGGTGTGATGAGGAGGAAAAAGGGTGTGTTGAAAAATCGATTCTGCAGTGGTCTGTATCGATTCCCATATCTTCTATGAGCATTTCCCCGAATTCCATTTGTTTTTTCTCAGAAAACTTTCCGTGTAAAAAGGAGTCAGAAGGCTGTTTTTTTAGGTTAATTTTTTTGAGAAGAGAAGACATAGATTTTTTAACTGAGTTAAAGAGTTTGGTCACTTCTTCAGTAGTCATTTCGGGCTCAAAAGAGTTAAGTAGCGCATCGTAAGGGTGCTGATCGTAACCTAAATACTCAGCTTTTTGTTGGTTCATTTCTACAATTTTATCGAGATATGGCGCAAATTCTTCGAAGTTGTTATTTTTTCTAGCGTTTCTCCATATTAAAATAGACTCAGATGTAAGTTGTGCAAATTTTTTAACAAACGAATTAGGGAGAGCTTGCTGTTGCAGTAAGTCTCTTCTCCATAATTTAATCGCAGCTTTTTTAGCAGGTGATAGTTCGTCGTGTTTGATTTCTCCAGTCTCTATGTCTATGAGTTTTGATAAAGAGGAGATATACTTTTTGCTGGTTCTTTCTTTGTGGATAATTCCAGCGAGAGTTTGGAGTTGTTCACTTCTGATTGTGGCACCACCTGGTGGCATACATGTTTCTTGGTCCCATTGCATTACCTTATTTATGCCTTCGAGAACAGCGCAGTGGCGAGATAATTTTAGGTGTGAGTTGTAAAATTTTTCAGCTTGGTTAGTCATTTGATCTTCCTAAATTTTATATGAATTAGATTTCGATATTATGTAAAATGCAAATAAAATACAATCGATAATGATTTTCATCGGTATAAGGATAGGAATAACGTTTTTTATGCAGTTGTTTTAACTTTAATAAAAATGTACTTGAGTGTAATGGAAAACGATCCTTCAACCCTGCAACCTGATTCAATCGTTTTTGAAGAATGAAGTTCATTGTATTAATGAGAAAATGAAACGCAAAGACGCAAAGACGCAAAGAAATTTTATAATCTGCTGGTTACTCTACCTGACTGTGTCTCACAGTTTTACGATCTGAATTGGTCAGAAAACATATGTTATAATTGGCCACGAGTTAGGCTTGATTTATTTCTTTGCGTTTCATTTTCTCATAAGTTCTGTCAAAAAAGTTATGGGTAAAAGTATGAGGCGCAAGAGGCGTAGTCTTTTACCTCAAGGGGCTGTTACGTTCGGTGCTATTCTAAACAAATATGCGTTTTACTCGTTTACCTATGCATGAAATTAATTCATGTGAAATTGTATTTCCCAGTGTGGCAAATGTGTTTGGGCTGATTATGTTGTTTATGCTGTCGCATCCAAAAAGAGTTGCATAGTCACCTATAGCGACATTTGGTGTCTCTGTTAAGTCGATAAGTAAGTAGTCCATGCAAATATTGCCCACAAAAGGAGCAAATTTTCCGTTTACTCGACACACTCCTTTGTTTGAGTATGATCTATGAATTCCATCGTGGTATCCAATGGGAAGGACTCCGATTTTTTTACTTTCAGACTTCACTGTATAGGTTTGGCCGTAGCCAATCGTTGCTCCTTTGGGATATGAGCGGATATCGATAATGGGGGATTCAAGCGTAAGCGCGATTTTGAGGGGTAAAGCTGTGCGGCATTCTTCATTGAGGTGAATGCCGTATATTCCTTGGCCAATGCGTGCGATATTATATTGAGGTAGGTGAAAACGTGCTACAGCGCTTGTGTTTGGTAAATGTTTCCAGCGAATGAAGATTCCTAGTTTCTCAATTTCACTAATTGTGTTGTCGAGGATTTTTATTTGTTCGATGGAAGCTTTATCGGCAGAGGGGGTATCTGAGCTATGGAAATGCGACATTATTCCCGCTAATGTTATCCCTTTTGTATTTTCAATAAGTTTTGCCAGGTTGACGGCTTCTTCTGGGGGGCAGCCAAAGCGGCTCATTCCAGTATTTACGTTGATGTGTACATTTTGTTTTTTGGAATTTTTGCTAAGGATATTTAGCGCTTGACGGTCGCTTATCGCAATGTCAATATTCCATTTTGCTGCCTCGTGTAATTGGAAGTGTGGGACGTGAGTGACAAATATCGGATTGTCAATACCGTTTTTTCTCAGATGTATTGCCTCTTCAATATAGGCCACTCCAAAGAAAGAGATTCCTTTTGTTTGAAGATAGTGCGCCATTGTAATAGCATCAGTACCATAGGCGTTAGCTTTGATTACAGCCATAATTTCAGTTTCTTTTGGAAGGTGACTGTAAAGGGTTTGTATATTATCAGAAATCTTTTCAAGGTCGATGATAAGTCGACTTGTAGATGTAGCGTGCGTGGTGTTTGAATTTTCTACAAAGCTTTTTGCTAGGGGCATTTGAGTCCTCTTTTATTTTAGTTTTCGGTAAAAAAAGAGCGCAGGTGTAAAGTATATTATTAAGGGCGTAAAAATTGCCCAAAAAGGGTCTACTGCTTGTCTTTTGCCAAGAACTTCAGCAGAATCCATAATTAAATAAAAGGACACCAAGGCAAAAGTGAAGAATCCATACACCATGTATATACGTAATGTTCTCGTGAATTGAAGGCAGAAAGGTGCGGGTGCTATGATAGCGAGGAGGCATAACCATGGTATGGCCATCTTGTAGTAAAATGTAGTTAAGATTTTAGCGTTTTTTTCGCTTTCACAGCCTTTAATGCAAGGGATTTTACTCCATAGCTCAGTAAGAGAGAGCTCATCGGGAAGGGTAGTTGTTTCAAGAAGGCGCTTTTTGTTGAAGATCATTGAGTCAAAAGTTGTTTCTTCAAAATAATCAGTTTGAGTTAGCTGGCCATGACTATTTGTCGTAAGGTGCTCAACAAATGTTCCTCTAGGAGTTTTTTCATGTGGATATAGGTGTTTTATTCTGTAAATTTCAGAGTTGGATCGAACCCAGTATGCATCGAAAAATCGTTCTTCATGTGGATCGTAATTTTGGAAAATTAATGTAGAGTGATCAGCCAGTGCAAGATGCTGTACAAAAGGAATTTCATTATTTTTCTTTTTTGATAGCTTTCGTTCTTCCGTAAAGTGTTTCATATGTTTTGAGGACACAGGTAATAAAAATTGAGCGTTAAGATACACGATAGAAACTAAAATGAAGCCTACAATTATTAGCGGGCGAATGAGTCTTTTGATGTTTACACCACCTGCTAGCATCGCAACTATTTCATTGTTGAGGTTTAACTGGCATAGCGTTTTTATTGTTGCAATAAGAACTGCAAAGGGGAGTAGGGTGTCAATTTTTTCGAAATATTCAAATATGTAGAAGATGGTTATTTGCAGCCAGCGAGATTGCATTGTATGGGGGAAGATTGAAGCGTGGGTTGAAAAATCGAGCAACACAAACAATCCGTAAAATCCCAAGAGTACAAGGAGTAAGGTTCCTAAAAACTGTTTTAGTAAATATTTTTCCCATATTTTAATCATCATGCAATTCTACCTTAGGTTCGACCGTACGCTAGTCGCTGTAATCGGATTAATGACGCACCAATAATAAGAACATGAGGAGCAAAGTAAAACATACTGGAACGCCAAACAACATGTTCAGCTCCCTTTCCCGAGAAAAAACAGATAAGGTAAAGGGCAGATAGACCTAGCACAGAGAAGAGAGCTGAGTTTGTTTTATTTCGGGTGATGGATATCCCAAATGCGGCACCTAATAGGGTAAAGGTAAATGGTGCTAGTCCTACTGAGATCCTTTTTTGAATCTCAGAAATACAGCGACGTATGTTTTTTAAAATTTGCCAGGTTTCGGGTTTAACTTTTTCACTTTTTGATAGGGCTTTATATTCGGCACGTTCACTTTCAAGACGAAGAAGAAGTAGCGGTAGGCGTAAATGATCGTTGTTAAGGTGCCAGACTTTTTTTTCAATCAGCTTTGTAAAGTCTTGTATCGAGGTCATCGCTCCAGACATATTCTCTATGATAATGTTGTCGTTCTTATTTAGGGTCTTTGGGGTTATATCGGTAATGATCGAAATATTTTTACCATAAAATAGATCGGGAGTCGCTGCCAGTAAATCTGCTACAAGCAGGTTAATACGACTATTGGAGTTATTGGGGGAGGCAAGTATTGCGTAGGAAGCTGTTTCTCCCATTTTTGATGAGCCAAATGTATCAAAGTAGTAACCTTTCATGCGCATCAGGTGTCTGTTGTTTAAGAGGAGTAGTGGGTTAAGGGAGCGAAGTTCGTTTTTGAGGAGGCTTGCTGACATGTGCGAATGGGTTGCTACTTCGGATATCACGTAGAAGTTTATAAACGATAAAAAGCAAGAAGTCACAAGGAGTGGGGCAATAATGCGTTTGATGGATAGGCCTGCAGAACGAAGAGCTGTAAGTTCATGACTATTAGATAACGATTGCATGACTATCATGGCTGCTATTAAACATGATAGGGGGATGGCGATAGGGAGTATATATGGGATTTGGTACATTACATACCAGAAAATAAGAGCGCCTTCGGGGCCGAGTGTAGCAAAGTGGGCAATCTCATCGAGGCGGGTAGTAAGTAGAACTGCTAGGAAGGTTAGTACACAAAAAAGAAATACTTTTAGATATTGATTAAGAAGATATCGCCACATTATAGGCATGGTATATGGCCCCAGAGAAATAAGATTAATAGCAATTAAATGATACAATAAATAGAACTTTTGATACAATGAAATACAAAGTTAACATCTGTCCCTTGATCGAAATCAGTAGGTTGTTATGATGACTCAAGATTGGTTTGTAGGTATTGGCGGTGTCGTTGAAGGGCCGCTCTCTAAGGAAAATTTAGAGAAGGACTCGAGGTTGACACCTGATGTACTTATTTGTCGCTCGGATCTTGATGAGTGGCGTCCAATAAGCGAAGTTCCAGAGTTTTCCGATCTTTTTTCTAAATTAGAACCTACAAAAAAAGCAAAGCGGAAGGAATTGGAGGCCGAGGAAAAAAAATCTGTTGAAGTGAAGCAGGTAAAAAAGGAAGAGTCACAAACAAAAGAACCGCAAAAGGAAGAGGTTTCACAAGAAGAACTGTTAGCAGAGGTTGAATCCAAAGAGCCCACCTACAATGAGACTGATGAAGGCGAGTTAGTTCAAGGTTGTGATGAAGTGATTTTAGAAATTCAAGAAGAACCGCCCTTATTTAAATTTTGGCTGGTTGTCTTTCTTCTAGGTCTGACCTATATATGCTATCACTTCTATTTTATTCAATAAATCGGTATAATCAACTTCTTAAGTATATTTTCCTTAGTTTAAAAAATAGTTTAGAAAATGAAAGATGATAAAGACATACTAACGTTGGTTAAGATGTTTGTTGGTTTGTATGTTGATTATGATAAGCCACTACTTATTGCCCTTTCTGGTGGGCCAGACTCTTTAGTCCTCTTGGACCTGTTGATGAAAATACCAAATCTTCAATTAGCTGTAGCACACGTTGACCATAACTGGAGAGAAACCAGTTCTGCAGAAGCAAAACAATTGGAGTCTTTCGTAGATAAGTTAGGGCTCCGTTTTCATCTTTTAGAAATTGATCCTGAGAGCCTTTCAGGGAATTTAGAGGATTCTTGCAGGGAAGTGCGGTACCGTTACTTTAGGGAGTTATGTGAAATACATGGGTATCAAGGTGTCGCTACAGGACATCATGCGGACGATCAATCTGAAACCGTACTTAAGCGATTTTTTGAAGGAAGTTCTATATCTCAACTTTCGGGTATACGCCCAGTTAAAAATATATTTGGAGTCAAGGTTGTAAGGCCATTGCTCTCAATTTCTAAAGCGGCGATTGAAAGGTGTGTGCAGAAACAAGCTTTTCAGCCTTTTTATGATAGCACCAATTTAGATCCACGCTTTATGCGTGGAAGGATGAGGGCGTCTATATTTCCTTTTCTAGAGAAAGAGTTTGGAAAAAATATTAGACGGGGAATGGTGAATATCGCCGAGGAAGCTTTTGAGCTAGAGGGGTATTTGGATCAAAAGATTAAACCTTATATAGAATCAATTCTTGAAGGTCCTTTGGGTCTTTATCTGGATTTGAGTAAGTGTCGAGATCTACACCTTATTGAACTAAAGCATTTAATAAGGCGTCTTTGTAAAAAGGTCGGCTTTAATTTGTCGAGAAATCAAATAGGTGTTGTGTGCCAACTAGTTTTAGAAGGGGCAGCGGGTAAACGTGTTATTGCACAAGAAAGAGATCTTCATATTGATCGTGGGCGTTTGTTTTTTTTGCGCGCGAAGATTGATGAGCTTCCCTCTCAGCTTGTTTTGAAGGAGGGGGTGCAGTCTTACGGAAATTGGGAGATAACCGTAAGCAAAAATGTTAGAGTCGGCGGCGAGGAGAAAGTTGGTTGGGTGGATGTTTGGAGAGGGGAATTGGAGGTTTACGTTCCGACGGGAGCTTATTTGATTGGTCCTTACAAAAAAAATATTAGGATTAGTAAGCTCTGGACGGATGATAAAGTTCCTTCTTTTTTGAGAGGGATTATTCCGGTTTTATGGGAAAGGGGTGCTGTTGTTCGTGAGTTTTTAAGCTGCAGGAAATCGTCAAATGAAGACAAGAATGTTATACAGATTTTAATGAAGCTAAAAAGGACGTAGAAAGTTGGTAGTCTTTAGTTTGAAGATAGCTGTTGATAGCGAATAGTTTATGTGATAAAATACAATATGGGCTAGGTTTGTGATTTTAGGTCTCAGTATATTAAGAGCTTAAGTCAGAGCCATTGTCAAGTAAAATAACCCCTTATAGGTGAGTATGAGCGACGATAACAAGAATGATTTCAAAAAAAACTTTTCCAATAGTTTCGTTTGGTTTTTGATGGCAGCCTTTCTGATGGCTCTGATGGTGCAAAACTTAGTAGATACCAAGGTTGCTAAGGTTTCCTTTAGCTATCAACTTGAAAACCTCGTTAACTTAGATCTCATCAAACCTGAAGAGAGCAGGAAGATCGCATTAAATGATAAGCTGGTGACTTTCAGTGGTAAATTTCGTGATCGAAAGACCGAAGAGGGGTTAAAGCGTTATAAGTTTCTAAGCTTACTCGAAGAAAATCATCGACTAAATGGGGAGAGAGCTGCTGTTGAAGAAGAGTTGTCATCTCTTCGTGGTAAGGTCCGTGATTCAGCGAGTTGGTTCTTGTTAATGAGTGGAGTACCTCTTCCTAAAAAAGGGTATGTCGTTGTTGATGATTTTTACTCAAATCCAAATCAGGATTATGGGGTTGTCGTTCAGAAACTTCCTAATAAACAAGTAGATAATCTTGTCGAGCTTAATAAAGAGTATTCATTGCTGCAAAAGACCTCGACACCTGAGCAAATATCAAATTTTGGTGACTCGCTTTCAAGCTTTATCCGAAATTTTCGTTCACCACTTTTAGGTATTGGTAGTGAAGTGATGAAGCAAACCCTTAGAGGGATTGAACGTGAAGTGGATAGAGTTTATGATTCACGCTCTTCTGCTACCATTGCCCTTCCTGTATATGGAGAAGCTTTGACAAAGCTTCAAGATATTGTAGCTAAACTTAATACTGTGCAAGATCACGTCCGCCTTCTCAAGTTGCGTAGTGTTAGGGATTATAAAGCGTCTATGGATGAATATGTTCAAGTCAATGCAAAACTTGATGATAATATCGTTCAGTTAGATAAAGCTCAGCAAGCAGTTAATCATGTGATTTGGTTCTTCAATAATACTGAATTGTCAACTAAAGCACTAGCAGCTCAGGATCCTGAAAAGTTTCACCAATGGTTTCTTAATGCGAAAGAAGAGTGGAACAATTTTCAGCAGAACAAAGGTGGAGTTTTTAAAGCTCCAGACCAACCCTTAAACCTCGTCTTAGAGAAAAGGTTCAAAAGTGAGGAGCCTACTCCGAACTACATGAGCTACCTCTTCACTATTCTTCCTTTCCTTCTCGTAATTCTTGTCTTGTATTTTATTTTTAGCAGACAAATGAAAGGAATGGGCTCGGGGGCTATGAACTTTGGTAAATCACCTGCCCGTCTCATGACAAAAGAGCAAAATAAGGTTACTTTTAAAGATGTAGCCGGTATTGATGAAGCTCTTGAAGAACTCGAGGAAATTGTTGATTTCTTAAAAAGTCCTAAAAAATTCACTAGCCTCGGTGGGCGAATTCCAAAGGGTGTTCTTTGTATTGGGCCTCCTGGAACAGGAAAAACTTTGATTGCTAAAGCGGTAGCAGGCGAAGCTGATAGACCATTCTTTTCTATTTCAGGTTCAGACTTTGTCGAAATGTTTGTGGGTGTCGGTGCAAGCCGAATTCGCGATATGTTTGAGCAAGCGAAGAAAAACTCTCCATGTATTATTTTTATTGATGAGATTGATGCCGTAGGCCGTCACCGTGGTGCAGGAATCGGCGGTGGACATGATGAAAGAGAGCAGACTCTCAATCAGTTGTTAGTAGAGATGGATGGTTTTGACACAAACGAAGGTGTTATTCTCATGGCAGCTACAAACCGTCCTGACGTGCTAGATAAAGCGCTACTGAGACCTGGACGTTTTGATAGACGTGTAACCGTAGAACTTCCTGATATCAAGGGACGTTATGAGATACTAAAAGTTCACGCTAAGAAAATTAAAATCGATTCCAGTGTGGATTTGATGAATACTGCGCGAGCAACGCCAGGTTGTTCTGGTGCTGATCTTGCAAATATTTTAAATGAATCTGCATTGCTCGCTGCTCGTAAAAATAAGACAGCAGTAACTAGTTTAGATCTTGCTGATGCAAGAGATAAAGTTCTTTATGGTAAAGAGCGAAGAAGTTTGGAACTTGATGAAAATGAAAAAGTGACGACTGCTTATCATGAATCTGGGCATGCTATTGTAAGTTTACATGTAGACCATGCAGATCCTGTTGATAAGGTGACTATTATCCCTCGTGGGTTCTCTTTAGGGGCAACAATGTTCCTTCCTAAAAAAAATCGCGTGAGCTATTGGAAAAAAGAAATTATCGACCAGCTTGCGGTCTTAATGGGAGGGCGTGCAGCTGAGGAAATATTTGTACATGACGTTTCTAGCGGTGCAAAGCAAGATATCGACCAGGCTACTAACTTAGCAAGAGCGATGGTTTGCGAATGGGGAATGAGCGATAAAATGGGTGTTGTCGCTTATGGTGAGAAGTCAGATTCTGGTTATTACGGGATCGGCGGTCACTATGAGAAGCATTATTCTGATGAAACAGCTCAAGCAATAGATACTGAAGTTAAAGAGATTCTAGATAAAGCACATAAGCGCGCTGTAGAAATCATTGAAAAGCATAATCATCAAGTCGAGACGATGACACAAATGCTGCTTAAGTATGAAACTCTAACCGCTGTTGATGTCGAAGAAATTGGAAAAGATGAATTCTTAGAGGAAAATCTAAAGAAAAGGCTTAAAGAAGCTGAAGAACTTCATAAAAAAGAGCATGCTGTTCCGCCACCACCACCAAAAAAAGGAAAGGAAGAAACCGATACAGAGGCTGATGACTCGTCCGGGACTCCTTCAGTCGTTTTGGGGAGGTCAAAGGAAAGTTGACTCATGCTAGTCAACCTTTTGTTCGAAACACCGCGGTAAAATGCGGTGTTTCGGTACTTGTCTTTTACTCTTTTTTCTTGCTTATTTTTAAAAAAATATACCTTCCTGATATCACTTGACAAACAAGATCTATCATAAACCTCTATCGTAAAAATAAAATCGGTGTTATTATGCTGTAATAAAACTTTAACAGACAATAATTTTGCGAAGAGGAGACCTCCGTGATACACAAACTTTCAAGTAAGTCCTATCGCTTAGCCATCGGTTTAGCTTTGTTTGCCATGTTTTTTGGGTCAGGCAATTTAATTTTTCCTTTATCTATTGGGTACTTCTCTCAAGATCAGTGGGTTTGGGGCTCTTTAGGATTCCTTTTAACAGGGGTACTACTTCCCTTTGTTGGTGTTATCACGATGGTGATTTATCAAGGCGATTATACAAAATTTTTTGAAGTGCTCGGAAAGAAAGGGGGATTCCTATTTGCTTTTGCACTTCTTTCAGCATGGATACCTTTTGGATCGGGCCCAAGGTGTGTGGTTTTGAGCTATGCAAATGTTGAGGGGTTTCTTTTTAATGTACCGCTTTGGGCATATAGTATAGTCTACTCTGCAATTGTATATATCATTGCTTTTCGTAAAAGTGCAGCTTTAGATATTTTAGGCTATATCCTTACACCTCTTCTTCTTCTTTGTTTAGCTTCTGTTGTGTATTTAGGTGTTCAAGGGTCCACTGGAATTATTGAAGGTTCTGTTAAAGCTCCGGTAGCTTTTTCACATGCAGTCATTCAGGGGTATCAAACACAAGATTTGATCGCTTCATTTTTCTTTGCAGCAGCAGTGATTGATATTGTTAGTAGAAATCTTAAAGATGGAATATCTCCACTAAAAGCAACTTTTCACTCTTCAATTATCGGTGTAACCCTATTGGGTATTGTTTATATAGGATTGATTATACTCGCTTCATCGAGTGGGAAATTGTTAAATGGTGTGACTGATGACTATCTTCTTACGACTTTAGTCAATAATTTTTTACCACCTAAACTGGCATTCACAGGTTCTTTTGCAGTAGCTTTGGCTTGTCTTACAACCTCAGTAGCGCTGACTTTTGTTTATGCAGATTTCTTGCAGGCTAACTTTTTTCAGGGTAAAAATGGTCATGCTATAGCAATTTTCATCACTGTGGGTATTACATTTTTATTTTCGCTAGCCGGGTTTGAGACGATATCTTCAGTCATATCCCCATTAATGCAGTTCTTTTATCCTTGCTTGATTTTGATGATTATTTGGAATTTAGCAAAGTATGTAAAGAACGGAACTCTTTAAAATTTAGGAATTCGGTGTTGACCGAATTCCTTCTTGTGAATTTTTTCCGCTTATTATTTATTTGTATCGGTATTAAAGGTTTGCATCCAAACCTCTTTCGACATAATCTTTTAGATACAAATCGGGGTTTCAGCAATTCCTAGTAAAATTTTAAATTGGTGTTAACAGGTGAACTAGAAATACTGTACAAAATACCTTTCGTAAACTTTACGCTATTTTTTAAGCAATGACATTAGAACAAATTGATAAAAACGCGGGGAAAATTCACATAAATCTTAGCGAAAATAAGTTAACTTGTTCAATTACTCAGCTTACGCAGCTAAAGCTCTGATGTGGCTGTGATAGCTTTTCTATAAAGGATGTTCAAATTTTAATGAAAATGTACTTGAGTGTAATGGCAAACTTAAATAGTTCTCAACGATATAGCGATAAGGAAGATTATGCCTTAACTCATGTCAGTAGTTATGAGTCTGTAAATTAAACTGTGTAAACGCTTTCGTGGGGTCATAAGCCCCTTTCAAGTCTTTCAGCATAAGCGATACAAAAATATGATATCGCCTCTCTCCAGTCTCTTGCCGGTAGCGTCCAATTTAATTCAGTATATATCCCTGATACTCAGGAAAACCATTTTTACTAGAGATTCATCATACGGAAAGACTGATTTAGTTTTAGTCACCTGTAGGCAATTTCAAGTAGCTTTAGGAAAATTAAGCTCAAAAAAACACGCCTTTGAAGGAGAGAGGTGTCCGGCACTTATTAAAGTGCCGGAAATAGAAAGGTTATGCTGCAGGAGCTGTTTTAGGTTTTTCAAGCGTTGCTTTTCTACTAAGCTTAAGCTGTCCACGTTCATTGATATCAAGAACTTTAACAGTTACCTTGTCACCGACGTTTACAACATCTTTCATGGAAGCTACCCTAGAGTGGCTAAATTCTGAGATGTGGCAAAGACCTTCTTTTCCAGGTAGGATCTCTACAAACATACCAAACTCTACAACAGTATTTACTTTGCCTGTGTAAGTTTTTCCAATTTCTACTTCAGCGGTCAGGCCGTTGATGATAGCTTTGGCTTTTTCGATTCCCTCAAGGTTGGCAGAGGAAATACTTATCAGACCGTCGTCATTGATGTCAATATCGACACCTGTTTCGTCGATGATTGCACGTATTTGCTTACCACCTGGTCCAATAATTTCACCAATTTTACTTGATTTAACGCGGATTGTTTCGATACGTGGTGCATGAATTGACATTTCACTTGGCTTTGGTTGAGCTTCAAGCATTTTGTCAAGAATGTGAACTCTGCCTTCTTTAGCTTGCTCAAGGGCAGCACGCATAATTGCAGGGGTAATTCCTTCACATTTAATGTCCATCTGGAAGGCTGTAATTCCTTCGTGGTCACCAGTAATCTTAAAGTCCATGTCACCAAGGGCGTCTTCGATACCAAGGATGTCTGAAAGAATCGTGTAATTCTCTCCTTCAAGGATCAGTCCCATAGCGATACCGGAAACAGGGCGTTTGATAGGTACACCAGCATCCATCATACAGAGGCAACCACCACAAACAGAAGCCATTGATGACGATCCGTTTGACTCAGTGATGTTTGACTCTAGACGAACGACATAAGGGAATTCTTCTTTAGTAGGCATTGCTGCTTCGAGTGCTCTTTCTGCAAGTTTACCATGTCCTACTTCGCGACGTCCAGGAGGTCCTACACGGCCAGTTTCTCCAACTGAAAATGGAGGGAAAAAATATTGAAGGTAAAAACGTTCCGTGTTGTCACCGTGGAGGCCATCATAGCGCTGTCCCATAGCTTCGCCACCAAGGGTGCATATTGCAACGGCTTGTGTTTCACCTCGTGTGAATACGGCACTTCCGTGAGTTCTTGGTAAGTAGCTGGTGAGGATGTCAATGTTGCGAACTTCGGTAGTTTTACGGCCGTCGCTTCTGATACCTTCGTTGAGAATCATATTTCTCATCACTTTGGCTGATGCTTTTTTAAAGGCTTTAGCGACATCGCTAGCTTGGTGTTCCGGATCTTCTGCGCCTTCAGGGCAAAGGGATTCCATCACCTCTTCTTTGATTTTTGCAAAGGCATCTTCACGCTCTTGTTTGCCGACGATCTTGACAGCTTCTTCAAGTTTTGAGGTTGCCATTGCACATACGGCGTCGATAGTGGTTGGAGGAACAGTAACATAGGTGTCTCTGTTTTTTTCTTTCCCGACTTTTTTCTGAAGTTCAAGGATTCCCTTGCAAATCTTCTTGATCGCTTCGTGTCCAAATTCGATCGCTTCAACGATTTGATCTTCGGTTAAGAAGTCGCAGTACCCTTCGATCATTAGGATGGCGTCTTCAGTTCCCGCAAGCATGAGGTCAAGAATAGACGCTTCTTGTTGGTCCATAGTTGGATTGATTACGAAGTTCCCGTCGATCATTCCGACACGTACACCAGCAACAGGCTTGATAAGTGGGATCTCGGAGATGGAGAGAGCTGCAGAAGCTGCGCAGATTGCTAGTGGCTCAGGAGCGTTTTGGCCATCATAGGACCATACGTATGAGATGATTTGAACTTCGTTATAGTATCCTTCTTCGAACATGGGGCGAAGAGGTCTGTCAATAAGGCGACAGGTTAGGATGTCTTTTTGTGAGGGCTTACCCTGTCTTTTAATAAAACCGCCAGCAGTTTTACCTACGGCAGAGAAGTTTTCTTGGTACATCACTTGTAACGGAAAGAAATCGGTGGACTTGGGTTCGCCTTTTGCAGCAGTTGCAGAGCAAAATACCATGGTCTCTCCGACGCGTACGATGACGGCGCCATCAGCTTGGCGTGCGATACGTCCGGTTTCGATCGACATTTGTAGGTCAGGTGTGATGTCAATAGTAATAGTTTCGTGTTCCATAGAGTATTTCCTCCTAAATGGATTGTTAGAACAGCTTCTAATAAATGAAGCAAATTGTCGTTGATTTGGGTACACTGAAATGGTACCAGGTATAAGGAAGGGCTCAATAGAATTCAGAAAGCTAACTTTAAAATCGGTTTAAAGTTTGTTTTCTGATTTCTATATCTCCTCCTTCATTATATTAAAAAGGCAACTATTGGATAGTTGCCTTTTTAATGAAAAACTTTATATTCGTAATTACCTACGAAGCTTTAACTTTGTAATTAGCGCTTGATATCTTTGAGTATCTGTTGAGTTCAGATAGTCGAGTAGTCGACGGCGCTGCCCTACCAATTTCAAGAGAGCTAGTCTAGAAGCATGGTCTTTAGGGTATATTTTCAGATGCTCTGTTAGCTCTGTAATTCTTTCAGTTAATAGCGCGATTTGAACATCGGCAGAGCCAGTGTCTTTTTCGTGCAGTTGGAACTTCTTGGTGATTTCCTCTTTAGTGCCTTTGTGTAGAGACATTCAGTGGATCCCCCTATCTAGGTTGATGACCATTATGGTCTGTTTGTTTTAGTTTAAGTATCTGTTAGGATTTAATTAAGATTATAGCACGTCATAGACTTATTGTGCAAGGGTTTAGCCAAAGAACCTTTGTTTGTATATGATTATAATTTTTTATTTACCTCTAAATTGTTCGTTAAATCTTTTTTTAAGGCTCTTAGGGCCATCTTAATTGTATGCGCTCCTGCTAACATCCCTTCGTCGTAACGAAAATAGGGATTGTTTTCTAATTCAGGGTAGTCATTAGGTTGAAGCATATCTTCCGGTGTAAGTGTAGGAATGATGCGGCGTCCACTTTCAAGTAGTTCTACTTCAAGATGAGAAGTAATTTCGTCGATAGTGTTATCAATTGTACTCCATATAGAATCAAAATTCTCATTCATTATCACTTTCCTTTCGATGATCTTCGTTTTTGAAAAAAATCTCTCATGAGCCATGACGCTTCATCTTGTAAAATTCCTTTGCGGATATCGATGGAGTGAGTCGGGTGTTGTTTCTCGAATAGATCAACCCAGGTGCCGTTAGCGCCATGTCGCATGTCAGGAGCTCCCCAAACAAGGGTTGGGACCCGTGAGAGAAGCATAGCTCCTGCGCACATACTGCATGGCTCTACAGTGCAATAAAGAGTTGTCTCAGGAAGGCGCCAGTTGTCTAGCGCTGCTTCGCCAATCGTGATACAAAGCATTTCTGCGTGAGCAGTTGCGTCTTTGAGCATTTCGACTTGGTTATGTGCGCGAGCAATGATTTTGCCTTCATGGACGAGAACAGCACCTACAGGAACCTCTCCAGCTTGGTATGCTTTCCAAGCCTCTTTAAGAGCCTCCAACATGAAGTGTTCGTCTTCATTTTTCGGGACGATAGTGAAGGGGAGGGGTTTCATAATTGGGTAGCCTTATATGTTTCCTAGCTTTCTCTGTAAGTTAGCAACTTGCTTTTTTAGCATTTCAACGTCTTTATCGTATTTTTTCTGCATGCCTAGAAGTTTTTTTTCGTACTTTTCTTCCATTCGAGCCATTTGTTGTTGGTAAGACTTTTCTTTAGTTTTCCAATCGCTTGCTTCTTCCTGTGCAACTTTGTTTTTTGCTGCAGACTCTTTCTCTTTGGTTGCAAGAGCTTTGAAGTCGGCATATGTACTTTCAGGAAATACTACAGAATTGAAGACAGAGAAGATGTAAGACTTAACGGCACCAAATTTAGAAATCGAATCTTCCATAAGGGATTTTGCTGTACTATCTTCCAAGACTTCGATTTCATTAAAATCACTTGCGACTTGCTCGAGTCTTTGTTCAAAAAAGTAGTAAAGGTCCGTGTTTTTTAGTAACCATCGGTTGGCAAAAAATTCGCCAATCGCTTCTGCATCAGCACCGTTGTCGATGGCGTTAATGTATCCATTAGCGAGTTCTTCAGATGTAAGCTTGTTTACATTTTTGGTGTTAAAGTGTGTTTTTGTAAAGGACCAATCTTTTTTAAGGTGGTCATTTTTCAAGTCTTTTTTTATATCATCGACGATTGTTGGAATGATTTCTTTTAGTATCGCCAGTTTTTCTTTGTATGTGCTATCTTTCAGCATAAGTTAACCCTATAGTGTGGTTGAAATTTATTAATAATCATTTAACCATTCAGAGCCCTTAAAATCAAGAGGAGAACGATGAGTGAAACAAAATATCATCCGTTTTATGGAAAAGATATCATCAGCCGTAATGAACATGAAAAGGTTGAAGAAATTCTAAGAGAGTTTAAGGGAGAGCCTGTGACTGAGGAGTTAAAAAAAAGAATTTGGGATAAACTGCAAATGGCGAAGCACCAAGGAATCATTACCATTCCTTTTAAAGTTGTTATGCGTCGCGATAGGTATAAGAAGTATCCAGATCGAGTCGAGGTAATTCTCGATACCAAGGTTTGACTACAATTTTTTTAAAGTTGCCATTGGTCTATTTTTCAAATCTACTTCCTTGACATTCAGTTTTTGACTAAGTATAGTTCATGGTTTTTTAATCAATTCTGTTAAGGGGAACTATGTCTGGGAATTACGCAAATATAGGTATTGTCCAAAAGTCATTTGATGTATTTACTTTGCCTGCAGTGGCTTCTGTTGTTCCGTCGCTCAAGTGTTATGAAGTTGCAAAGAGCGTATTGATGCGTAATGATGAGGAAGCTGATATCTCTAGAGGTATTCCTAAATCCGTTCACTATAAAAGTGTCGCATGTGGAAGTTTGGCTTCAGTATTTATCACGCTATTCTTAGCTAAAACAGCATCCGTATTGAGAAATCGCGGTTATCAGAAAAACAGTATTGAAGTAGCGCTTTTTATCTTATGTGTTCTTCCCATGGTGACGCAACGCTATAACATGGCGCAAAAGAAGGTTTTTGAGTGTTTATCTTTGACTTCGAGAGTAACCAAAGCTGTATGTAGTAAGGCCGAAGAGATTTTACTTTAGAAGCGAATCGGGGATGTATGATCATTTTTTGATGTTTGTTATTGGATGATGCACACTCCTTTTTCTTTTTGATGAGCTTTAATGTATTCGGTCACAACAATGTCTCCATTTTTGATGCTTTTGTTTAAAACGTCTTTGGGAGATAAGTTTGAAGCTGTAAAAAAATACTCAATAATTTTTTGGTGTTTATTTCGGCAGGCTCTGACGACACCCATGTACGCTAAATGATCTTTGTAGGCGATTACTTTGCATTTTTCATAGAGTGTTTTAACGATACAAAGAGCTCCGTTTTCACATGCAGTAAGGAAGCCTTGGGTAATCTTTTTTTTGGAGTTTTTAAGGTAGGGTAAAACTAGGTTAGCAAGGTTTGTAGCGTTATTTTGACAAGCCCATACGAATAGTCCTTCGAAAAAAATATCAACTCCTTTGAGATTTAGTGAATCAATACTTTTTAAGGCTGTCTCGAATGCAGGAATAAAATTATTTTTGTATGATTTTGAGTGTAATGAGTTTAGGCTTGTTGAGTTACTATTTTCCTCTTTTTGTGCAAATTGAAAAATGCTAGTAAGTCGATGAATAGATTCTTCTGGATTCATAGCGTGTTCTTGAGATTTGATGTTTAAAATATAAGATAATAGAACAGCGAAAAACTCATTTCTGGTACGCTCATCGGCGCTTAAGATAGTTCTGTAATTCATGAGAGATAGGTGAATTAGTTGACCAGACTGTTCCGGTAGGTTGTTGTACCCATTGTCCACTTTTAATCTTTCAAATAATAAGTGTTGGAGATTGGGGAATTTCTTAAAGAGCAATTGCATTTGTGAGTGGGTTAGTTCTTTTTTGGAGTGAGATAAATAGTATTCAATAAAAAAGTGATAGTTATTCAGTATGGCGTAGTCAAGCATTGTATCTCGTTGATTACGAGCCCAAGTGACGTGGGATTGAGTTACAATTTCAAGGCACTTTTTACTTGTTAAGGCAAGGTTGTATAAATTTTTTTTAGCAATACAAGCACACTCACCGGTATGAACATGATCAATAATGATCTCAATGACATCCGTATGTAAATCAAAAAAGCTTAGGGTGTTTTTTTTCATATAGTGTCCCTGATTTAGTCTCTTAATTAAGTTATGTCGAGGAGATTTAGATCAATTATATGTTCTCGTGACAGTGAAATTTTATACCATACTATTTTTGCTGGATTAGAAGCAAAATAGTAATTCCAATCTAGAAATTCTAATTGAGAGCGAGTGGAGTTGTGGTAAAAAAGGGTTTGTTTTTTTGCGGCTTCATTTTACTTTGGAGATATTATGATTAGGTTAGTTAGTAGCCTGAGATTTTAGATACTTGTACTGAATTAAATTGGAATTAGGGAAAAATAAAAAAAATAGAGAGCTAAGTGTTAAAATGTATTTTGTTGATATGCAGAAACGACACCTTCCAACTTATACTGCAGCTCTAAGATCGCTTGATTGTATAGAAGTTCTTTTTGAGTTTCATCTAGCGTTTTAGAGATATTGATCCGTTTCATTGTCATTATAGTTTCATCATTATGGTTGTGAATGGATTCAACGAGATCTAGATAAGTATCCCTTTTTGCCATTCTTATTTCGTAAACGCCATTAGCATTAGTAAAGGTGGTGCAGCTCAAGTCTCGGCTTCTTCTTGCGTATATTTTTTTTACTCTTCGAAGTGCTTTTTTTGTGACATGATTGGCGATTTCCCTGACGGGGTTAATGTATAAAGCTACTGAAAATGATAATAATGAAAGGATTAATGCTATGTTCGTTAGCAGGATTTTGGGGCTAATCTGGCCGCCTAAGATAAAGGTGAATGCCCAACAAAAGTAGGCATTATGAATATAGTAAGCTATGAGTCCAAAAATTGTTGAAATTCCCAAAAAAATTGTTTTGTAAGCAAAGACCTTATTTTTTTTGGAGGTATAGGGGTAATGTTGTAATCCATTTTTTCCTTCTTCAATACAATTACGAAAATAGTGAAGATCTCCAAAAAGATTACAATCGCAACTGTTTTTCGGATGACAATATAGATTATTATTCATATTTTTACTTGTATTTAAGTTTTATATGAATATTATTACTTTTTTATTAATTTTTTGTCAAGATAATTAACGTTTGTTTCTTTTTTTTGATATTCTATTCATGCGAAGTTTTTCTCTCCACGTCAAGGAATCCTTACCGTATTTAGAAATTTTTTCAAGCATGCGGTCCATAAATCGGTTTTCATCATCTATAGACTTACCTGTTTTGATATCAAAGATTTTACCAGAGCCCTTGCCAGGACTTTTGAAAAATGAATAGATTCTGTCTCCATAGGCTGCAAGTGTGCGGTCAAATTCGTGGGTAGAGGGAAAAGGGCTGCGAAGGTTCCAAGCTGCTACAGAATAAATGTAGCCTGTTGCTACTCCTGTCATGTAGAAAAATAGATGGATAAAATCAAAGGTGGAAAGGTTGATCAAAAAGATCGCTGAAATGACTCCAACAACAAGCCATCTGGATTTGATGGGCAGGACAAAGAAGAGTAGAAGGCTGCTGTTAGGGTTGAGCATGACCCAAGAAACTAGGATTGCTAAAATGCAAGGCGCTGCACCAGTGAGAATGACATTCGAGCCGGTGATCGGCATCATGAAAGTGGCGACGAGGCCTGAGAGAACGCCACTTATGAGGTAGAATCTGAGGAAAGGGCGCTCTCCAACACGTTCTAATATGTTGGTGCCCATAACCCAGAGGATGTACATGTTTATGGCTAGTCCAAGAAGCCAGGAAAGTCCTATCCCGTAACCGGTAACGCCGTAGACAAAAAAATAGGTAAGCGGCTGCCAAAGAAAAAGTTTGTTTAGCCCAAACCAAGATAGACTTAAATAACTAAGGGGGCCTGGAATATTAAATACAGCAGTAATGAATATATCAAGTAGAGCAGAACCGATGCTTGCGATGCAAGTCATCATGATTAGGTTTTTGATGATTTTTGGGGTGAACTCGGGACCAAGGCTTGCTTGGGAAGTATATGTCATGAGGTCTGCTCCTTAATTTTTCAGACATTGAATGATATGTCTATAATATTACTCCGCGACTAGTTATTAGACAAGTGACTTAGACGTTAATCGCTTTAGATTCATTTGACGGATAGCCACGATCTAGTTATATTATGGGATAAATATTGGAGATAAACTTTGGGGACACAGCGTAAACAAAAAAAAACTGAAAACAATGAAAAGGATTCTTCACTTTGGGAAGAAATATTGCCGAAGCCTTCGGTTTTTCAGGATTATGAGTTTCCTAAAGTTTCAGTGGTCGTTCCTGTTTATAATTGCGCTCAAAAAATATCTTTGACTATAGATAGCGTTATTTCACAATACTATCCTGACTTTGAAATTATTATTGTAGACGCGGGCTCAACTGATCGTACAGTTGAGGTTGTAAAGGGGTATCGCGATGAGCGGATAGTTGTGTATTCAGTCTCAAATTTTCAACCATATGAAATGATGAACAAGGGAATCTCTCAAGCTGACGGGGAATATATAAATTTTTTGTTTCCTGGCGATTACTATCTCTATAGCGAGGTGTTTACCACGATGATGACACTGGCTCTTGAGGAAAATAAGCCATCCCTTGTTTACTGTGGTACTCTTCTTCGTTATGGTCGTAAGGAGCCTCAAATTCTTTATCGAAATTTAGAAGAACAATCGCTTAAGCGTGGACAGCAACCTACAAGTTTGCAGTCCTGCTGGCTTCACCAAGATGTTTTTGATAAGATAGGGAAGTTTGATACGGGATTGGAGCTTCGTGGGGGCTATGATTTATTTTGTCGATTTCACTTGTACGATTCTTTAGACTGGGTGTCTACAACTAGAGTGTTGACAGACTATGATTTACGTCTGTTGTCAAAAGAGTTAGTCGTCACTCACTTCAGGGAAACTTTGCGAGTGGTTTTTCGTTATTTTGGTTTCTCAACGGCCTTAAGGTGGGTGTTGTTTCAAAAAGATTTCAGGCGCTACTTTCGTTTATGGATGAACGGACTAAGAGTTGCGTTATTTGGTCAGTCAAAATAAAAATAAAATTTATCGTTTAGGGTGCCTTCTGAGGTAAATCTTTACATTAATCAAATCTAACTCATGTTTTCTAAATGTTATTAATTGTAAATTAACAGTAAATACCTTTATTAGTTTTTAGTATACTTATATAATAGTACTTAAACAGTTTGATTGTTTTAGTTAATTAAAATAAACTGTCCGGGGTTTCTTTCGGACTTACATAAATAACAGGAGAATAATAATGAATATTCAAAACACAAGTGGACTGACCATACAAATGTTACCAGCATCGGTCTTAGAGAATGGTACCTTTCAAGGTAGTCATAGCGGTAATATGGGGGACCGTATCGTTAGCAAGCAGCCAAATAAATTTGCTACTTTCGTAAATAAGGTTTACCAAGATATCGTCAACAATGAAACTATTCAGTCATTGGTTAGTTTTTTTGGACATATGGCGATTGGGTTAGGTGAAGGTGTCGCAGCTGAAAAAGCTAAGCAGCTTATTGCCAAAAAAACAAAAAGTGAAAATTCACCCTACAGTAAAGTTGCTGAAGTTGTTATTCAGGAAAGTGCAAAGGTGACAAAAGAATTTCTTCCTAAAAAAAGTTTGCCGCCTGAGCTATATAAAAGTTTGAGTTCAGCTTTACGTGACTTTCAGTTGGAGGCTTTGATACAAGAGAGTAAGCAAGTTTAGTCTTAGTCGACAGTAAAATTAGCTTGTTATATAAATAAAACTAGCAGATGATTGATCTTCATTTGCTAGTTTTTTTGTTATGTTATTCGATGTTAATAAACTTAAACTCCTGCCTCAGAAGACAGGTGTTTATATTATGAAAAGTAGAAAGGGGATTGTTCTTTACGTAGGTAAAGCAAAGAATCTCCGCCAGCGTGTACGTCAGTATTTTTCTGAAGGTAGGGATAATCGTGAGATGATTCCTTTGCTGGTTTCGCAAGTTGCTGATATAGAGACTATTATTGTTGGATCGGAAAAAGAAGCTTTTCTTTTAGAAAATACCCTTATCAAAAAGTATAAACCAAAATACAACGTCTTACTTAAAGACGATAAAACATATATTGCCCTAAAAATTAACCATAAGCATAAATGGCCTATGTTACAGATTGCTCGCTATAGAGGCCAGCCTAAGCCAGGGGCACTGTATTTTGGTCCTTATACGAGCGCTGGCGCTGCTAGAATGACGCTTGATTTGTTGAATCGGATTTTTCCACTTCGGCAATGCTCAGATCAGGAGCTTAAGAGAAGGAGTCGTCCATGTATTTTACATGGAATGAAGCGTTGTATAGCGCCCTGTGTCAATTTGTGCAGCAAGGAGGAGTACGATGATCACGTCAGTCGTACTATAAAATTTCTCAAGGGAAAAGATAAAGAAGTTTTAAAAGAGTTGTATGCTGCGATGCAGAAATATTCAGACGCTCTTGAGTTTGAACGAGCACATGATATTTATATGACGATCAAGCAAATTGAAAAAACGATAGAGAAACAACATGTGGATAACCCTTTAGGTATCGATACTGATGCGTTTGGATTATATAGGCAAGCTGATGAGGTAACTGTCAGTCAGTTGATTTTTCGAGGTGGCAAACTTGTAGGTTCACGAAATTTTCAATTTAATAATGTCGCTCAAGATAATGAAGATGTCTTGAGTTCGTTTGTCTTGCAGCACTATGAAAAGCGGGGAGAACTCCCTTGTGAAGTGCTATTGCCTGAAAAATGTGGCAGTAAACAACAAATCGAAGAAATTCTTTCAGAAGATCGCCCGCGAAAATTGCGTATATTAGTTCCTGTTCGAGGGGAAAAGGTTGCTATGGTAAAGCTTGCAAACGAAAATGCAAAAGGGGCTTTTGATCAAGGAAAAGATAAACAGGCTATTCGTGAACGAACATTAATGGAAATGCAGGAGAAATTTAAGCTGACTAAGTATCCGCGCCGTATTGAATGTTTTGATAATTCGAATATTTCCGGTGAAGAGCCCGTATCGTCGATGGTTGTTTTTAGTGATGGGGAAAAAGATTCGAAGCGATATCGAAAATATAAAATCAAAGCTGGTGCGGGAGTTCCTGATGATTATGCTGCGATGTATGAAGTGTTGAGTCGTCGATATAAACGTGCCAAGGAAGAGAATGATTTACCTGATTTGATTGTTGTCGATGGGGGTAAGGGGCAGCTTAATGTCGCATTGAGAGTGTTAGAAGAATTAAATATTATTACGGTAAATGTTATTGGTGTTGCCAAGGAGCAGGGGAGGCATGATCGAGGGCTTACCTCTGAACAGGTGTTTTTACCAAATGTAAAAGATCCAATAATTTTGCGCAAAAACTCTCAAGTACTGTTTTTGCTACAGCAAATTCGTGATGAGGCTCATCGCGTTGCCATCACCTTCCATCGAAAGCGTCGTCAGAAAAAAGTGTTAAAGAGCGTTTTGGATGATATTCCAGGGATAGGACCTAATAAGAAAAAAGCGCTGCTGAAGCATTTTGGAAGTATCAAAAATATCAAAAAAGCTTCTTTAGAAGAGTTAGAGCAGGCTCCAGGAATTAGTAAAGGAAACGCTGCAACCATCAAACAACTTCTTGTCTAACGGGCTTCTAGGGTTATGCACATCTCAATAAATGAATTTGAGGTTATGTGGGGCGTTTTCTATTACTGAGATAATGCGAAAGAATACCTGCAGCTATCCACTGAACATTGTTGTAAAGTAGTAGTGGGAGGGTTGTAAACCCAAGTGTTTGCATTGAACCTGTTTCGCTAAGAAGAGCGATGCACATCGGAATTCCTACAGCAACTGTTTTTTGTGGAGCAGTGAATAAAATAGCAAGAGTCTCACCTTTATTGTCGAAAAAATACTTTCCAGTAGCCCAGGCGAGGAACAAGTACCATATGTGTAGTATTCCCATTCCCAGGAAAAGTAGTAGAATTTCGTCCCAAGGCGAGGGGATAGCTTTAGCTTCTACAATAGTGTTGCAGAAAGCAGAGTATACGATGAATAGTAACAGTGTTTTACTGATGGGAGTGAAATATTTTTGGTATTTCTGGCTAAGGGGAAATTTTATGTGCGTTACGAACCCTAAACACATGGGGATTACAATCAAAACAATTAATTCGGTAACCATGGGCTTTATGTTGAAGTTTAGAAGAGAGTCATTTTGTGATATAAGAGTCTTAAGGAGTAATGGAGCAATGATCACTCCTAATGTGTTACTGAGTAGTGCGTTAAATAATGATATAGCTTTGTTGCCTCCTGTCATTTCAGTTAGTATGGCGCACGATGCTATTGTTGTAGGGAGGCAAGCAAGGATGTAAGTGCCTGTTATAAACCCCTGGGGGAATGTGTATAGTTTGAAGTAAGTTTTAGTAAAGGCGTAAGCAAATATTGGTGCGGCTAGAAAGCAGAGTGATTGAATAGCGATTAGAGCTTTTGTTTTACTTGCAGCTGAAAAGATAAGGTTTTTGTTTAATGTGATGCCATTCATGAAGAAAATGAGTGTTACGGCAATTTTATTAATGAGGTTAGCCCGTAGGGGGCCTTTATATGATCCGAGCTCTGGCCAGGGCCATGCCAGGAGTGGAGATAGGAATAAAAGTGTGATAAACCAATTTTTTTTTATGTATTCTGGCACGATCAAATTGACTCTGATTTTACTGCTATTACCCTTAATACATCAAAAAAAATCAGAATGCATGTCTTTTTTGTTGAAATAATCAGGCTTAATGCGTTAAGATCTAACCTTCATAAGTTAAGCACTAACCTTATACAACATGTGGGGTATTAGCTCAGTTGGTTAGAGCGCCACGTTGACATCGTGGAGGTCAGCTGTTCGAGTCAGCTATATCCCACCATTTTTCTTTATGACATTATCTACTAGGCAAATTCGTAAATGTGTAATGCTCCTTCTTACGAAGGCTGTTCTCGATCTTTTTCCAAAAGCAAAGCTTTTTAGGGGCGGTGTTACCGACTATGGTTACTACTATGATATCGATTTTGGGAGTCAAAACATTGATCAGCATGCATTGAAGCAGATTGAAGAAAGGATGTCTCTGTTGATATTTGAGGCAGTTGAATTTAAAAATGTCGAAATGCTTCGAGAGAATGCTATGTCTCTTCTTGTGCATAATGGTCAAAGGTTTAGGGCTGATATGATTGCGCAGGACTATTCTCCGGGTGTTATCCCTTTTCTGCAATTGGGTGGCTGTTTGGAGCCTTGTTTTGATGAAATTGATGTTTCACCCTCCGAGTTAAAAAATTTTAAGTTGACTTCTGTTGAAAAGATTAATTTTAAAAAATCATATTTAGTTCGAGTCTGGGGTACCGCTTTTTCCGAGGGAAAATATTTAAAAAAATTTTTAAAAAGTAGTTCTCGTTTAGGTTTGAATAGCCACCGCCCTCTTGCTGAAGAGTTAGAGTTGTGTGTGTTTGGTGAGGAGCAGCACTACTGGCTTCCTCGTGGAGATCAAGTGTTGCGTCAGTTGGATTTAGGAGGAGAGTCTGTACGTTTGAATGCCTTTTCTGAAGAGGAAGTTGTCGATGGTTTCGTTGAAATTTACAACATGATGCGAATTAAACCTAATCAGCTAGCGGGGGAGGTTCGTCTTTGTCGTGACTTGGAGGAATGGCAACAGGTGGGGCTGTGGCGTTCAAATTATTACTATGCAGATCGAACGTTTCTATTTGTTGATAAGCAACAAATAACCGAGAGTGTTATTTCTTCCTTGCAATTCATCGCTGAAAAATGTAATATGTCTGGTTCTGAGTGTTGTTGGATAGTCAGTGATTTAAGAGATGTGCCGCCAAAACAACATAAGATTCGCAGCGAGTATTGTAAAATCCTTGTTGAAGCTCTTGATTCTTGTGGGTATAAATATACCTTCGAGGAAAGTAGCTCTGCAGAGTCTATTGGACCTAGGGCTTACCTCACTTATACCGACGCTGTTGGTAAAAGGTGGAAAGGACCTTTTGTTGGTTTGGAACTCTCTAAGTTGAAGAATATCGCAATAATCAGTAGATCTGTATACGGGTCATACGAACGGTATATTGCCTATCTCCTCGAAAACGACAAAGAAAGGCTAAATCGTTTCCTTTGATCTTATAGAGATAAATAGAAAACCTAGTTTAGGTAAAAAATAGTTTAATGAAGCCCGGAAGGGTTTTAGCTTCCTCGAAGCAAATAACGTGGAGACTTATTCGGATTGAGAGTCAATAGACAAATACGAGTACCGAAAGTTAGACTGATTGACGAAAATGGCAACCAAGTTGGAGTTGTCTCGACATCAGACGCACAAAGAAAAGCAGATGACGCAGGTCTCGACCTTGTTGAGGTAGTGGCAACATCTACTCCACCAGTGTGCAAAATAATAGACTATGGTAAGTACCGTTACGACCAGACGAAGCGGGAAAAAGAAAGTAAAAAGTCTCAGCATCAAGTTAAGGTGAAAGAGGTGAAGGTTAAGCCCAATATTAATGAGCATGACCTTTTAACCAAAGCTAGGCATGCCCGTGAGTTTATTTCTAAGGGGAATAAAGTAAAAGTTACGTGTATGTTCCGCGGGAGAGAAATGATTCACCCTGAAAGAGGTGAGAATTTAGTGCGACGTTTCTGTGAAGAATTAGCAGATGTTGCTACTCCTGAGGCACCAATGAAGCGTATGGGACGTTTCTTACATGTGGTATTAGCACCTGGTGTAAGAAAGAAAAAAGAAGCTCCTCAAAAACCAGTTGCCCCTCAAGAGAAGTCACCAAAAGCTGAAAAAAGCGATGGTGATGTGTAGGCATAATGTCTCCTCCTGAGGACGTAAATGAAATAAGAATTAGTAATGGCATCAGCTAGGAGAATTGCAGTGCCTAAGATGAAAACAAAAAAGGCCGTAGCGGCTAGATTTAAAGTGACGGGAACCGGGAAGTTAAAAAGACAACGCCCAGGTAAACGCCACATACTAACGAAGAAGACACCCAAGCGTAAACGCCAATTAAGAAAATCAACACTTGTAAGTGATGGTCAACTTAAGATGTATAAGCGTTTAATGGGAGTATAATTGAATATACAAATGATTAAACTCTGTGGAGGTAACAACCAATGGTAAGAGTAACCAATGCTGTAGCTTCACATCGTCGAAAGAAAAGAATACATAAACGAGCTAAAGGCTTTTTCGGTGATAGAAAAAACCATTTACGTCTGACAAAAGAAGCTGTCATGCGTGCTTTGGCATTTAACTATGTTCATCGAAAACAAAAGAAACGAGATTTTCGTCGTCTGTGGATTAGTCGTATATCCGCAGCAGCGAAGATTAATGGCATATCTTATAGTAAGTTTATTAATGGCTTGAAAAAAGCACGATGTGAACTTGATAGAAAAGTGTTAGCAGAACTGGCAGTCTTTGACCCAGCCGCTTTCACTGCTGTTGCAAGTCATGCAAAAGCAGCGCTAGCATAATTATATTATCTAAACGGAGCCCTTCGGGCTCTGTTTTTTCTTTTACAATTCATTCAATAATAGTATCATCAGACTTGGTACAACACAATGAACGTTTCCTGGAGGATTTCTGTGCTAGATCAAATAGCTAAAATCAGTGAACAATTTAAAACCGACCTCGAAAATGTAAAAAACACCACGGATTTAGACTCTTTAAAAGTGAAATACCTCGGCCGTAAAGGTCCTGTTCAAGGGTTGATGAAAGAGTTACGTAATGCAACCTCAGAGGAACGTCCTCAGTTTGGAAAGAGCATCAATGACCTCAAAACAGATTTAGAAAAAAGCATCGAAAAATTTGCATCTCTCCTGATTCAAAAAGAAGAGGATGACAAACTCATTAGTGAAGAAATTGATGTAACTCTTCCAGGACGCCGTAGGTACCCCGGTCGGGAGCATGTGATTACGCAAGCTTTGGATGAAATTATTGATATCCTTGTCGGCATGGGATTTAGTGTAGAGTATGGTCCAGATATTGATTCTGACTACTATAATTTCGAGGCGTTAAATTTTGCACCTGATCATCCAGCAAGAGATATGCAGGACACCTTTTATATTTCTGAGGACCACCTTTTACGTACTCACACGAGTAATGTTCAGGTGCGTGTGATGGAAAAAAATAAACCTCCGATTCGTGTGATAGCTCCTGGAAAAGCATATCGTAATGAAAATATATCTGCTCGTTCGCATGTTTTTTTTCAGCAAGTTGAAGGGTTTTACATCGATAAAAATGTTACTTTTTCCGATTTGATATCTACACTTGATGAATTTATAAAAAAACTTTTCAAGAGCGATATTCCGACACGTTTTCGGCCGAGTTACTTTCCTTTTGTTGAGCCTGGAATGGAGGTAGATATTTGGTGTCTGAAGTGTGAAGGGAAAGGGTGCCCAATCTGTAAACATACCGGATGGTTAGAAGTTTGTGGAGCCGGTATGATCCATCCTGAAGTCTTAAAAAATGGTGGGATTGATCCGGAAGAGTATACAGGCTATGCCTGGGGTATGGGTGTCGAGCGCTTACTCCTGTTGAAGTATGGTATCGATGATATTAGGCGTTTTACTGAAAACGATCTTCGCTTTCTAAGACAATTTCCCGCAGCGTAACACTGGGGGCAGCAAGCCTCCCATAAATGACGTGGTATGTATGACTGAAGATAAATGGACAGTAGAGGCTAGTGAATCTGGTCAACGTCTCCAAAGCTACATTCAACATAAAATGGATGGACGCTTTTCTGCTAAAAAAATAAAGTCTGCAATTGAAAGTAATGCCTGCCGTGTTAATGGAGTTAAAGAGAGGTTTTCTAGTTATCGCGTTCGAACCGGTGATCGTATAATTTTTTCTCGTCACGCTCTTCAAGTTAAATGTGTAAAAAGTGAAGTCTTTGTAAAGGACCGGGTCCTTTTTGAAGATGACTCGATACTTGTTTATCATAAGCCTTATGGAGTTGTATCTGATCACGATGGTCTTTTCGATATTTTGCGTAAAAAATATCCTTCGCTATGTATGGTTCATCGTTTAGATAAAGATACTTCTGGTGCGATTATCTACGCTAAATCAAGCAAAGCACAGAAGGCTTTGATCGAACTTTTTCGAGAAAAAAAAGTTCGAAAAGAGTACCTAGCAATAGTTTCAAGAATACCTAAAGCTGATTGTGGAATTATTGATCAGCCTATTGGCAAGATACACGAGTATCAAGGGCAAAGTTTGTGGGGGATAGTTTCCTTGAAGAAAGGTGGTGATTCGGCAAGAACTGAGTGGAAAGTGTTAAAGAAAGGCGCTGGAGCATCGTTAATTTCATGTGCGCCGATTACTGGTAGGACGCATCAAATCCGCGTACACTTAAGTAGTATGGGGCACCCTCTTATAGGAGATAAGCAATATGGAAGAGAAGTGGATGAAGTGTACTCAGCTTCTAGACATTTGCTTCACGCCTACAAATTAACCTTCCCACACCCTTTGGCTAAGTCTATTGTTTCGGTTGAATGCTCTCCTCCTGAAGACTTTCTTGCTGCAATGCGCAAATTATTTGATTCGGGAGAGTATGTATGAGGATTCTCATTGTCAAAACATCTTCGCTAGGGGATATTGTACAGTGTTTTCCCGTAGTTGATTACTTGATGAATAAGCATGCTAGCGCTGAAATCGATTGGGTGGTTGAGTCTGAGTTCTCATCTGTTGTGGATGCACATCCCTTAATTGCTAATGTTATCTCTGTCCAAACAAAACGGTGGAGAAAGGCTTTATTAAATATTAATACATGGAAGCAGATTACCCAGGTAAGAAAACGAATTCGTCAAAATAAATACGATATTGTTATTGATTTACAAGGAAATCTAAAGTCAGGGGTATTCACAAAGATGGCACGCTCAAAAGTCAAAATTGGTTTTGGGCGAAAAAGTCTTCCAGAGTGGCCGAATCTTCTTTTTACCAATTATCGTTATAATCCCAAAAAAGAGCTCAATATTCGAGAAGAATATCTTTCATTAATTCAGCAGTACTATTCTGATTTCTCTACTTATAAAGTTGAAACGTCTTTGTTGTCTGTATCTGAGAAAGAATTGAATCAGATAACTAAGATTCTTGGCTTACCAGTGCTCGATACAGCTAATTGTATTATGGTGTGTCCTGGGGCTAATTGGCGAAATAAAAAAATGACAAATGAAAGTATGTTGGAATTTTTGAAACTTGTTTATGAATATGAACAAGAGCCTTCTTTTGTTTTTGTTTGGGGAAGTGAAGAAGAAAAGTTGACGTGTGAATACCTCGCTGCGTTTTTTTTCGAAACTTCTGTTGTTATTAAAAAATTATCCCTTTCAGCTCTACAAAATCTGATGAGTAGAATGAAAAAAGTGTTGGCCATGGATTCACTACCTCTTCACTTAGCGGGAACAACCGATACACCTACGTTTGGTATCTTTGGGCCTTCATCTGCACATAAATATCACCCTTTTGGAGAGGATAGTAAAAGTTATCAAGGGAGTTGTCCTTATGGTAAGTCATTTGAAAAACGTTGCTCTATTTTGAGAACCTGCAAGTCAGGCGCTTGCATTCGAGACATTTCTGTAGCGAAGTTGTTTGACTCGTACTGCTCGTATTAGGGGAGTTTGACCTCCCTCATTGATATACGAAATTCTTATCGAAAAATTGACTCCATCTGTTTACGGAAGTTATCTTCAAGATTTTTTATCGTAAAAGTAGACTTCGAAAATTCAACACCTTCACTACGCTCAATAATCTGAAAAACAAGTTCAGATTGTTCTTTTGTTTGCTCTTTAAAAAGAGTGTTTTTTTGATATTCCATAATGAGTAAACCTTTTAGTTGAAAAAAAACTTATGTAATGGTTTGAAGGGGAATATAGTTAAATGAGAAAAAGTATTCAACTGCTAACCTAAATTCGGTGATTTTGAAGAGACCGTGCTGATATGGAGGTAACTATGCAAGGGTTAAAAAGAACAAGTAATTGTTGTAAATGGGACTATGCGCTTTATGGAGCTTCGGAATTCAATACTCACCAAGAAAATTTATTAACGATAAATTCAATAACATCAAAACACGAAGCACTATCATACAACTATTCTACAAACATGTTTACAAAACGCGCCGGAGAAACGGGGTCATGGGGTGGATATATAACTCAGCAGATCTGTCAGATCACAGATGCAGGCGCTTCAGCAAAATGTGTTGCAGACGGGATGCAAAAGGTTTTTCAAAGTATCCATACAGATTTTTTAGAGCTTACATCTCGCATACTAGCTTATGAAAACGGTGATTCTAAAACCTATATGCCTTCAAAACAAGTGTTCAACCGAATATTCAACGATCTACATGACATCATAAAGGAAATTATGAATCGGGCGATGTTGTATATTTCAGCTCATTATTCTGAAAAGCTAGCAGCACAACAAAACAGTTACTCCTGGGCAATAAATCTAGAAAAAATAGCGGAATATAGGTCTGCTATTCAGTCGATAGGATCAACTCGAAAGTATATTAAGCATGAACTCTTAGCAACAATTAACGATTTTATTGTTGGGCATTTGGGTGAAGAGTAACCTATTTTTTCGATAGCTTTTCATTCAGGTTATAGGCTGCACTAATAAGGGCTAGGTGCGTAAAAGCCTGGGGGAAGTTGCCAAGCTGTCTTCCGTCCGAACCGAGTTCTTCTCCATATAATCCAAGGTGGTTTGAGTAGCCTAACATTTTTTCAAAAAGGAAGCGCGCCTTTTTGATGTCTCCTGCTCGTGATAGACATTCAACATACCAGAACGAACATAGATTAAATGTTCCTTCATCACCGGTGAGGCCATCATAAGCACCATCTTTTGTGCGGTATCTGAATACTAGGGAATCATCTACCAAATCTTTAGTGATAGCATCTAAGGTAGAAAGCCAGCGTGGGTCTGTTGGGCCGATAAACTTCACGAGGGGCATGAGTAAGCAGGAAGCGTCGAGAGTTTCCGATCCTTTATGTTGAACAAAAGCTTTACGCTTATTGCTCCAAAAATTTTTGATGATGTCGTGGTGGATCTCATCACGTGTCATTCTCCAATGTAAAATTGAACCTGGAAGTGAGCATTTATCGGAGAGGCGTACTCCGCGGTCTAGAGCAACCCAGCACATTAAGCGAGAGTAGAGAAATTCTTGTTGACCTCCTCTCACTTCCCAAATACCTTCGTCCGGACGATACCAGTTCTCACAAACCCAATTGAGAAGGCGTTTTAGGTTGTCCCAAAGGTCGATAGAAATGGGCTCTCCGTATTTGTTGTATAAGTAAACCGAGTCCATAAGCTCGCCATAAATGTCGAGCTGAAGTTGTCCGTATGCACCATTACCTATGCGAACGGGCTTTGATCCACGGTAACCTTCAAGGTGATGGAGGGATTCTTCAGTAAGAACTTTTCGGCCGTCTAGTCCGTACATGATTTGTAAAGATCCATCCGGATTCAAATCGCCACACCGATCTTCGATCCACTGCATAAACCTGCCCGCTTCTTGGGTATATCCAAGTCTGATCAGTCCGTAGAGTGTGAATGAGGCATCTCGAATCCACGAAAACCTGTAGTCCCAATTTCTTTCTCCGCCAATATGCTCGGGTAGTCCAAAGGTAGGGGCAGCGACGATGGATCCGTATTTTTGCGATGTGAGAAGTTTTAGAGTAAGTGCAGATCTGTGCACCATTTCTAGCCATCGGCCGTTATAGTTTGACTGATTAACCCAATTAACCCAGTAGTTGAGGGTTTCTTTAAACGATTGTGCTATGTAGTCGTGGTGAAGTGAGGATTCCTCAGCATCACACTTGCCTGCTTCCTCAAGAACAAAAGCGACGCTTTCTCCGGCGTGTAGTGTAAACTCGGCAATGGCAGCGCCGTCGACGATCTTCAAAGGTACTTCGGTGCGAAGCCTAAGGGGACCAATTGCTGTATTTTCTGGTTCAAATATTACATCTGTGCCTTTAATTATCGCCTTGTGTTTGCAGCGAGCATAGTCAAAGCTTGGATCACAAACCATTCGAAATTTAACTTCACCACGAATTGCTTTTGCACGTCTAATTAATCTGTGTTGTGGTGTTGTTTCATTAACAACCATGAAGTCGGATACCTCCGCAACGCCAGTGTGACATAGGAATCTAGACAAGAGGATGTTAGAGTCTGGTATATACAACTGCTTTAGGTTGGCCTTTTCTAATGTAGGTGTAATCTGATAGTGCCCTCCTTTTTCATGATCTAGTAGACGGCAAAATATTGAAGGCGAGTCAAAATCAGGAAAGCACATATAATCGATGGATGCGTTCATGCCAACGAGGGCAACAGTGTTCATGTCGCCGATAAGTCCATAATTTTCAATGGGTTGGTATTGATTCATGATAAGGTATTCCCACAAAAGTTGTTTCAATTAACTTATAGTCGAAAAAGACTAATTCAGCAAATGCCATAACCGTGAAAAACAATAATCGAATAATTGATAGATAATCTAACGTTAATTATTATTGCTTTATTACTGATAAACGAAGTTAAGCACAGGAGTTATGTGTATGAGTTTAGAGTTTTCCAAAATCTTAGATTGGGGGTGGTCAACACCTGAAAAAAAACAAAATGAAAGTAAAATGGATAAAGTAACTTCAGATTCTAATACGATTACTGTTGGTAGTTTTTCCATTGAATCGTGTAAGGTTTCTAGGGTGTCATATCGCCATAGTTTACTTTGGTGGAGGTCTCCTTATGTCACAGAAATAGTTTATCATGAGCCGCATACATCTTTGATTACAGTGGGGAAACCTCCTTTAGTGGTGCCTATCACTAAAGAATATAAAATACATAAAGTGAAATGTGATAATGAGAGTGCAGCAAAAAAAGTTGCGATGGCAGTGATGGAGGCTTGCCCTCATCTTAAGGAATAGCTAGAGCTTTTGACTTGTATAAAACTGATGTCAGCCTATATGAAGACGAGGACCGCATAGCGCATCGAAATTTACATTGTTTTCAACAAGATGGATGGCTTTTTCAATTTTCATCACATCTTCTAAACGAATTTTGGCAATGAAAGAGGTGATTTTTTTCATAGCATCGTAGCTTGTTATTGGAGCATAGAGTATGGGAATGTCGACACGACGGATTTCATCTTGAATTTCTTTGCCGGGAGAGTGTCGCCCCGTTAGAATCATCCCTCCTTGAAAGTCCAGTCCAGATTCAGCCATTTCTTTGTGCTTTTCTAAGGTAGCAAGAATGATGTCCTCACGACTTGCTGGGGTTATTACTAGTTGATTCGGCTCAATTTCCTTTCGGTAGGCATTTACTGACCCTGCGAAAAGCCTGACACTTTCAAAGTGTCGAAGGCGGTGGGGCTCTCCGGAGGTGAGGGTGTTATTGAAGAGCACTTCAAAATCTTTAACAGTAGGTTTGCTTAGAAATGGGTCGTAAGGTACTGAACCTATAAGAGGAACGTTCCATTTATCTAAAGATATTGGAAAGTATTTTTCAATCATCTCTTTCTTGCTTTGTGCGACTCTGTTAAGTATTATCCCTCTGATCTTTACGCCGAATTTTTCACACATGGCAATATTTATTGCAAGTTCGTCATGCGTAGACCCTAGGCCTGCCGATGCAATGATTACCATGTCTAGGCCAAGTTCGGATGCTACTCTGGCATTGCTCAGGTTGACAATTGATCCAACGCCAACGTGCCCAGTGCCTTCGACAACGGTGAAAGCGTGTTCGGATGAAATTTCTTGAAACGACCTTTTGATGTTGTCTAGCATGTGCTCAGATGAAAATTCGCCATCAAGAAACCGCCTGGTAAATCCAGCAGGGATGATTACAGGGCTAGTAGAAGGCCAAGGAGAATCTAAGTCGAAATATTTTTTAAAGAGGTAGGCATCTTTATCGACACTTATGTCGTTTTCAACTTTAACGTGATGTTGACCAACTGGTTTAATAAATCCAACCTTACCAATACGTTTCTGAAGAGCGGCGATGACTCCTAGGCATATAGTAGTTTTTCCGACATTTTGCCCAGTGGCGGCTATGAAGATGGCATCTTTTGTCATAATTTTCTCCTATGAGAAATTTATACCATAGTTGAGATAGTTCAGAAAAGAAAATTGGGGCTTTATTTTAATATAATTTGTCGGTTATGCTGGGGAATTCATTAACTAGAATGTTTAGGAGAAAAGATGATAGAAAAAACAACAACAGATAAGCTTTCAATGATGCTTAAGAGAATCTTTACACTTCCTCAGACAAGAACGACATTTCGTGAAATCCAAAGTGCGTTCATGGGAATTGCTAACGGTGACAAAGAGTTGTTCACTGATTTACTAGAATCAGTTCTCGCGGGTCAGATTAAACCAATCTTAAAAGATCAAGTCGATATAGACGCATTTACTCAAATTATCTCGCAATATTGTATTCCAACAAGAGTTTCTAAAGAAATTCACGATAAGGGCCAGTTTATTAGTTTCATAACTTCCGACGTGTTAAGTCAACCCAACGGCGTTGTATTTTCAAATTGTATAAAAACGGTCGAAGGTCAAGAACATCGTTTTTTCACAGATATTGAAAGTACAATACAATTGATTAATCACTTTGTTGGGAGAATTCACGAAGCTGGCGGATTAGAAGCATCGAAGGAACAAATGGATCAGTTAAGTAATGAAATTGAAAAGCTAAAAGCTAACATCAACAGTATCAGTGTTAGTAAATAGCGATTAAATAAATAACATTGTAAAATGTGAATTAACTTAGTGTTTATGTTAAACACTAAGTTAATATATCTATATCCTGTGAAAATCAATTTTGGGTTGTTGCGGTTTCTTTTCTCAAATTCATACTTTTTTTTCCTAGAAATAGAAAACTCGTTCATTGTATCGGATTGTATACTTGAATTTTTTTTGTGTTTTGATCTGTAGATCAATTTGTATTTTAATAAAAAAATCTTCCTCTTAATGATTTTTTAACTTTATTGAAATAATCTGTTTTTTTTAATGTTTTTTGGTTTGGTTTTCTTGTTTTAGTTAATTACGTGATTTAATTTACTCTTGTTATTTTTTGTTTTTACCGTTTGATGATCTTTTAAAGTAATTATTGATGCTCACTCTGTGTTTTTATTTGTTCAATGTTATT
>JAYZJO010000023.1:0-27667 GCA_036164375.1 Chlamydiota bacterium | reverse complement strand
AACGGCGCTAACGCTGGTAACGCTGAAGTTCTAGAAGGCAATCCTGGAGACAGCAATTTCTTAACCTTCAATGTAGCTTTAAGTAACGCAAGCTACGAAGACATTACCTTCCAGTACTCAACAACTGATGGAACAGCAACACTTCTTGATAATGACTATACAGGAATTGGAGCACCATTCCCAACAGTGACGATCCTTGCTGGTGAAACCATGGGATCATTCACCATCGATGTAACTGGCGATCTTAAGTACGAACTCGATGAAAATCTTACTGCAACCATCAACGTGACTAGCGGAGATACTGCTAACGCAATGGATACCGCTACTGGCGTGATCTTAAACGATGACGATGCACCGACCATCACCATCGTCGATAACAACGGCGCTAACGCTGGTAACGCTGAAGTTCTAGAAGGAAATCCTGGAGACAACAACGTGTTAACCTTCAACGTAGCTTTAAGTAACGCTAGCTACGAAGACATCACTTTCCAGTACTCTACAACTGATGGAACAGCCACACTTCTTGATAATGACTACACAGGAATTGGAGCACCGTTCCCAACAGTGACTATCCTTGCTGGCGAAACGATGGGATCATTCACTGTAGATGTGACTGGCGATCTTAAGTACGAACTTGATGAAAATCTTACTGCAACCATCAACGTGACTAGCGGAGATACTGCTAACGCAATGGATACGGCTACTGGCGTGATCTTAAACGATGACGATGCACCAACAATCACTATCATTGACAACAATGAAGGTAACCTTGGAGATACTGAAGTTCTAGAAGGCAATCCTGGAGACAGCAACTTCCTAACCTTCAATGTCGCATTAAGTAACGCAAGTTACGAAGATATCACATTCCAATACTCTACAGCTGATGGAACAGCAACACTTCTTGATAATGACTACACAGGAATCGGATCACCATTCCCAACTGTGACTATTCTTGCTGGTGAAACCATGGGATCATTCACTGTCGATGTGACTGGCGATCTTAAATACGAACTTGATGAAAATATGAGTGTAACTATCAACGTTATCAGCGGAGACACTGACAACGCGATGGATACTGCTATTGGAGTTATCTTAAACGATGATGATGCACCAACCATCATAATTACTGATAGCAACGGTATTGCCCCTGGAGATTCAGAAACACTCGAAGGTGATCCTGGCGATAATAATTCTCTAACGTTCAATGTTGCGTTAAGCAATCCAAGTTATGAAGATATCACCTTCCAAATCTCTACTACAGATGGAACTGCTACTATCTTAGATAGCGATTACGCAGGTCTTGGAGCTCCATTCCCAACTATCACTATCCTTGCCGGTGAAACAATGGGATCATTCACTGTAGATGTGATAGGAGATCTTAAATACGAACTTGATGAAAGTATGAACGTAACAATCACAGTCGTTAGCGGAGATACAAGTAATGGCTCAGACACTGCCATTGGTATCATTTTAAATGATGATGACGAACCTACTGTTATTATCACTGACACTAATGGAATTCTTCCAGGAGAAACGCTAACCCTTGAGGGAAATCCTGGTGATAATAACGTCCTTACCTTCACTGTTGAGTTGAGCAACCCAAGCTTTGAAGACATTACTTTTGAGTTCACAACATCTGATGGAACAGCAACTCTAACTGACAATGACTATATAGGGGCACTTTCTCCTTACCCAACTGTGACTATCGTAGCTGGATCAACTTCTACTACATTTACTATCCCTGTAGTTGGTGATAGTACTATTGAAGCAAACGAAACAGTGACTGGTAGTCTCACCGTTGTAAGTGGGCAAACAAGCAATACAAGCGCTAGTGCTACTGGTATCATCATCAATGATGATGTTACTGAACCACAAATTGTCATTAACGAAGATCCATTTGAAAGAAAAGAAGAAAAAGAATTTTACTTTAATAAACTTCCTGAATACAAAGTAGACTATGATAAAGCGGGAAGTCTCGAAGGATTCCTTTCAGAGTACTACTGGGAAATAAGTTTTCCATCTATACTAACAGATCTTCCTCCGATATACATTAGCAATTTCCATCATGTGTATATAGGAGAAACTAGAGAGCCTGTAATTTTCGTAAGCTTAATTGCCCAACCTAACTACGATATTAACTTAACGATAGATATCAAAAACGCTGAGGGTGAAGTGATCGATACCGTCGACTTTTTCTTTGAGAAAGATAAATGGCAGGATCCTCAAACACTATTTCTTAAGGATTACCTACCATATTTACTTGAAGGCCTTCTTAATGTAGACGTCCGCCCAATAGAAAGCGATGACCCTGATTTCGATAAATACGATCACGAAAGTATCATTATCGAAAAGCCTGAGTAACTACAATAATACAACTTCAAACATTAGCAAAAGCACTTTCCATAGAAAGTGTTTTTGCTTATTACATTGTCTTTATTTTCAAAAAAAGCTCGAAAGCACCTAATTCCAATGGGGGTATATCAATCAAAACAAATAATACCAATTTCAATAAATAATGCTTCAAATAAGCATCATCGGCAGCAAAGTGATGTATCAAAAAATTCCCAATAAGTTTTTATTTCGATAACTAGGTGAAAAGGTTATATTTTCAGCATTGATATGTTTTTTTGAGGGTCAATCTACTTTAAAGCCCTGCTGCTGGACTTTGATCCAAACCAGGTTTATTGATAAAGCTAGCTTCCGAAATACCAATAAATTCGAAGTAGTCCTACTACTATGGACCTGACAAGTATCTTCTATAGATGTACATTTAAAGTTATTTTCAGAAAGACCCGTGTTATCTAGCTACCTGAAAAAGCCTCGAAAAATAAACGTAAAAAAATTTACACAAAACCTATTTTATTGAAATTTTACCATCTTTACTTCTCTCTGAATCATCTTTAACATTATAAATTGTTAAACATTCATCGCAAATGCTGTAAATCAAGTTCTAAAATTTTTGATGATAGTGCGTATAATGGCTTTGAACTTGAAGATGGTTTTGGAGATGATAATATTCAATTTCTTTCCAAAAGAGATTTTAAAGCCAAAAATCGAAAACCTTCTGTAAACGAAGAAAAAGAAATAAGTAGGAAACGACAAATAGCTGAAACTGCCTTTAGCTGCATAACAGATTTATTCCCGCAGAATTTAAGAGTGAATACGGAAAAAGGATTTTTTATAAAAATCCACTGCTACATATTAGCATACAGTATGAATTATTTATATCGGATGATACACAGCTAAAACTTCTTTGAACACTTTCATCTACTTCGTGTAGCTCCTTGGATAAGGCGGAGTCCTTCCGTGCGTCGCTACAGTCGCATCTGAACCTCTAAAAGAAGTTGTAGGTTCGGTTTGGGGTCGCAATCGAGGTCTTTAGTAGGGGTATTATAGCTTAGCCCAAAGGAAGTTTAATTTATAAAAAAACACAATCGAGTTCTATACTGAATGAAATTGGAAATTACGCTTGATAGTCAGAATTTTTTGCTTCTGACGAAGTGTGGAGATCGCAGGTAAATTAGACAAGTTATCAAGATCGAACACAAAGTCAGAGGCGAAAAAAATGGTTGTCAAGCGAAATTTCCAGTTTTATTCAGTATACATCTAAAATTAAAAATCATCATCGAGACAATAATATGAACGTTAAAAAAATATTCCCGAACTAATATTTAATTATTCGAGCTTCTGAATTCTCTACAACACCTTGCAATTTTTTTATTATTCTCACCGTTGGAAAGTTCGAGCCTAAATTAGGATAATCAATCTAGGCTCAAAACAATTTCACAGGTCATTTTGATCTAGATGTTTTAAAAAATGGTGGAGACTAAAAGATTCTGCATAGTAAAGAGAGCAAAATATATCATAAGTTAAAGTTTAAAAATGTCAGTTCTGTCATCCGTAGCCTCTCCCTTAATCAACTCTTATTCATTCTAATTTAATAATGAGTAAAAAAATTGTCAAAATCTACACCAGCATCTCAACCCTTATTTGTATCTTTATCTATTATAACCCCTACTCTTCCCTCAAATTACAAGCACTTCATAAACAAAATGATTATTTTCTAAAACCTGAAAATTCCACTTTTAAATACTCTACAAACTAAATTACTAAAAACTCAAAATCATATTAAACATTTAAATTTTAATACAAATAAGTTAAAATATAATTAGAGATATACTACTATTATACTAATAATAAAGTTTATTATTATGGTTAAATTAAGACTTATAATACTTGAGGATAGAATTGTTTTTGATGGGGCAATCGCCCATGATGTTGCAGCAATACCTACTCCTCCACCCCCACAAGTCGAAGTTACCGACACAAATGTTATAGTCATCTCAGATGATGTTGCAGATAGTGATGTACTTGCAGCTGCTGCTAATGACAATTCTATAGTGGTTGTATACGACTATGAAAATGACTCTTTATCCGATATTAATGCTCAAATTTACCAAGCACTCGATGGAAAAAAAGCTGATAATATAGCTTTTGCAACAGAAGGAACAAGTGGAGCTTTTAGTTTAACAGATGACCACGAAGTCAATAGTGATACGATCGACGAGCAATCGGGTAATTCAGAAATGCTTGCATTCTGGGATTCTATTTCAAACATGGTCATGCCTGGAGGACAAATCGATTTATTAGGTTGTAACTTAGGATTAATGGCAGAAGGTCTAGAGTTCCTTAATGATTTTTCTGAAATGATTAATGATCAGGGTACCTCCATCATTGTAAACGCATCTAGCGACAGAACAGGAAGCGAGCTTCTAGGTGGCGATTGGGTTTTAGAATACTCTTCAGAAGATAACACTCAGCCTGTAAATCTTAATGAAAGGTATTTCACAGAAAGCTCTCTCAATGATTGGAACAATGTTCTCGTAACACCTGATGTAATCATATCTCCTACATCAGGATTAATCACAACAGAAGCTGGTGGGACAGACACTTTTGACATAGTTTTATCGACACAACCAAATAGTATAGTATACATTTACCTTTATGTAAACGACGCAAGTGAAGGAGAATTAGATTCAACATTTCAAGCCTTTACTCCTAGCAACTGGAACATCCAAATAACCTTTACTGTTACGGGCCTTGACGACGGCTTAAACGACGGTAACATATCGTACAATATTTCCTTTAATATGGGCTTACTTACTGACCCTGACTACCTCTACCTTAAACCTGATGATTTAGTTGTTATTAATCAAGACAACGAACCTTCAGGCAATGCAGAAGTATCGACACAAATATGGCGCGACCTTAATGGAAATGGAACTCGAGATACAAATGACCCTTTTGTCGCTGGATTAAGCGTATCAATTTATGATGCTAATACAAACAATTTAGTTAACACACTCATTTCAGACACAAATGGAGAAGTTCATTTTACAAACCTACCTGATGGCGACTATTACTTACAGTGGGAAATACCCATTAACCACTCCTTAGCCTCATATGCTGTATCAGGTGGTATTGCTTCCAATTTTGATTCCGATGCCAATCCTACCTTATCGACACCAGAATTTGGACAGTCAAATAACTTTTCATTAGGAGTATTTGAATCAAAAACAGTAATAGACATGGGTCTATTATTTCAGACCCCCGATGCAACTGGTGAAGTTGGTGACTATGTTTGGGATGACTCCAATGCAGATGGTCTTCAAACTGGTGAGGATGGGGTTTCGGACGTAGAAGTTGTTCTTTACGGTATTCAAGATTTTGGCATGGGAACAGTCACCTCCGCTCTTCGGACAACAACAACAAATTCATTAGGGAATTATCAATTTTCTGGCGTGGCAGATTCGGACAATAAAATAGTGGGTGATAAACCCGATGTACTATTTCTAATTGACATTTCTGATAACGCAAAGTTTATTTTTCCGGGTAGTCTCAAAGGCCCTAATGCAGGTGATTTTAATAATGATGGTCGTTTATATACCTATTTAGATCACGAGCTATTTGCCCTTGCCGAATTAACTCAGCACCTCATAAACATTAAGGCCTTTGGCATAGACTCAGAAATTGGGATCATCGTTTACGCGGACGACTCAGTTAACCTAAATATGAATATCAATACGCACGACCTAACAAAGCTTTTCGATATAAGTGCTCCCGCTGTTGGAACACAACTAACAATTGCAGCTGACACTGACGCCAATGGTAATAATATTCCTGATGTTATTGAAATATTAAAAAAAATCGCTTTAAACTACGTTGATATCGGTCTCGGAAGAAGTTATTATGAGGCGCTTGGTAATGCAATAGATACGTACACTTTCCTTGGGACAGCTCCTGGTAATGGTAATATGTTCTTTTTATCAGTTGGGGCTCCCACTACATCCTCAAACATAAGTGATCGAGTTCAAATACTAAATGATTTAGAAGTCAATATAACAGCTGTTGCAGTTAGATATAGTCTGCCAGTGAGTTATTTACAACCGATAGATCCTGACGCTTTCAACATAAACAATTTTAGTGAAATTAGGTTCTTATTTACTAACGAATTAACACCAGGTGCACAACCGTACCATTACTATTATGTCGAATTTGTTAAACCTAACGATGCAGAATTCACTTTAAAAGATGTTGGAATTGACGACACAATCGACAGCGATGCCGACACCGGAACAGGTAGAACTGATGCTTTCTCTATTGCTTCAGGAGAGACTAATATTAGTTTAGATGCCGGCCTTATTTTCAATCCAATCATATCTATTGATAACGTTAGTATCGTAGAAGGTGGTCAGCTTCAGTTCACAGTCTCGTTAAACAGACCAAGTTTACTGCCTGTAACCGTTGATATCGTTACAAGCGATGGCACCGCAACCTTAGCTGACAATGACTATACAGATACACCTCTAACAACATTAACTTTTAGCCCACTTGCAACTTCATTAACTGTAACCGTTCAAACAACTAACGATACTAAATATGAGCTTAACGAAACTCTATTTGTAAACTTAAGCAATCCTAACAATGCGATCATTATCGACAATCAAGGTGAAGGAACCATCTTAAATGACGATGTTGCGCCAACAATCACCATTATCGATAATAACGGCGCCCTACCAGGAGAAACACAAACATTGGAAGGGGGTCCTGGCGATAACAACGTTCTAACATTCATTGTAGAACTTAGCAACCCAAGCTTTGAAGATATTACCTTTGAGTTTTCTTCACTAGATGGAACAGCCACTCTAACTAATAATGATTATGTAGGCCCACCTCCTCCCTATCCAACTGTGACGATTGCCGCAGGTACAACCTCAGCAACCTTTAATATCCCAGTTGTTGGTGATACGACTATTGAAGCAAATGAATCATTGACTGCTATTATCAGTGTTGTTAGCGGACAGACAAGTAATACAAGTGCAAGTGCAGATGGTATCATTATCGATGATGAAATCATAGTACCACAAATTATTATTACCGAAGATCCATTTGTAAAAGAAAGGCTTAATGAATTTTACATTACCAAACTACCCGATTACATATTTGACTACGATAAATCAGGAAGTCTCGAAGGATTCTTCTCAGAAGATTATTGGGAGGTAAGCTTGTCATCAATACTCCCAGACCTACCTCCTATATACGTTAGTGATTTCCATTATGTTTATATAGGAGAAAATAGAGAGCCTGTAATTTTTTTAAACTTAACTACTCAACCTAAAACTGATATCAATTTAACAATTGACATCAAAAACGCTGAAGGTGAAGTCATCGATACCATTAGCTTGACCTTCAAAGAGGAGGAATGGGAGAAGCCACAAACACTGTTCCTTAAAGACTATCTACCTCTTTTAGTGGAAGGGATTATTAATGTAGACTTCCGTCCAATAGAAAGCGATGACCCAGATTTCGATAAATACGATCACGAAAATATCATTATCGTAAAGCCTGAGTAACATCAATTCCAATAAATGAAGTTGAAGATAAGTTTCATCTTCGGAGCATTCCTTTATCAAGATATTCATTCATATTTATACCACTAATAACAAATAAAATAAAAATCAACCTCAACTACTAATAGCACTTTGAACAATCTTTTGCTGTTCGTTTTTCTGTCGAACGACGATCTTTTACGTCACAACTAACCCTTTATTTCTAATCCCCAAACTAATTTTCTTCGGTACGCCATCTAAATTCTCCTTGAGAATCAAATCCAGAACGCTTTTATCAACATGGTCTGTAACGGTTCTACACAATTCCTTCATCCCATTTCTTCGATCGGTTTTTAAACTTGAAAAAAACGCCACTACGCTTTGACTCCATGTCAAGTCAGCCCCATGATCTTTCTGGTATCTTTCTTTCAGCGACTGTAAATTAACCGAAACAATATTTGGTTTTAACTCACCGGTAAGAGGTCTAAATGGAACAATCGTAAGGCGATTTAAAAATTCAGCTCTAAACTCGTTCCTTAAATCTTCGTCAATTTTGTCTAAAACGTTTTGTTCATTTAAAGATTCATCTCGTCTCACTGATTCCAACAGCTTCTTCGCACCAACATTTGAGGTCATAATAAAAGTAGCATTACGACAATCAATGGTATCTCCATTACCATTTTTAAACTCTCCTTTATCAATCATTGACATCAGAGAGTCTATAACAATTCCGTGAGCTTTTTCAATTTCATCGAAAAGCACAACAGCGTGAGGATTTTCTTTGAGTGGTCCATCTAAGGTTCCTGGAACTTCATTTTTCTCATACCCAGGGTGAACTCCTGTTAATTTGTTCAGAGAAGTTTCTTGAGTATATTCTTCCATTCTAATAAATACTAAGCCTTCTTTTTTACTATTAAGTTCCTTTGCGAGCATTTCTGCAAGAAGGGTCTTTCCAACTCCTGTAGGTCCGACAAAAAGAAATGCCCCTATTGGCTTGGTCGAATCTTTAAGCTTCATTTTTCCAAGTTTTACGCGGGTGCATACCTGTGAGATCGCATAGTCTTGCCCGACAATTTTTCTTCTAAGATTTTCTTCAATTTGAAGAAGTTTTTCCCAAGAGCTTTTGTGAATAGTTTCTACATCAACACCTGTATCATTACTTAGTATTTTCGCTACATCCAAAGAAGTCATTTTTAATGGGTAATTTATTGGATGATTCATTCGAAATAGATTAGCTGCTGTACGACATAGTAAATCTATCACTTTATAAGGAGCAGGTGTATTGTTTATATACTCACTAGCTGCCCTTACAGCAAAATCAATTGTTTCTTTGGAATAAGTAATATTTTCATGAATAATTCCTTTTGTATTTAACTTATTTTCAATAATTTTAGGTACATATTCTAATGGACATTCATTCACTTTCATTATATAGAAATTAAAAGGTGCGAGTTCATTTATGACCTTTGAGACATTTTTACTTTCACAACTTCCGGACACAGTAGCTATGAAGTTTAATTTATTATTAAAAACGGGTTTTAAATAAGAACTAATTTTTTCATCGTTCAAAAAGTTTTCGATCCCTTGAAAACAAATAATAGGTTCATTGAAATTGTTTATAATCGGATAAACAACTTTATGTACATAGCGGGAAATCAATTCATCGTTAGTATCTCTTTGAAAGTTGCTGATCACAGACAAACAATCAATATTTAACATACTTCTTCCTTTAAAAATTTCCATACTTTGTAAGGATGTAACTCTTTCTGCTACACTTTTTAAGATACTTTTTTTACCTATATGATGAGGTCCAATCAATAATATATTCCTGGCCCCCTTTGGAATTGAGAGCAACTCTAAAATAGTATTTGTTTCATTCTCGCGGCCAATAACATTAAATTTCCCCTTCTTGATACATCTAGCGGTTAAGTTTTGAACCTCTTTACACTTTTTAAGAAAATTTGGTGTTTTGAAGGATACGTCTTCGGAATCATAACTTAGATGAGGCATTTGCCTTATTTTGTTATTAGAATCGTCAAAATCACTTTGATAACCATCTGATATGATAAAATCGTCTAAACTTCCAAGAGAATCTCTATCACAAGAACATGTTTCAGATTCACTATTAATTTCATCATAAGAACGCTCATCTTCAGTTGAAATTGACATTTCCGAACTACTGATATTTGCAGTTTCTGATGAATTATCATCTAATGAAGATCCTTCGGTGCTAATTTTTCCTAAAAAAGGTGTAAACGGTTGTAATTGTATTGTCATTGGTATCCCCTTTCGTCTGTTATCGAGGTAAAAAGTAGTATCTATTGAGATTGATTATGGGTAAAGGAAACCGATAGAATTGTCAATGAATTATTTTATATATAATCTTAAGTTTTGGTACGGATGGAAAACAATTTGTTAGACAAATCAGAGGCTACAAGGCTGTTCTCACAAACTTTAATATTGGTAATAGCAAACCCGAGACCTAAGTTCCACTCTTTAATTAACGTCGCACTACCGAAGTTTGCAACATCCCAAACTTGAACATATCCCCTTTGTGTACCCAGATAAAGAAGATTTTTTCGTTTATCGAGAACCATCTCTGAAACACAGGATCTACCGGTAGTAATCTGACACTCTTCGTCTGTTGACGTATTAATCACTTTTACATGACCATGAGTTGGGTAAGTATTAGTGAATAAGTAATTATTGACAGCTTCGATGATTGTGCTTCGCGCTTTGACATCGTAAATTTTTACTGACCTATCAGGCTTCTTTAAATCGACTTCATTAATCTGCGAGTTACCAGAGGAAAGAAAGAGTTGATTTCTAGAACATGCAAGACTTGTTGGCGTTTCTATAGTTGAAAAAGACGAAACAATGTTAGGACAACGGATATCATAAACCAACAAATCAGCTTCCTTTGTTGCAATCAAAAGTAGATTATTATTTTGAATAGCTTTTATGGCGCTTGTAGGAATGGGTAGAGTTCTAATTTTTTTAAATTCATTTTTATCCCACAGATTTAGAAGTCCATTATTATGTAGGGTAGCTAATGAGTGAGTATCTGACAAAATAGTGTGAACATTTTCAATGCATCTATTTTGTTTTATTTTGTTTCTTCTAACATTCCAAAATATAGTTCTGTGATTCTCAAATGCTATGAGAGATTGTTTTGGTGAAAGAACTGCAAAATCTGATATTTTCGACTTTCCTTTCAATGAAGTAAGTTTAACTTTTCCGTCCCATGAACTAACTGCCGATCTATTTTCCCACATTCCTAAAAAATGCGGAGAAACGCGACATATCTCTTTTAGTTCTGATTTTTGATGATTATAACATGCATTAAAAGACAAAGACTGAAGACTTAACAATCTAACTACTCCCGCTTTTGATTTTTAATTAATATTTTACCCAATTTATTATTTAAAATCAATATAATATAACAGCGGAATTTAGGAACTTAAATAGACGAGAGCAAACCCAAAATATTTTTTTAACTATCTCAACAACGACTATAAAAAAATTATATACAAATCTACACTTTAAAAAACAACTTTACAACCTAAACTAGTGTAAATTAAGTTTACAGTAAAACCTTTTTATACTGAATAAAACGTCAAAAAAATTTAAATTTGAATGCTTATATTTGATGTTACAAAGAACGTCTCATCCCTTATAAATTCTATAAAAACTTATGTTTTTTAATAATTTTATTACATTTTTCACTATTGGGCCCTTCGACATTATGAAATGAAATAGTTACGTTTTGCCAGTACGTTTTGGAATCTGAAGCTTTCTCCATTTTCACTACAGCATTGATTATTGTAGGTTCGTTTTGACTGTCATCTTTTTTAGCGTGAAATACAATGTGCTGCTCAATTTTAATAGAATTATCATAAAAAATAACGCGAACATCTCTTTCTTTCTTTTGGATTCTATGGGGTTCAAAAATATCTTTTAACAAGTCTTTTGCAGCCATCGATACTGGAAACATCGGTTGCTGAGCACAAGCACTCATTGTGTGCAAAAGACCTTGAATTATGTTGTTATCACTTTCTCTTAATTTTTCAATACATTCATTTAGATTCTCTTGAGATGGAATCACCTCTTTTGTAAGCTTCCGAAATTCATCAATGGCTTGTATATCATTATACTTTGCCACAAGTAGCTCCATCGCCAGAGCAACATCATCAATCCCCTTGATAGGTTTTTCTCCTGCAAAAAAGCTCACATTTTTGTTTTGAAACAATCTCCACCAATCAGCAGTTATTGTGTTCGATATTCCCCTATTTAATTGGGTCTGCAAAATATGGTTCGTAAATACAGAGTCTCCCAATAAGTGAGCCTTTGTGCCGATACTATTTGGAATCTTTTTAATGTCATTTTTATCTGCCGACTCAGCATATGATTCATGTATATGCTCAAATACAGTGCTAGTGAGTGCTTCAATTTTATTTTTTTCTGCACTCTTCAAGGACATAGGCAACTCAAACTTTTTGTGTTCCAATTTGGCAATCACACCTGTCATGACATAAGCCGCTATTTTTGAGTGCTTTTCAGAAGGTTCTTTTTCAGAAAGTTTAGGTGTACCGCTCCGGTCAAAGGTCAAGTACACATCTCTTGGATCAGTGCTATAGTTTAGTAAAGAGCTAAAATCACCATTCATCCCCAAAACCTCACGAAAAAAATTCATTTAATTTCGTATATACAAGAAGCGTGCCAAGAGAGTACAAAAAAGCTGTACTAATGTGAGCACTGGAGCATAACTTCCCTAAAACTAGCGACCTAAACTCATTTACTTCAGAGATAGCTTCGTTGCGTATGTCGCAACCTTCATTCTTCCTTATTATTTCATGAAAGTCATTAAGTAAAATTTATTTCTAAATGGAGTTTTAACACCCCAATATTAAAATATTATTTTACTCTTGAGGTCTCTCCTGTTATATATGAGATTAACCTCAAAAACCTAGAAAATGTAGGAGTTTACAATGGCAGAGACACTAGTCGTTGCGAGCAAAATCAAAAAAACAATCAAAGACAAAAGTGGCTTTAACACATCATCAGGTGTTTTTGACCGCCTTACAGAACTCGTTGAAAAAGAGTGTGAAAGAGCAATTGAAAATGCTCGTCGCGAAAACCGTAAGACGGTTATGGACAGAGACTTCCACTTTAATTAATTTTTAGATCATTATCTTATTCAAAGGCCGGTAAATCACAATAGTGATCTATTGGCTTTTTTCTATTTATATCTTTTTCATTTTTCTTTACATCCCTTTCTGTTTCTAGTACTAGTATATATAAAGTCGTACACATATGGAGTAGGCATGTCAGAGTTTATACAAAAAAATCGTAGTTTATACATATTTGAGAGCCTTATATTTATACTGTTAGGGTTAATAGCGATAGCTGTTCCCGCTCTCTTCACCTATAGTATTGAAGTCCTCATAGGTACAGTATTTCTTATTGGAGGGCTTGTCCAAGGATATCGCACTCTCAAATCCAAAGACACCTCGAGTTACATTGGGTCACTAACTATATCTTTTTTATCTATCCTTGTAGGACTACTTCTTCTTGCTTTTCCAATTAAGGGAATTATCACTATAACGCTCTTAATTGCCATTATCCTCTTTTTTGAAGGAGCAATCCAATTATACCTTGGATTCCAGTTGCGTGATTTTCGAGGGTGGGGATGGATTGTTTTCAGTGGATTTGTTTCCGTCGTACTAGCTATGATGATATGGAGCGAACTACCCGGCAGTGCTTCTTGGGTAATTGGATTGCTCGTTGGAATTAACATGCTTATTGTAGGGATATCCCAGTTATTATTGGTGATGGTTACCCCGAAAGTTAAATAGGTTTTAACAAATGACAGCCCTTCTTGAATTTTTTTTAGGAATAGCGATACCTACCCTTATTTTTTATTTATTATGGGCTGGTAGTGACATGCTAATACCTTTAGTTATCGCAATCGTCATTTGGTATTTGATTATTTCGATCACTTCAGCGATTCAAAAAATTTCGTATAAAAAATGGAAATTTCCCTACGGTATTTCTTTATTATTAGCTATCACTGTATGTGGATTTATCATCTATTGGGTATTTGGGATACTCACAACGAATATCACTCAGATTATTATTGCCCTTCCCGGTTATCAAGAGCGGCTTGTAACAGTGATAAATGATTTATCAGATTGGGCAGGATTAAAAAACCCACCAAATGTAGGATCCATTTTAAATCAGGATCACTTGGTTTCATTTGTATCGGGTGTGGCTCAAACAATGACTTCTATTGCTGGGAACATGGGGATTATTTTAATTTACGTGTTATTTCTAATTTTAGAGAGGGAGTCATTTGACAGTAAACTTTCGGCAATGATTAAAGACAAAAGTCGATTAGCAAAAACACAAAGAGGTATAAAAAAAGTATCCTCTCAAATCCAATCTTACTTAAGAATTAAAACCTTTCTTAGCATACTCACAGCTGTTTGCAGCTATGGTATCATGATTTTCATAGGTGTTGATTTTGCGAGCTTTTGGGCGCAACTTATCTTCTTTTTTAATTTCATACCGACGATTGGTTCGATCATTGGCACGGCACTCCCCTGCATACTTACGCTTCTTCAATTTGACTCATGGGGTCCGTTTATTTTTGTAACCAGTCTGTTAATTTTACTACAATTTGTTATCGGAAACATCTTAGAGCCTCGTCTTATTGGTAAAACAGTCAATTTGAGTGGACTTGTTATCATCGTTTCACTAGCACTATGGGGAAATATTTGGGGAATTACAGGCATGTTTTTATGTGTTCCCATCATGGTAATGGCCAATATCTTCTTTGCAAATTTTGAAAAAACACGCCCTATAGCCATCATGCTTTCATCTAATGGTGAAATTGATCAAAGCATTGATGAATAAATATTTATAATCGAAAATACTTATTCATCAATTAACTTTACAGCGATCCGTGTATCTGAATTTTCTTCAATACTCCTTAAATTTGTATCGTTATATCCTTGCTATCGTTGAAAAGTTCGGATCTAAATTAATAAAGCATAATGGGTTAATACACTGAAACTAAAAAGTAACCTCTCTTTACTCGTTGGAGAGCTACCCCCTTAGCAATTGAACAAGCTGTCCCAATGTCCCATTTGGATCTTTAAATAGCTGCATTTTAACATGACCAGGAACCTCTTGAATAGCCCCGATGAGTTCCACTCCTTTTTCTTTAAGCTCGGAAGTAGCTTCCTCAATATTTTCTACAGTGTAAGTAAGAACTGCATTTTGACCAGGCATGACTGGAGATTCATCAGATTTACCCGCTACGCCAATCATAGCTCCATCTTCACCTTCCAACTCGGCCCACTTGTACTCATCTGTTCTTGAGATCAATTTAAGACCTAGTACCTCTGTATAAAATTTTAACGTTTGTTCAAAATCTTCAGCAACGATCCATGCCAAATTCATCCCTTGATTTTTCATTAGACAATCTCCTATAATTTATAGCTTTGCAGAGATGATCATAAAGTAATAGAATTTATAAGGATAGAATTATCATTTTATACCATTTGATTCTATACTAGTTAATCGAGTAATACTAAGGATTGACTACATGGATATTAAAAATATGGTTTTAAACAAAATTCACTCCAGCCATCCTTTGTACAATCTTCTAATTCCCATAAGTGAGGAAATTGAAAAAGGACTCTCCGAGTGTCGATCGAAAGATTTTTTAGTCGATTACAAACTTATATCGGAAGAAAACCGGATGGGAAAGCTTTCTCATGATCTCGCTGATGAAGTCCCTGAATCTGCCAGTTTGGAAGAGAAGCATATTCTTTATCAAGTTTACTTACTGCAACAAAAAAATATATATACGCTATTATCTGATCTTTTTGAAAGCGCTGGTAACATTCTTGAAATTGGGTGTGGAGTGCTAGATAAACGAGGTGACAGTTTTATATCGGGATCTTTCTCTAGAGAAATCAGAAGTAAATTTACTTTTTGTGACATCAACCCATCCATGATTGAAAAATCAAAGAATAACTGCCCTAGAGCAAGTATAAATACATGCGACGCCACAAAATTAATGAATGAATACTCTGAAAATACCTTCGACATTGTGATTGGTCATAATTCGCTGGACACACTTTCAGAATCTGACTTAGAAACGACCCTCGAACAAGCGAGTCATATAATAAAAGAGCGTGGGTATTTAGTGCATATCATGAGCTTACCCCCATTTATATACTCAACAGTACATAATCTTTGCAAAAGTAATAATATTATCATTCCAATTTACTTAGACACTAACCTAATTTTTTGTAGTATTAGTAAAGAAAGGTATCGTAACAATCTACGAGACAAAGCTGTTAATGTCGATGAAAACATGCTTATTTTCTTAGATTATTGTGCTTCATTAGATGCCTTCCAAATGGAACGATTATGCAATTACCTTGCTCAAAAAGGCCCCTTACCTTTTTTTGAAAACATTTTATGCTTAGGTGATAATATCAATCCTATGAATGCATATTTAAATCTACTTACAAGTACGCTCGAAAAATATAATTTTTCTATTGATACAAGTGACTTTTACTCTTCCTTCAAAGAGGTTAATGTCCAGGTAAGCGGGCCTTATGAAGGAAATTCTCTAAAATATGGACCAAATGGAAAGGCAATTACTTCTGTTAACAATGTAAAATGGGGTAAAAGCAACCTTGAAATAGTCACACATGGACTAATTGCCAATAAACATATCTTGTAAATTTATGAGTCATAAAAAACGAAGCTTTACCTAATTAAATTCAAGAATCGGTATAACACAGAGAAAGCGAAACGATTACTCATGCACGTTCGGTAATTTTACCATATCCATAATAACGTCGCTTGCTGACTCTATGGAATGAACGCCAGAGACACTTTTACCAGCTTGCCAGTAATCTTTTGTTGAATGTCCATGTTGAGTCACTTTCTTAAAATCACGTATTGCTTTCCAGCCGTACCATAGGCGCATATATTTTTTGGTCCATCTATTTTTCAGAAGGTACTTTGAAAGTGGACCGACCTTAGTTCCCATTTTTTCTACGTAAGGTGTTTTAATTACCGACAAGGGTATTCCTGTGACTCTTTCTGTGAGAACTATATCCTTTGCATCAGCATCGACAATGGCTTGCTTATAGTTTGCTTTTTCAGAACACTCTCTGGTAGCAATAAAACGCGTCCCCATTTGCACACCATCGTATCCAAGTTCCAAAGCTCTAACAAAGTCATTTTTTTCGCCTATTCCTCCAGCACATATGAGTGGAACTCCCAAATCTTTAAGTTCTTCATACAAGTCTTGAGGAGTCTTACTTCCTGCGTGGCCTCCAGCTCGATTATTCACGCAAATAAGACCATCTACGCCATACTTTAAGGCTTTTTCAGCCCAACGTCGCTCTGTTGCATCGTGATAAACGATACCCCCCTTTTCTTTTACCTTCTCAACAACCCATTGTGGATTACCAAGTGCTGTAACAAAAAAACGACAACCTTCTTGCAAGGCAACATCCACAACATGACGCATTCTATTTTCATAAGTTTGCGAAGACTGCTCAACGATAATATTCATGCCATAGGGTTTTGATGTAAGAGATCGAATGTATTCAAGTCCTTTCTTAAGTTCATAACCATGGACATAAGTTAATGATAGTGGCTGTACGATACCTATCCCCCCGGCCTCTGAGACCGCGGCTACCAGCTCAGGATTACTACAAGGGTACATGGCTCCACAAATGATAGGATACTCAATACCAACTTGTTCTGTAAAACGTGTCTTTAACTTTACCATGCAACTCCTTACACACCTTACATTCTTTATAACTTTTTTAGAGCCCTCTGTATAGAAAAACCCTAGATCTAACAATTTTATTTTAGGAATAACTGTATTTTCGATCCCCTTTATCTATAACCAGTTTACGTCCAAATACAACTGCAAGACTCATATAAAACAATAATCGACAGCTATAGATACCTCCCTCATAGTTTCGTTATCCCCTTCACAAATCTCACTGAATCTAAGTATTTCACAATAACTTTGCAGCTGGATTTGGACGCAAACTGGATTTTAATATATCTATCGAAAATTCAACAACTTATGATAGGATGGATAAGGCAACTGAGAAGACTACACTTTTTTATAGTAATAATAGTCCAAAACCAGTGTAGTGAGGTTTAGGACAAATGTTTACAGAATGTCTATATGAATCATATCTCAAACAAGCTCACATTACAGATTACTTTTGGCTTATTCTTAGGAGCACTATTTGGCTACCTTGTACAAAGCAACCTAATCCCTAAGAATGATACACTTATCCAGTGGATATTCTTTGGCGGAGATATTTTTGTTCAGGTTCTCAAAATTATCGCAATCCCCTTAGTGTTCATATCTATTGTTGTGGGGATATCGAACTTAGGATCCATAAAGCTACTTGGACGCGTAGGCAGTAAAACACTCCTCCTTTTTATTAGCACAACCTTCATAGCTGTAGGATCTTCTCTATTATTCACATCTCTTCTCAACCCCAGGTTTGAGTTAAATTTAGCGAGTAACAATGCAAGTAACGACTTTACGACTCCCTCTATCAGTGAAACGATCTACAACGTCATTAGCACCAATCCCTTAGACGCACTAATGAATGGTAACATGTTACAAGTCATTCTATTAGCACTATTTCTTGGGATTATCTTTATGCTAATCACTAAAAAAAACAGTCATTTGCATCAAATACTCAACAAAATCCACGACCTTATGATCCATGCGGTTATTTACTTCATGTATGTGGCTCCTCTTGGAGTTTTTTGTTTAATTGCCAGAACCTTTGCGACTTTGGGACTAAGCGCAATTGTTCCACTGGCCTCATACTTACTGTTGATCACTGGAATGATTTTATTTCAGGCTCTAGTGGTTTATCCCTTACTTCTGAAGTTTTTCGTTGGGTTAAGCCCTTTTGTTTTTTATGAAAAGATCAAAAACGTAATTTTAGTGGGTTGTAGTACAGCTAGTAGCAATGCAACCTTACCAGTAACCTTAGAGACGGTACAGCAAGAATTGGGAATCAGTCCAAGTATATCATCCTTTTCTATCCCATTGGGCGCCACCATTAATATGGATGCTCTAGCTGTGTCCTACGGTGTCGCAACAGTCTTTTTATCGAATGCTTATGGTATTGAATTATCAGCTTGGCAATATATTACCATTGTATTTATGACCATTGTTGCATCCATAGGCACTGCCGGGGTTCCTAATGTTGGATTACTCGCGCTGAGTATGGTATTTCAACAAGTAAATTTACCAATACAGGGTATTCCCCTCCTTATGAGTGTGTCAAGGTTTTCTGACACTATAGGAACAGCACTAAATGTTACTGGAGACATTGTTGTGACATGCATTGTTGCAAAGAGTGAGGGAGAGTGGGATATAACCAAAATCCCCTCTTAACAATAGAAAAACCAAGAAAAAGTTAAGGTTTGGACACTAACCGGGTTTTAAGCAGGGGCATCATACGTCAATAGTGTACCTGTCATAAGGTGATCTGAGGCAACTTCCTGCGTATTTTCAAGTCCCATTGGGGTTAAAGTGGGCTGACAATTTTTACGTAATGATTTAAAAAATATCCAGTCAATTCTTCTATCTTTTTCAGGTTCTGTTGGAACTATACAACCGTCACAGCGATATTTATTCTTCGTTAACAAACCCGGTCGGTAGTAATCACAATAAGATTCAGAAAGACCTTCATTCATATCACCTGCAATCACGACATCACTTACCCATGCAGTATTTTTTTCAACTTGATTTAGATAAGTTTTAAGTTCCTCAAAACCATAACTCTTATTCTTAAGGGTTGGTTCAGACGGGTTATACCCAATAAGGTGTACACTCACTACCTTAAACGTTTTCCCTAATGCATTAAAACAGCATGAAACAGCTGAACGGGTTCTCCCTTCACCATAAATGATTACAGAGGGATTAAACGGTACAACTTTTGTTGAGTTATAGAAAATAGCATTCCCATATTGCAAATTTGGAAATTGAAATTTATTATGTGGAGCAAATATAGCAAGTCTATGCGTTTTTAAAAGTGGTTCGAGAGATGCACACGTAGCTAAAGATGCTTCTTGTACACAAACAATGTCGGCCAACTCAATGTTTCGTGCAATTTTATCTTTTCTTTCATTCCAGTTGCTATATCTTTGCCAATTGTCTTCTGTTTTAGAAAAGTATTTACCTTTGAGGCACTCAGAAGATAACGTTTTAGCTTCATCGCTGATGCCTTCAGGCGTTTTCCATCCCACTGCAAGACTTGGTTCCAATATATTGTAGGAACCTATGCTTAAACTCATAATTTCCACCGTTCATTTTTTTTTAATTAATCATTAACTCTATCAAACATTCGACTATTTATACAAGAATAATAGAACTTTATTAATTACAACAATCAAAAAACATGTACAAAAAAAAGAAGCTGCATGGTACTTTACAAAATTCCACTCAATCAATCTTTGGTGCCCCATGAATATAACAGTATTTTTCTCATCGTTTTTTACTTCATTAATGCTTATTGTTGTTCCTGTATTCTCCACATTACCCCCCTTCGTTGAAATTGACGACTTAATTCTAAATCTGAAAGAGTCGCCAACGCTCGCAACACAAAAGCAGGTCGCAAAATTAAAAAATGAAAATCGTACAATATACAATTGGGGTATAGGGACCAGCCCTTTTTCACCTCCTGAATGCATTGTCAACACTCTCAGAAATTACGCTCATAAAAAGCAATATACTCCCGTTGAAGGGATTCCTGAATTGCAGCAAATTTTATCGGAAAAATATAGCAGAAACAATTACCTAATCCAACAACAAAATATTATCGTTTCAAGCGGGCTGAAACAAATCATCTTCGATATCCAACGCGCTTGGGGAGGAGAAATTCTTCTAGTCTCTCCATATTGGGTTTCTTATCCGGTACAAACATACCTGCTTCAAAAACGCCCTCAAATCATATACACTTCTGCAAAAGATGACTACAAACTCCAGCCTGAACAAATAAAGGACTACTGCCAAAAGTCACCTTCCTCTGCAAAATTAATTATTTTTAATCATCCTGTAAACCCCACGGGTTGCTCCTATACTGATAAGGAACTGAAACAGCTCGCAAAAATTTTTGAAGAGTATGGAATCGTTGTTTTAGCAGATGAGGTTTACTTAGGATGTGGGCATGGAGGTGATGCTCGCTCAATTTCTGATTATCTCCCTAACAACACTATTCGAGCGTCAAGTCTCTCAAAGGAATTTGCTGCTGCCGGCTATCGACTAGGCTGGGCTGTGTTTCCAGAGAGTTTAAGTTCCCTAAAAAAAGCTGTTGCTTGCATTGGCAGCACTTCATACAGCTGCGCACCTGTGCCCCAACAGTATGCCGCTGTCAAAGCATTGGAGTCAGGAATAGAAATCTGTCAATATAAAAGAGATGTGCAGGAAATCATGAAAATCCTCGGTAAAGATTGTTATCAAAAAATGATCGAGATAGGGCTCAAGTGCACTTTACCAAAAGCTGCTTGGTATTTACTAATTGACTTTGAGCCTTATCGTGTAAAACTTGAAAAGATAGGGATCACAAATTCTCAGCACCTATCTCTAGCACTACTAGACGGCATCGGATTCGTCACTGTCCCAGGTGAAGCATTTGGATTACCCCCCGAACAACTTGCCGTCAGGGCTTCGTATGTAGATTTTGATGGAGACTTTGCCATTGTCAGTGGACCAGAAAAAGGCTCAAACACTTGGGCCCCAAAAATCCACGAATGCTTAGAAGCGTTAGAGTCATGGATAAAATCCCTTTAAAAATTTTGCACATCACGTTAAAATGACCTGATCAATCTACCTAAGTAAAGGATATGTATGAAATACACTCCGATTATCGGCACTCTAGGATACGTTTTATCACCCGACAAGAAAAAAGTACTGATGGTTCATCGCATTGCTCGTAAAGATGATGATCAGCTAGGTAAATTTAATGGGCTTGGGGGGAAAATGGAAAAAAATGAAGATGTGCATACATGTATGGAACGTGAAATTTTTGAAGAAGCGGGTATTCGCTGTAAAGACATAACCCTTCGAGGAACAGTCAATTGGACCGGATTTGGTCCCAAGAATGAGAACTGGCTTGGTTTTATTTTTCGGATAGACACATTTGAAGGGAGTCCGTTTAAGGAAAACAATGAAGGTCCTTTAGAGTGGGTGGAAATAGATCAGCTTGACAGTCTTCCGATGTGGAAAGGTGATAAACACTACCTAGGTTTAGTTTTTGATGAGGATCCACGCATGTTCCATGGATATATGGCATATGAAGGTGATGAGCCCACAACATGGTCATTTGTAAGGTGAGCAGTCGGGATCTAGCTCATTCTGGTTTTATGCCAACCCCAATAAATAAAATCACAAATAAGTGTCACCTACTGGCGCAGCATCACACCTTTACACTGAATTAATACAGTGTATTTATTGGAATTGGCATGGGTTCTACCCTTTAGAAACAAACTCCATAACGGTAATAAACAGCCGGGATATTCGTTGCGTGTCGAACTTTTCCTTTCCTTATCAGAAAATGGGGGCTCTGAAAAGAAAACTCAGAAAAACCTCTTAAGCCGTCGTCTTCCAACCTTTCCTTACCAAATACGAGACTTGGTGAAAATAATAAATCACTGTATTTTAAACTTGAGTTATCACAAATAAAACTACAAGCAGGACCAACCCCCCAATAATAGGATTGTACTGAATTTGGCCTTAGATATTGCAACATACTGACATTCACTTGTGCGACATGTAGAATCCCAATTGTTGATAAACGAAGAGAAGAGTCTACTCCCCTGGAATAATTGCGGGTACGATAACCTGTGCCAATAGAAGGCATAAGAATGGATGGACCCACACCCACAGAAACATATCCATAAGAGACAGTACAGTCTTGATTGTAGGAAGTAGCACAATCTTGTTTATTTAAAGCGTCTGCTGCGAAGCAACCATTGCTTGCATTAATGAAACACATCACCATTAGAGTTAATAACTTTTTTTTCATAAAAAGAACTCCTCATCCTTGAAAAAGTTAATTTAAAGATAAAAGCATACCCTTATAATAAATAAACGTCAAATAACAAAAAAAATTAACGAAGAAAGCCAATCACAAAAAAACTGTGATCGGCGCATTTTAATGATTTAGAAATTTATTTAAAGCCCATTTTCTTCTGCAGCTCAGGAATATAGGGAAAAATTGCATCACTAAAAACTTCATTCATTTGATTCACTTCATCAAGCCAAGCTTGATAGCTGCTTGAAAGTTGTAAACGACGTGGTGTTTTCACGGTAACTAAATGATGATTATCTCTAGTGTAGTAGTGATTAATTCTTATATCATTCACAAACACCGTATCTGACACAAAACTCTTTACCGGCGAATACGCTGAGTTGACCGGTCTTTGTTTTTTTCTAAAATAGAATAGGTGAGCATTATGACACTTCTTGACCTGTTTTGGTTGAACGATAAGTTTTACCCAGTGATTTTTTTCAAACCCCTCTACAGCTTGGTTTACGAGAGTTTCTATCATCAGTTTACCTTCAGGAATCTGTTCCACTCCGGATGTGCCAAACATTTGCCAGTTAACAGCTACGGCCGGGTACTTATCGTAACTTTTTAGAAAAACTTTTAAATCCTTTTGTTGAGTTGGAAATAGAAACTCGTCAAGGTCGATAAAAGCAATCCATTTCACTTGATTTTTAAATTTTTTTATACAATCCATATACGTATTGGACTGCATATCACTGAATTCGTCTAGAGAATTATCTTTTTTCTTGGCACATTCAAAAAGGTCTACAACACCGCTATCAATATAGGGCTTTAGGACTGTCATGTAGTCATCTTCACTTTGATCATTATATAAATAGAAGTGTTGTACTCCCGCAAGCTTATGAAACTCGATCCACTCTTTCATGTAGTTAGCTTCATTCTGAAAAAGAGCACAAATAGCAAGGTCATATTTAGCCTTAGACTTTTTTCCTTTTGGCTCATAACACTCACCACTTGCAAATACAGCAAAGAAAAAAATGGTTATGGTGATAGTAATATATTTTTTCATAAGTCCCTCCAAAGAAAATAAAGATTTACCAATGTAGTAAGCTATTTCAAGATTGAATTCTATAGAAAGTTAACATATAATCGGTGTGTTATGATATTAGAAAAAAACCAAAAAATAAATCTAAAGATTACCTCTATAGGATCAAGTGGGGAAGGTATTGGTAAACACAATGGGATAACTATTTTTGTTGAAGGGGCCCTGCCTGGAGAAGAAATTATTGCCAGTGTTATCAAAACAAAAAAGAATTATGCTTTTGCGAAACTAATTAAGCTTGTTTCCTCATCACCAGATCGAGTATCTCCTGTCTGCCCTGTATTTGGCCGCTGTGGAGGTTGTCAAATCATGCACTTAAAGTATTCAGAACAATTAAAAGTAAAACGACAAAAAGTGATTGATGCACTGGAACGAATAGGTAAATTAAAAAACATTTATGTCGAAGATTGTGTTCCTTCTCCAGAACATCTCAATTATCGCAACAAAGTCCAGCTTCCCGTTAAAACCATCGATGATATCTTCACGATTGGATTTTTTAAGAAGAAAAGCCATCAAGTGATTCCCGTAGAACAGTGTCACATTCACTGTAGTATAGGAGAACAAGTTCTAGCCACCGTTAAGTCTGTTATTTTAGAAGAAAGACCAGACATTCAATCTGAAATAAAACATATCATCATCAAAAGCTCCATTAAGGAGGGTAAAGTCCTTGTAATCCTTGTCAGATCAGGTAAACTTAAAAAAAGCTTTTCACTTTTAGGACAACTTTTAATGGATAAGTGCATTGAAATAGCTGGGGTTGTCGAAAACATCAATAGTAGTAGTCGTGGTAAAGCAGTTACAGGTGATCGCTGGAATACCTTATCTGGCAATCCTTTTATCTATGAAGAGCTTTGTGACGTAAAATTTAAAATCTCTCCCGCTTCATTTTTTCAAGTTAACACTCATCAAGCTGAACAGTTATATGAAAAAGTAATTCAGATTGCATCTATCGATAAATCCAAAAAAATCCTCGACACCTACTGTGGCATTGGAACCTTGTCATTGATTGCTGCCAAGCATGCTAAACAAGTGCTTGGCATCGAATACATCCCTCAGGCGATCGACGATGCAAGGGCAAATGCGAAACTAAACCAGATCGACAACTGCGAATTTATCTGTGGAAAGACTGAAGACTATATCGAAAAATATTGTAATGTTGACATCGTATTTGTGAATCCGCCAAGACAAGGTTGTGATAGAAAAGTGATTTCAGCTCTTGGCAGATTAAACAACACCCAAATAGTCTACATTTCCTGTGACCCTGCAACCCTTGCGCGTGACTTAGCTCATTTAGTCGAATCTGGATACTCTATTCGAACTGTTGCTCCTTTTGACATGTTTCCACAAACGATGCATGTCGAAACTATAGTTTTACTAGAAAAACAGAAAAAAAATCGAAATTAATACAAACTTAACAATAATTGAAGTATAATTGACTCAAAACAAACTAAAAGAGGTTTATTATGATAAAAAAAATTATTTCTTCAGTAATCATTTGCGCAGCCATAATAGCAATTGCTACACCAAACCAAGCAGAAGCTATTAAACTCAAAGTGGAACCTAGTATCACCTTTCGAAACACCCATGAACACACGCGAGTTAGAGCCCCTCACGCACGTCGAGTTGCTAGAAGATACTACTACGCTCCCAGACCTGAAGTTGTGTATGTTTACCCAGAAGACAATTACTACTATTATGAAGATGAGTACTACGCCCCAAGACATTACCGCTCTAGAACATCTAGCACAGACTATGGACTAACATTTAAGATCAAATAATTTATTAACATCAATCTTTATTAAGAACGGCTGTCGAGAACTTGACTCCAAGAGAGCGAATGAGATATTTCGCTTTCTCGAGTTCTTTTTCTGATTCTGTCAAATCACCTTGACCTTTCATCGAATGACGTTTACGTCTCACTATGTCATATAAACTGATGCCTGCAGACACTGATAAGTTCAAGCTTTCGGCCATGCCGAACATAGGAATTTGATATTGAATATCACATTGATCTAGTAATTGATCGGTTAGCCCTCGATGCTCATTACCAAAAACCAAACAAATAGGTTTATCTACTGGAATTTCGCTAAGCTGGACTGTTCCTTTAGGCGACGCTCCTGCAAGAGCGATATTTCCTTGTTCCATCATTGAGATAAAAGGATCGAGCTCTCTATATTTAAAAACATTCATCCAACGATTCGTGCCTCCGGCAGTTTTCTTTCCTCTACTTTTTTTAAGCTCGCTTGAGATAATATGTACATTATTGACTCCCATCGCTTCGGCTGAACGAACGATAGCATAAGCGTTATGAATATCGTAGGGAGACTCTACCGCCACGTGAATGGAGCCGATTCTTTGCTGTAGAATACTGTCTATTTTAACCATCCTTTCATCAGTCATAAACGGAAGTAGAGTAGAAATGACCGATTCAATTCCAAATTCATTGATAAGTTGAGTTACATGTCCATAAGTTTCCAGCATATATTTCCTAATTTCAATTATCGATAGCGTTTTGCGTCTAAACGAGCACGCTCTAACCTGTTTGCTTCAATTTTTTTTCGTACGGCCTCGTCTCGAATCCTTTTGTCTTCCAATCTTTTCTCTTGCAAGCGCCATTCTTGTAACTTTTTGTTCCGTATTTCTTCTTCTATACGTTTACTTTCTAGATCTTGCCTTACCACATCATCCCCACTGATAAATGAAGGGATTATTAAGAATAGTGTAGCTAGGCATATTTTTGTGATCATACAGAAATATTTAGACATAACGACCTCAAGAGGTTAGTTTCTCCTAAATCCCATTATACTACAAATGCGAATTTAATTTAGGCGACCAAATTTCCATACCAGAATTGACGCATCAAAACACCCCCATAGGCACTTTCTCCGAAAATCAGGTGAATAAGCTACTTTTTTGAGCCTTGAGTGAGAGTTTTTTTTGGATCAATTTGCTTCAATAGTGATAAAGCTAGTTTCCGCAGGACTGATAGGTTCGCTGCTCCTGACTTCTGCCAAATTTTTAAAAAATCTAAAAACAAATAAACTAGATCTAATATTCAATGGTTTACGAATTTATTTAGTGTGTAAAACCCCACTAAGCCCATTTTTTTGGAAATCTGTGTGCCTCGATAATGACGTAATCTTAAGCTAAGATATTGATGTTTAATGAAGTCCAATTTAAAATTTTTGAACAAGATAATCAGGATAGCCTACGGCTGCAGGATAGGTATTTTTTGGAACATTCAGATTTAACAGAAATAATATTGGATTCATGTTTTAACGTTATGAATGACCTTGCAGTTTTTACTCAGAAGGAAGAATTTGCTTGTTGAAACTGAGAAAAAGTATGAAATTTTTTATCAAAATCAAAGAGTTGGTTTTTATATCGCTGACATTGTTGTTAACGAAAGTGTAATTATAAAAGCGAAATGTTGTAAAGAGTTAGCGCCTCAACATTCTGCTCAGCTGCTCAATTACCCTAAAGCAAGTGGCATAAAAGTTGGGTTGTTGATAAATTTTGGCAAAAGAAACATTCAATACAAGCGTCTTTGTCACCCTGATTACTATCGTGCCGCCGCAGGCGATCCT
>JAYZJO010000022.1:0-2815 GCA_036164375.1 Chlamydiota bacterium | reverse complement strand
ACTGACATATTTTCTAGTTGTACGGTCATCTAATCTCAAATGTAGAAGTATATTACAACTAACTTACTCACCTGATTTTCGGAGAAAGTGCCTATTGGGGTTGTTTTCCTGACTTCTGCTAATTAGTGCGGTTCTTCGATTAGAATTTCGTACTTAAAGACAAAGCAGGTTGAACTATAAGATTTAAAATTTATTCATCAAGATGAGCAGGATCGCCTACGGCGGCACGATAATAATCAGGGTGACAAAGACGCTTATATTGAATATTCCAAAAAAAATTTATCCTGCAGCCGTAGGCTATCCTGATTATCTTGTTCAAAAATTTTATATTGATCCAAAAAAACTCTCATATCAAAGCTCAAAAAGGTAGCTTACTCACTTGATTTTCGGAAAAAGTGCCCTATCTCAGTAATAACCAACCCTTCCAGCCAAAGAAAGGTCTTTTATCCAGTCAACCTTATATGAAATTGATATTTTTTCCTGTATCAGTTTTCCCGATGAATCTTTTATATACTCTACAGCTATATCTAAAATTGATTGAAAGTCTTCCTTAGTTGTATCTACGGTATATTTATCACCAAAAAAGTGACAAAGTTTTGCGTTCCCAATAAATAACTTGTTTGGATCCATCCCATTCAGTGCAACGTTATTTACTTTAACGACACAAGGACATAGCTTATTAGAGGGAACCTTTTCATCTGTTAAAATATGCCGTAAACGGGGGCCTACGATGTGCAAGGGATCCTCTACAGTTGTTCGTACAAAACTTATTAATCCTGACGGGTTCATAATAACTCCTTATAAGATTTAAGCGAAAACCTGCGATAATACGCAAAAATAGCACTTCAAGGCAATCTTTTTCGTCTAAGAAGTTCTAGATTTGGGAGAGAAGGCCCATTTAACTTTAGAATAAACAGAAGCTTATTTTTATCAAAAAAGGAGATATGCCATCAAACCAAGGATCCCTGCTATAATCATCACATAACCAAAAGGGGGAAAGGTATAAGCTTGATTATCAACGGGAGTATAACTTTCGGGAAGTTTCTCTTTAGAAATTTTCATTTTTTGCATTTCTGAAGCTGGCCTTGGAATAATGTTTACATCTTCAGATTTGGTGGATTTTACTTCTTTAACGTCTTTAACCTTCTTTTCTTTCTTTTTTCCAAATTTGGATCGATAGGTTTTCGTTTTTTTGCCACCTTGTTTTTTTCTGACCATGATGCCCCCTATAAATTTTATTTTACGGATATTGATTATCTGATCAACCTTCTTTTTGTCTGAGAAAAATTTCATTGTAAAAGAGATGTTTAGAGGAGAGGATCAATGTGCGGATGCTTCTCACTGACTCCCCAGTCTCCTGCTGAGATGGAGTTTTAACGGCGTTTCAATGGCTGTTAGCTCTTGGAAACATGAAAGCTCGAGCTGCATTACCCCAATAGAATAAAGAATTGATTATAATCTTCATTTTTTTTACAATGGAGGATTAATAATTATGTTTTAAAGGCTTAGATATGACAGATTACTTTAAAAGAGCAGTAGAACTGCACAAAAAAACTCTTGGCAAATGGCACATGGGATCAAAAGTTCCTGTTAAAACTACAGACGATTTATCATTGGCATATACACCAGGTGTGGCAGCTGTCTGTGAAGAAATTGCCGAAGAGAAAAGCCTCGCATACGATCTAACTATGAAAGGTCACACTGTTGCCGTTGTCTCTGATGGTACTGCCGTGCTAGGTCTTGGCGATATTGGACCAGAAGCTTCACTACCCGTAATGGAAGGAAAGGCCATTCTATTTAAAGAATTTGCAAACATCGATGCTGTTCCCGTCGTACTAAATGCACACTCCACTGAAGAAATTGTCCGTATAGTTAAAGCTATTGCTCCGACATTTGGGGGAATCAATCTTGAAGATATCAAAGCCCCTAAGTGCTTTGAAATCGAAGACGACCTTCAAAATATTGGCATCCCGGTCTTTCATGACGATCAGCATGGAACAGCGATTGTCTTACTCGCCGCCCTTATCAACGCAAGTAAGGTAACAAAAAAGCCACTAAGCCAAATGACTGTCGTTATTAATGGCGCAGGAGCTGCCGGTGCTGCCATAGCTAAATTATTATGTTGTATTGGACACGATCTAGACCGATGTACTCCCGTGAAGGAAGTATATCTTTGCGACTCAAAAGGGATTCTCCAAAAAGACCGTACTGACATGCACCCATATAAACATAAACTTCTCGAATTTACAAATTCCGACAACAGATCAGGTTCAGTTTTCGATGCTCTAAAAAATGCAGATGTTTTCATTGGGGTTTCAGTGGGTAATTTGCTGACTGCGGAAGACATAAAAAGCATGAACAAAGATCCAATTATCATAGCCATGGCAAATCCAATCCCTGAAATTATGCCCGAGGAAGCTAAAGCTGCAGGTGCTGCCATTGTTGGTACTGGACGAAGTGACTTCCCAAACCAAGTAAACAACGTTCTTGCGTTTCCAGGTATTTTCCGCGGAGCTCTAGAAGCTAAAGCAACAAAAATTACCTCTTCCATGAAAATTGCCGCTGCTTATGCTCTTGCTGATTATGTTAAAGACCTTTCCGCTGAGAATATTTTACCGAACCCCCTCGACAAAAATGTTGCGGATGTTATCGCTAATGCTGTCAAAGAAACAGCGATTCGTGAAGGGGTCAGTCGCGAATAAACGATTCTGCACTTATAGCGAAGTCTTATACTCATCGCTACTTGTACTGAATGAAATTGGAAAGTACGCTTGATAACCATTCTTTTTGCCTATGACTATCAAGCGTACTTTCC
>JAYZJO010000021.1:0-51276 GCA_036164375.1 Chlamydiota bacterium | reverse complement strand
TTCTGTGTTAAAACGCGGAGTGGCAGTAATTTAGAAATTTATGCTGCTGAATCAAAAGGCTTGGAGGCCATTATAGAAACCGAAAGTTTAAGAGTGCCCACTCCACAGTATTATGGCTATATGGAAGACCACTGTTTTTTTATTTTAGAGTACATAGAACTATTTACTCATAATGTTAAATCTATGAAAGCTTTGGGGTTAGGTCTTGCTAAAATGCATCATACAGAAGGACCGACTGACTTTGGATTTGATGTTGACAATACTATTGGCGGCTCGCCTCAGGAAAATCAGTGGACAGAGTCGTGGATAGAATTTTATAAAACTCACCGTTTGAAGCCCATGTTTAAGTTTATACAAGACAAGTATGGTGATACTGAAATACTGCAAAAAGGGCATCTTCTTTTAAAGCGTTTAGATGCTTATTTCGAAGGTATAGAAGTAAAACCCTCTCTTTTACATGGAGATTTTTGGTCAGGAAATACAGCTGCTGATAGCGAGGGAAATCCCGTCGTGTTTGATCCGGCAGCCTACTACGGGCATCACGAGGCTGATTTGAGTATGACTACAATGTTTGGTGGATTTACGCCAGATTTTTATGAAGCTTATCACTCGGTAATCCCTATGGAAGATGGTTTCATTGAAAGGCAACAAGTTTACCAGCTGTATCATTACTTAAATCACTATCTCTTATTTGGTGCGGGATATCGATCGACATGCATTGCCATTCTCGACGGTCTTATTTAAAACCCGTGATCTCGATGAATATTTCCTATTTATGCAAGAGCCTCCCGGGTTTAAAAGGAAGTATTGAGTAAATGTTTACACTTAAAGATTTAAAAATTGTATAGGTAAAATATAAATATGTTACAATAATTGAAAAAGGGGGGGTGTAATGAGACAGAAATTTTTTTTCTCTATGGCAGCAATCATCACTTTAGTGATGTTGCCGCCTGCAGTTAATGCAGTTTATCTAGAATTAGGTCCTTTTTCATTTCGGTTAAATGGTGGTGTTGAATTAAACAGCCCAGCATTTTCTTTTTATCAAGAACCAATATGCAGAGCTATACAACAGCATAAATTGGTCGTTTTGTACGTTCAAAATAATAGTAAGACTGAACAAGTTGTTCTTCAACCCTATTTATTTGGCTATGATACTAGAAATAACCTTGTACTTCAGGGCTATCAAGTAGAATCAGTTGATATCACGGATATGGACAATGAAGTAAACGAAGGGGAAGGATTTTTTGGTGGAATCTTTTCATCTTTTAAGGGAGATAAGTGGAAAGATATCAATTTTGATAAAGTAGTTAGTATTAACGTTATTGAAGACTCTAGTTTTCAAGTAAGAGAAAATGCATTAGACAATATATCAGAGGACAATAAGGTGATCGAGCCTCTTTGTTTTATTCGTTCCTAGACCCTAATTGCGTCTCCAAACTTCAGCTAGTTCTTTTTCTTGCCAAGACGTTAGAGTAGACTGTGTACTCAAAAAAGAACTGGCTGATTGGGCTAAGATGAATTGCTTTGGCATGTAGGAAAACTTCTATTAATCTAGAGGTTCAATTATATGTTTTGCGAGAGTCTTGATTTGGCGGGTCGCCAAAGATTGCATTTAATACCAAAATTTCCGCGTGATCGCCATCCAATGTAAAAGTCGCTTTTACGGTGTGGACAGTGAAAGATACGAAGAGAGATATAAGGTTTACCTCCGTGCAGAGCTATGTAGAGTCCGCTATTTCTTTTTGATGCAAAATTAAATTGAGCGGGATAACGATATTTCCCGGACTCTATCTTTTTACTTGTCATTCGTAATATATCGATTTCACTATTGGTTCTGTAGGCGCTGCCGATTATATAAAATGTGAAGTTGTGAAATGGGTTTCGAAAAAACCACTGGATGGCTTTATGATAACTAGCTGGAAATTGAGGTTTATAGTGTGCTTTAGAACCTTCCCCAAATATACCGTCGTCGTCATTTCCAAATATTGCCCAGGCGATCCAGTGGGGAATGTCGTACCAACGAATCTGACAACGATGCTTTGGGATAAGGTTGTAGAGAGGGTGATCTTGTTTGCAATTGTAATGGTTAAATTTTTTTATTGGTTTTTTATAGGGCGTGCAACTAGAAAACAAAATTTGGGTAAATGTAAGAAGTAGCAGAAAAAAAACGCGTTTCAATCGGATTCTCCTTGCTAAAAAATTACAAATTAGTCATAGATGACATGTAGGTAGTGACATACTATAGCCCTAAAACAGGTATTATTCTACATAATAGTAAGTAAAATAAATAATAATAACTAGTAAATGTTCAACATACAATGTGTGCGTTCATTTTAAGAGTGCATTTGATGAATATTTACATCACTACAAAAAACAATAGCTATGAGTACTAAAACTAAAAAAAAGCTATGTTGGAACTGTGAAGGTAGCGTAGGTTTCACAGAAGAGCACTGTCCTTTTTGTGGGGTGTATTTAAGCCCATCGCCAAGTGCTCAGGAACCCATAAATCAACAGAACTCCTACTCTCCACCCTATGTTATGGAGACAGAGGAGCCTGAATCTGATGTACCTCAGTCTCCATATCAAGATTCGCATCAGCAATTTTCACAAGAAGCAGTCGTCCGTGAGAAATCTCAGCTGCCGTCAATATTACCTTCAGACCAGATGCGTCAAATTCTCTTTCCTTTGGGCTTACTTTTAGCGGGTTCTGGTTTTTTCTTATTTGGACTTGTCTTATTTTTATTTTCCAATAATGGTAGTTTCACCCTGCAATGGAATGCGGATAACTGGTATTACTACCTTGTATTAAGTGTAGCCATGTTATTTTTTGGTTGGAGGGCACTTAATGAAATTGATGATGACGATTTTGAACAGAGTGAATAGTTTTTCTTAAGATTTCTACTTTCCGAGTGACTCCATTGTTTTTTTGAATATCTTAGGAGAGACTATTTTCGCACCTTTTTTAACTTGTTGGTAGCGAGCATTTCCTTTTTCCCAAATACTAAATCCATCAAGAAGGATTGTTTGGAGTTCTTCAAGAGATTTATTTTCGTCTTCTGCAGATAGTTTTTTTTCAGAGTGGAGCATAATATTTCCGTTAGCAATAGTATTAACCTCCATCGTAGTGAGGCCTCCAGTACTATAAATTCCGAAATTGGCGCGATGAAATAAAGGTGCAAACTCATCGTCATCTTGAAATCCCATGGGGATAATATTTATTCTATTACGCAGCTTTTCGGGAATGATTGCGTTTTTTGCTTTTTTATATACGTTTTTGAAAAGAGAGTTTTGCATGTTGGGTTCATGTTTTCCCGACTGCACAAAGAGAAAGTAGTTGGTGTTTTCATCGTCAGTTTTCACTTTGTCTTTGATGATATCAACAAATTGTTCGAGATAGTCTTGAGTGCCTTCTGCTGCCTGACTGCCAATTGTTATCATGCCGACGAAGTCTTCGTCTTTGATTGGAACGTGAATGACATTTTTCTTTTTGTTGTCGGATCCATAATTGACAGTTTTTTTCTTTAGGTGCATTTTAAGTAGATCGTTTATGCACTCTTGTTCTTCGCTATTGTTGATTTTGACTTGGATGTGTGGGTGGCTACCCTTAAGAGGGCGGTTTTTCCAGGTAGCAAATGCAGGCCTCAAAGGGAAGGGGCGGTATTTAACTTCGCTTTTTTCGGGGTTTTCTAAATTTAAATTTAAGTTGAAATATTTATGCCACCACTCTTTTTCAGAAAGTCCGGCATCGGCTTTTTCGATTAGAGGGTTGGTTGTAACCAGTTCAAATATTTTCTTGTCTTTTTTGCTTAGTCTCTTGATGGGCACTGAAAAATGAATCGCCTCAGTTGTTGGGAGGTCGGTCATAATCTTGGTCACACTGATATTTCTTCGAAATAGAAAATTTACTAAGCGAGCGGCTTTAATGAGAGCACCTGTGGCTAAGGGTTGTGTGTCAACGATACGTGTAATTTTTCTATTGAAAGCAAGTCGGAAGAAAGTAGCAACGAAAACGGGAATAAAGAGAAATATGTCGGCGAGTCGTTGATTTGTTGGTCCTTTTTTAAGGGCTTTACCTTTAATAAAGTATTCTTGTTTATTGATATCACCCTTCCTTTTTGCATCATTCCAACCTTTAGTAAAAAGTTTGTGAACGACATTATTTATGAGTGGAGGGAATGATCCTTTAATGACATCAATTTTTATTAATTTGTGTATTGCGTCTTCGGAGATATTTTTTTGTGTAGTATATTGATGGTGCGCACTATCCATGGCCATTCCATGGCCGCCTCCACCGCCGTTCGTAATTCCTAGGATAGATTTGTCATAAGTAAAATCTATTGTACTATTACTTTTTATTATCATTAAAAGCTCGCTTGTTTTAAATAACTATTGTATTATAAAGGGTAATTAATTGCTATTATTTAATTTTTTATTTATGTTTGTTTTCAGTCCTGATTTGGTTAGTTGTTGCGATGACCGTGATAACTTACTCTATAATTAAAGTAAGTTATATACATACACAAGGAATAATCTATCTTTTTTCGTCCTTAATTGCACCTAAAAAACATACTATTAAGTTTCTATATTAGATTAATGCTTATGGGAGTTGAAACCTATGTTCAAGCCAGTTAAGCTGTTAGTTTAAGAGTTCTACCTAAATAAGGTTGGTATGGAAAATTGTAAGAAGGTGTACTCGACGGAGTATGGAAAAATTTGCCCAGATTGTAACGAACCTGTGAAATCATGCTTATGCAAAAAAAAACGCGATTCGGCTGTTTTAGGAAGTGGTATAGTAAGGGTGAGTCGAGAAGCTAAAGGACGAGGTGGTAAGACAGTGACAGTCATCAAAGGACTCGCCTTTACTCAAGAGCAATTGCGCTCTCTTGCTACTGAGCTGAAAAGAAAGTTGGGAGTTGGAGGAGCCGTAAAAGAAGGGAATATTGAGATGCAGGGAGACCACGTAGCGTTCGTGATTAAATACTTCGCTTCAAAAGGCATTCAATCGAAACGTAGCGGAGGGTAGATTCAAATGGCTGTAGTTACCAAGGGATGTCAAGTGACACTTCACTACGTAGGGAAGTTTGACGATGGAAAAATTTTTGATACCACACTGAGTAATAGTCCCTTCACCTATGAAGTGGGGAGTAACGTTGTTTTACCTCAATTTGAAAAAAATATTCTTGGTATGGCTATTGGAGAAAAAAAAACATTTCTAATTTTAGAAGGGGATGCTTATGGGCCAATTCGAGGGAGCCTTGTTATTGAAGTCCCTTTAGAGAAATTTCCACAACATATTAAACCAGAGGTAGGGATGCGGTTAAATATTCCACTTAAAGGACTTCGTGTACAGTATCCTGTTAGGGTATTGGCAGTTTCAGATATTTCTGTGACTATAGATGCGAACCATCCTCTCGCAGGAAAAAATTTGCGGTTTGAGGTTGAAATTCTTGAAATTGACTAGCTTAATTTTTTTAAATTAAAACACACACCTTTAGGTAGTTTTATTTTGAGAGTCTGGCTATTTACTTGGGTAGATACTTTAACCACTTTTTTGTCGCCAAAGATTTTTTTAAGGTAAGGTTGTAGCTCTTCGTCGACCTCACTTTCATGTGGAAGTGCGATCTCATGATTGTGTTTTTTTAGCCCGATAAAATTTTTGAGGGTCTTTCTTTTATTATAGATTAAATCGACTTTTTTGCCATTAACTGAAAGTTCTAATGTTGAAACGTAGTTGTGTTTTCCGTGGTTTTTTAGTTTTAATGTGATTTCGTCGATCTTATCGTCTTTTTTAGTTACGGATCCATTGAAGTCATGAACGAGTGCTTCAAATGGCTCTTGGCTATAAATTTCTGGATTCAGTGAATTGGCTATTTGATGTCCGTCGAAGTGAAAGGACCATGCTGTGTCGTCAATTTTTATTTCTGATCCAAGCGATGTGTCTTTCAAGAAATTTTGCTTTTGCGGGTGTGTACTGCTTTTGCTTTATTAAATTTGAAGGGTTAATGGGGCTATTTTCGTACCGAGTGGTAATGAAAGTGTTGTTGTCCAAAATACGCCCTTGATTTACTAACTAAATATGAATTTTGTTATTATATCATTATTTTCGTTAATTTATTATTAATATATTATTTTCTTTCGGTTAAATTAACCTCTTTTAAGCCCGGTTTGTGTCCAAAGCTTTGCCGCTGGATTTGGACGCAAACCGGTTTTTAATCCTACTCTACCCTTTCGCAACAAATGAAAATCTTGTATCCTTGACGATTGGGTAACAGATGAGGATGGATATTATGGGAGATAAACCTAAAAATTTTGATATTGCAGTTATTGGCGGAGGTCCAGGTGGATATCCTGCAGCAATCAAAGCGGCGCAAAGTGGAAAGCGGGTAGCTCTTATTGAAGCAAAAGAAGTGGGCGGTACTTGTTTGAATCGAGGGTGTATCCCCTCAAAAGCTCTAATTTCGAATGCTCATTTGTGGCACATGGTTAAACGCGCCGATGAATATGGCATTTCTGTTGAAAACGCATCTTTTAACTTTGAGAAAATGAAAAATCGAAAAGACGCTGTAGTGGATAAAGTGCGGTCTAGTCTTGAAACTCTCATTGCGACCAATCAAATAACCCTTATTAAAGGTTACGGTAAGTTTATTTCTCCCAGAGAGATTAAGGTGAATGGGGAAGATAATTGCATCATTCATGCTGAAAAAACGATTATTGCAACAGGGTCAGAGCCGCGTAATATGGCGGCTTTTCCTTTCGATTATGAGAGGGTACACGACTCTACTTCTATGCTTAACATTACAGAGCTTCCTAAGTCGATTGCTATTGTTGGTGGTGGAGTGATTGGCTGTGAATTTGCTTCATTGTATAACGCATTTGGTGTTGAAGTCACAATTTTGGAGATGATGTCGTCAATTATACCGATGGAATGTACAAGTGTGTCCTCAGCACTACGAAAAGCGTTCAAGAAAAAAGGAATTGCTATCCAAACGAATGTTATGGTGGAAGGGATTGAGCGTAATGGCGACTCTGTTACTGTTAGCCTTGCTGGAGGAGAGAAAGTTACAGCTGACATGGCACTCGTTTGTGTTGGTCGTTCTCTCAATACAGGCAATATAGGTCTCGATAAAGCTGGCGTTATTGTTAAGGAAAGCGGTATTATCGACGTCAATGAAAAAATGGAAACAAGCGTTCCAGGCATATATGCGATTGGTGACATTGCTTCGAAATGGTGGTTGGCACATGTTGCTTCACACCAGGGGCTCGTTGCTGCAAGAAACGCTTGCGGTGAGCATGCGGAAATGCACTATAACGCTGTCCCTTCCGTGATATTTACGGATCCAGAGATTGGGACGGTTGGGATGACATTAGATCAGGCTATTAAAGAAGGATATAACGCGACACTTGGAGCTTTTCCTTTTCAGGCTTTGGGTAAAGCACAAGCTACAATTCAGACAGAGGGGTTTGCTCAGGTTGTCATCGATAGAAGTACAGGTCAGGTTCTTGGAGCACAAGTTGTCGGTAATGAAGCTGCTACTCTCGTGGCTGAAATGGGAGTGGTTATTGCTAATGAAATGACCCTCGAGTGTGTGACCGAAACGATTCATGCTCATCCAACGATTGCAGAAATATGGTTAGAAGCGGCACTTGTCGCCAATGAAACACCTCTTCATATCCCTCCGAAAAGGAAAAAGACAAAAACATCTTAGGAAGGAATAATTATGCTGAAACAAGAAAATTTTGATAATAAGCCAAAAGTAAAAAAAACAAAGCTTAATATTCTCCCTGACAATCCGGAAACGGCTGATCCATCGAAAGCTGTCGGACCGGGTCGTTTTCCATCTTGGTTACACCGTAAATTACCTAAGGGAGGAAATCTTTGGAAGACAAGTAGTGTTATCGAAGAAAATCGTTTACATACCGTCTGTGAGGAAGCAAAGTGTCCAAACCTTTTAGAGTGTTGGTCAAAAAAAACAGCTACATTTTTGATTATGGGAAAAGAGTGTACTAGAGCTTGTGGTTTTTGTGATATTGATTTTAATAAGCAGCCAAAGCCTCTAGAAGATGACGAGCCTATGAGGGTCGCAGATTCCGTAAAAAAACTGGGCTTGAAGCATGTTGTGATTACTATGGTCGCAAGGGATGATGTACCCGATCAAGGAGCGCACCACATAGCTCGTGTTATTGAGGCAGTGCGTAGTGAAGTTGACGATTGTACCATAGAGGTCTTGACTTCAGATTTCAAAGGAGACTATCAAGCTTTAGAAGTGGTTTTAGCTGCAAAGCCAGAAATTTTCAACCACAATATCGAAACTGTACGCGAGCTTACCCCTAGGGTCAGACATCGGGCAACATACGACCGAACGTTAGAAGTTTTAAAATATGCGAGCGAGTACGCATCGGCAAACGGTACGGGAACAATGGTTAAGTCGGGGTTGATGGTAGGGCTTGGTGAAACTGATGATCAGGTTAAAGAAACCATTGGCGACTTACGCGAAATCGGCTGCGATATTATGACGATTGGTCAATACCTCCAGGCAAACCATAAAAAGTTGCGCGTAAAAGAATTTGTCCATCCAGACACATTTAAGATGTACGAAGAGTACGGCTATACAGTCGGGGTAACCTATATGTATTGTGGCCCTTTCGTGAGGTCGAGCTACAATGCCAATCTTGTAATAAAACAAGCAAATAACAAAATAAAAACAATAAATAGTGACTAGTATTATGGAAGATGTAAACAAGGAAGTTGAGGGATTACCCCTAAAAGATGAAATTATTACTGCTATCCTCATGCACCGTGAGGTTCATTTCGGAGGTAGTTTTAACTTAATGCTCGAGTATTATGAAGGTGGTGGAAAAGGGGTCTCGCCTGATTTCACTCTTGAAAATATCGTCGATCTTTTTCAGATTGAAAAAAAATTAGAGCAAAACCTTGCAGCTCTTATTCTTAGTGGTCCCGATGCAGAAATTGTTCAAAAAGCTAGAGAGTCTTACAAAAAATTACGCGAAGTTTATCAAAGTGAAAGCCACGCAGATAGATATGCTCAAATGATTGCCGATTTAATTTTTTCTGAGGAAGAGGAGCCTAAGAAGGAAATAGATGTAATTGTTGCCGAAGGAAAAGCGATCGTTCCTGCGCTCATTCACATATCTCAGTCAGAAGATCTGCAGAATCCACTCTATCCTGGATACGGCTGCGCTCCTCATCTTGCAACTCTATGTCTCGGTAAAATCGGTGACGATCGTGCTGTGATGGCTCTATTTGAGCAAATCGGTAGAGGTAATGTTCAGGAGGAAGAGGAGGCGTTATCCGCATTAAGAGCTGTTGGAGAGGCAGCAAAAGAATTCTTGTTAAAGGTTGTTAGAAGTAAACCTATCACTGAAGATAACGAACGTGCGGCTATTGCAATCATACAATTTAAAGATGATCCCGTTGTCGGCGATGTCTGCCTTGAACTACTTCAAAATGAAGAGATAAGGCAGACTCTTCCATTAGCAGCTTATTTAGTTCTTGCGTGCGAAGGATTGCAAAAAGAGGAGCAAAGGCTACTTTTCAAAAAGCTATCTCGCGACCCCAAGACACCCACGATATTGCATGTTGATTTCGACGTTGTTATGAGTTCATGGAAGGGTTAAAACCCGGATTTTTTCAAAGTCTCTTACCTATGCACACTCAAAGTGAATGATGTTGAGATGGTGTATAGGTAAGAGATTTGGACACAAACCGCAGAACTGACGCATCAAAATTTTAAATCGTGATTGTTTCTATAGTTTTAAGCTATGAGATTTAAAAATTATTGATCAAGATGGGCAGGATCGCCTACGGCGGCACGATAATAATCAGGGTGACAAAGACGCTTGTATTGAATGTTTCTTTTAATAAAATTTATCAACAACCCAACTCCAAGGTCACTCATAAAGTTAAAACACGAATCCAATATTATTTCCGTTAAATCTGAATGTTCCAAAAAATACCTATCCTGCAGCCGTAGGCTATCCTGATTATCTTGTTCAAAAATTTTAAATTGATCTTCATTAAACTTTAATATCTTAGCTTAAGATTACGTGAAAATCGAGGCACACAGATTTCCAAAAAATGGGCTTAGTGCGGTTTTACACACTAAATAAATGCGTAAACCATTGAATATTAGAAACAGTTTATTTGTTTTTAGATTTTTTCAAAATTTGGCAGAAATCAGGAGTAGCGAACCTATCATTCCTTCGGAAACTAGCTTTAACACTATTGAAGCAAATTGATCCAAAAAAACTCTCATATCAAAGCTCAAAAAGGCAGCTTGTTCACCTGATTTTCGGAGAAAGTGCCTATTGGGGTTGTTTTGATGCCTCAGTTCTGACACAAACCGGGTTTAAACTTGACAGAATACACTGCATGTAATGAAATACGGTAGTATCAAACCGAGGTTGAGATGTTTCGAATCATTAGCTCATATAGCGCTTTTTTATTGTTTATCCTGTTGTCTTGGCTACCATTTGTTGAAGCGTATGATGATACAGCAGAACATTTTCAGCGCGAACTACTTAAAGGGAGTGACAATAGTCTCGTTATTGTTAGAAGTCAGCTCTCGGAAAGTGAAGCTGATACGATCGTTGACTTTTTAGCGTCTAAAAAAGTCACAGCATTTAAGCAACACTCAAAGTCCGATCAACTTACTGAGCTTTCGGATAATTTCTGGGAAGTATACGTTGCCTCTTCTGATGCAGCAGAGGCAATTATTGCGATCGATGAAGAGGGGCTTCCTGTTCGAGAAAAAAGTCTTGTGTTTGAAGAATATATGCGGCGTCAAAGAGAGCGGTTTCAAGATATGGAGCGAGATTCTCAAGTCGTCGAAGTGATTCGTAATAAAGTAAAAAAAATAGCAGGTGTTATTGAGGTAGAGGTTCTTTACAGAAATAACGATGAAGAAGTTTACGCAACGATTTATGTTCGCCACAATGGGTCGCTTGATGATCCGAGTAGCGAGCTTGCAGAAAAGATAAAAAAAATTGTTTTGGTTAATATCCCAAATTTAAAGGAAAAGAATTTAAAATTAATAACAGAAAGAGATATTCCCGGTACTTATCAGTTACCCGATCTTTACGATAGTAAAATTTAAAAATTTATTAACATTACTAGCTCACTATTAATGCTTATCATAGTTGTTAATCTTCTAAAATATTCTTTTTTTTGAGTTCCATAATTTATCAGTTATCTGTTAGCATATAAATACTAGGTAAATACAGATGAGGTCTAGCGCTATGCAATTACAAACGAGTAGGAAAGAACGATTTTCACTGCTGAGATATTCCTACCTCTTTTTACTTATACTTATTCCCCTGCTCACAAGTTGCGAAAGTAGCCGAACGATTGTGAATCAATTAGAAGAAAAGGAAGCTAACGAAATTCTTGTGCTCCTGTCTACTAAAAACATCAACGCCGAAAAGGTTAAAAGTGCGGAAGCACAAGGGGGCGGAGGCGGTCAAAAGATGACCTTATGGGATATTTCTGTTCCAGAAGACCAGACAACTCAAGCTATGTCTATCCTCAATAATGCGGGCCTTCCTAGAAGAAAAAGCCAGAATCTCCTGAAAATATTTTCGAATACCGGGCTCGTGCCTACTGATATGGCGGAAAAAATTCGCTATCAAGCAGGTCTTGCATCGCAGATTGCCAGCACAATACGTAATATTGACGGTGTTTTAGATGCCGATGTACTTATTTCTTTTCCTGAACAAGACCCTCTTAATCCAACTGCCCCTAAAAAAGACATTACTGCATCCGTCTACGTTAAGCATTCGGGAGTTCTTGATGATCCTAACACACACCTCGGATCAAAAATAAAAAATCTTGTGACCTCTAGTGTTTCAGGTCTAAAATTTGAGAATGTGACTCTCGTTCCGGATAGAGCTCGATTTACTGATATTCCCGCAGGTGGCTTCGCTCAAAGTGACGATGATTTACAATATATTCGCATATGGACGGTGACTGTTGCTAAAGATTCAGCTTTTACCTTCAGAGTTTTCTTTTTCTCATTTAGCCTGATTATTCTTGCCTTGATTCTTTTGTTTGTCTGGTTTGCATGGAAGATGTTTCCACTCCTCCAATCTCACGGTGGAATAAAAGAATTATTTCACCTTAAACCGATACACACAGATCGTACTGCGACAGACAGTGAAGCGAGTGATGTAAAAAAAGGTAAAAAAGAAGAGAAGTCTAAAGGTCGAGATTTAGATGAATTTGGCGATGAATTTGACGAATCGATTGCTGACGAATCTGCTGATTTTGGTGGCGATATCGATGTGTCAGATGATGAGCGCTTCTAGAGTGAGGGTAAGTTTTAGGTATGGCAACACTGACACCTAGGAGTCAGATTCTTCTTAAAGTGCTGGTAGATCATTATCACTCGGAGGCCGCTGGAGAGGTAATGGCAAAAAGCCTACCTGTCGAGACTGCGCAAGCAATTGTCAATATTCCGATATTTGATGCCGACCCTAAGTCTCTTTTCATTTCTGCTAGTGATGCCTTGGCTAAAATTCATTACTCCTGGATTAGCGATGCTTTTCAATATTTTGATAAATCCATGCATCCATTATTACTAGCAGTTCTTTCAAAAAGTCAAGGAAAGAGTATAGAGCAACTTTTAGGTATCAATACTTTTGATAAAGAACTTTCGACTCAAATGCAAAAGTTTCTTCAAATGCAATTAATCGGTAAAATTGCAGGGGCTAAGACTGTGTTGCCCCAGGATTTTTTGAATCCTCGCCCCTTAACGCCATTACTATCTGTCGACAAAAACATCATTCTTGAAATGTTTGATATTTTGGGGCTCTATGACCTAGCCTCGAAAGTGAAATTGATTATCGATAAAAAAACGTTGAGTAATATATATGCGTGTTTGACGCCTGTGAAAAGAAAATTTTTGGACTTGTTTTTACGTCAGGTAGATAAGGTTCAACTTTCGGAGTTAGACTTAACAGACTGGTCAGGCGATCAAAATATTTTAAGAAAAATGATTCATAGACGTGGCATTTTGCGACTAGGTAAAGCTCTTGCTGGATACCCTCCTGATTTTATGTGGCATCTGACACATCGCCTTGATACTGGGCGAGGGAGTATTATCAATCGTCACTACGAAGACTCTGAAACTGACCTTAGTCGAAAATTAACAGAACAAGTAGTTTTTATTATGAACACCTTAACCAAAAAGAATGAACAGTGAAGAAAAAATTTTTCTCTCTTATCCATGGTGATGATGTACAGGTTGCCCCAGGCACCAAGGTGATTCCTTCTAAGGAATACGATACAATGTTAGATGCAAAAGGTGTCGTTGAAAAAGTACAAAAAGATGCTGTCTTATTTAAGGAAGAGGTTGCTATTGAGTGTGAAAAGCTAAAGGAACAAGCGCAGAAAGACGGATATGAGGCTGGATTTCAAGAGTGGGCTGAACATATTGAAAAATTTCAAAATGAGATCAATGCTCTTAGAAAAGAGTACAGTAAGCTACTTGCTCCTGTCGCTCTTAAAGCAACACAGAAAATTGTTGGTAAAGCTTTTGAAATGTCTGATGACCTAATTTATAATATTGTCAACAACGCATTAAAACCAGTTCTTCAGCATAAAAAAGTGACAATCTATGTTAATAAAGATGATTTAGAGGCATTAGAGCGAAATAGAGAGAAACTCAGAAATGTTTTTGAAAGTATAGAAACCTTGTCTATACGAGAAAGAGAAGATATTACTCAAGGAGGTTGCGTTATTGAAACCGAAGGTGGTATCATCAATGCACGCCTTGAAAACCAGTGGGCTGTCCTTGAAAGAGCTTTTGAGCAGCTTTTAAAAAGTGTATCAGATGATACGAAATCAGAACCTAAAGACAAAGAAACACTACAAGAGACTCAATAAAGGTATCATCATGGTAAGTGCTGCAAATTTTAAGCGGGTATTCATTACTTTCCTTCTACTCCTTTTTTCATCACAAGTAATTGCCCCTAGTATTACTCGAGCAGATCCTCCAGCACTTACAATTCAGGAGCGAGAAATTTTAAAAGAAGAGGCTCGTATTCGTGCAGAAAATGCACAAAAACAGTTAGAAGAAGATATTTTTGCTCCGTACGATAATTTTCAAAGGCCTTCACTGATTACTCAGGCTGTTGCACTTTCCTTTTTTGCACTGCTCCCCTTCCTTATCATGATTTTGACCTCTTACATGAAAATTGTAATTGTTTTGTCTCTCCTTCGAAGCGCTCTTGGTGTGCAGCAGGCTCCTCCAAACCAAATTATCAACGGTATTGCCTTCATGTTAAGTCTCTTTGTCATGTACCCGACAGCTTTGCAAATGTACGAAGTTTCGCAAGAAGCTATTGTTAGGTATAGCGCTCCAGGTTCGCTGATTGATAAAGGATCTTCAACTTATATTATAAGAATCGCTAGTGAAGCAAAAGAACCCTTAAGAGAGTTTATCAAAATTAACTCTTCACATAAACACCACGCCTTATTTTATCGCATTGCTTATAAAATATTACCGGAAGATCAAAGAGATAAATTAAAGCCCGATGATTTCCTCGTACTTGTTCCATCATTTATTACAAGTCAGTTGAAATATGCATTTGAAATAGGTGTGCTTATTTATATCCCCTTCTTTGTTATAGACCTTGTCACATCGAATATTCTTCTAGCAATGGGTATGATGATGCTATCTCCTGTGACCATTTCTATGCCACTAAAGCTGTTCCTCCTAGTAATGCTCGATGGATGGACACTGCTTGTTGAAGGGCTTATAAACACTTTTAGAACAACCTAGGACAAAGAGGTAAAGGATGTTTCAAACTCAAGTGACACAGCTAGCCTATCAAGGGCTACTCCTGATTCTCCTCCTATCAGCACCACCGATCCTTATAAGCATGTTTTTTGGATTAATGGTAGCCATTTTCCAAGCGGCAACACAAATACAAGAGCAAACATTGTCTTTTACCATAAAATTGGTAGCCGTAACACTTACTTTGATGTTTATGGGAGCGTGGCTTGGACAGCAAATTCTTGGCTTTGCTACAAATATTTTTATCCACTTTCCGCAGTGGAGCCTATCGTCGCCATAAAATTAGCAATACGAAGAGTAAGTAATTATGACCGACAGCTATGTCGCCCTATTTCTGAACAGTTCCTTAGCCACTAATCCTCTTGGTGCTCTCTCATTATTTTTTCTCTTTCTTGCACGTATGTTGCCAATTATTCAATCTGCAGCATTTTTGGGGTCGCGTGTTTTAGCAAATCCTGTGAAAGTGGCATTTGCTATTAGCCTTTTTGTGATATATCTACCGCAACTTTTTTCGGGGATAGCAACACCTCTACAGTTTAATTTTCTACTGCTAATTTATATGGTGAAAGAGCTGTTTATTGGAATGATTCTCGGTCATATCATCAGTCTTCCTTTCATTATTGCCCAAAGTGCGGGTATTTTTATTGACCACCAAAGAGGGGGGTCAAGTTTGATGGTGAATGACCCAACTGTTCAAAATCAGTCATCTCCTTTGGGAACCTTGTTTAATATGACATTGATTTACTTATTTTATGTTATCGGTGGGCCCTGGGACTTTTTTAACGCGATTTCAATTTCTTATGAGCTAATACCGCCTGACCAATTTATTACTTCAGGTTTCTTTTCGCAAGATGGTCTTGTGATGGGGCAGATGGTAAAATTACTTAATCAAATTATGGTGATGGCAACACAACTTGCTACGCCGGCATTGATCGCTATTTTGATGACAGACTCATTTTTAGGTATTGCCAATAGACTAGCTCCACAAGTGCAGATTACTTTTTTAGGCATGCCTTTGAAATCTTTATTGGGCTTGACGATAGTATGTTTGGGTTGGCGCTTACTTACGAAGCAAATGGTAACACATAGTCACTACTGGCTAGATCACATCGTAGAAATTATCTATATGTTCGATGTGTATGGCGGTTCAAGGTTATCAGGATAAACAGTAAACGATAGTAGAAATATTTCTTCACTCCTTAAATCTACTGTGTCAGTAGAATATGGAGGATAAAAAAATTGTGGGCTTTAGCTCATAAAGTTAGTTGTCCTAAAAGGATTTAGGATTTTCATTTTTCCTTTTTTATTGAAATTCCATTTTGAAATATGCTAGAGTGTGTTCCCATAAACTATGGGGGGAGCCATGTCAACTCAAACTGAAATTTCTTCCACACACACCTGTCAGAATAAGGGTTGCCATCACGCCCCATTGACATTGGAACGAATTAATGCTAAGCAAATTACAGTTGGTGTTGTTGGTTTAGGTTATGTTGGTTTACCATTGTCGCTGACAATGGTAGAAGAAGGGGTTTCTGTAATTGGTTTTGATATTGATATAGCTAAAATAGAAGCTCTTCAGAAAGGTTCGAGTTATTATAAACATATAGATGCAGCACGTGTAGCATCAAGTATTGAAAGTAAAAGGCTACTTGCATCCAGCGATTACTCTCAGATTTGTAAATGTGATGTTGTGGTCATCTGTGTACCGACCCCTTTAGACCACCATTTGGAGCCAGATTTATCGTATATTAGTCAAACATGTGAAAGTATTGCAGAGTTTATTGCACCACATACTTTAGTCTCTCTTGAGAGTACAACTTGGCCAGGGACAACAGAAGAGGTTGTAAAGCCAATCATTGAATCAAAAGGAACTGTGCGTTTAGATGAAGATTTGTATCTTTCCTTTAGTCCTGAACGTGAAGATCCTGGTAATAAAGAGTATACAACAAAAACGATTCCAAAACTTGTTGGTGGTAGTAATAGAAAAAGCTTGGAGTTAGCTCAGGCATTTTATTCTTTATCAATTGATAATGTTATTGCTGTTGGTTCTACAAGAGTAGCAGAAGCTTCGAAACTTTTTGAAAATATTTTTCGAGGAGTAAATATTGCTCTTGTCAACGAGATGAAAATTATATGCGATAGTATGAATATCGATGTATGGGAAGTGATTAAAGCAGCATCTACAAAACCCTTTGGGTATATGCCATTTTCTCCAGGACCTGGACTAGGGGGCCATTGCATTCCGATTGATCCCTATTATCTTTCGTGGAAAGCTCGTGAGTTTGGGGTTGCGACAAGATTTATAGAGCTTGCCGGTGAAATTAATAGATCGATGCCACTATATGTTGTTTCGAAAGTTCAAGACTGTTTGAATTTACATGAAAAATCGGTAAAAGGTTCAAAAATTTTAGTCCTTGGAGTAGCTTATAAAGCTGATATTGATGATATGCGAGAAAGCCCCAGCTTAAAACTTATGGAATTACTTCTAGAAAAAGGGGCTATTGTGAATTATCACGATCCATATTTTCCTGAAATAGGTTCGACTAGGGAATATCAGTTTCTGAAGGGGATGCAAAGTAGAAATTTGTCTTCTGACTATGATTGTTTTTTACTGGCGACAGATCACAGCTGTTTTTCTCCTCAGGAAATATTATCGTATGGAGTTCCATGCGTCGATACAAGAAATTTTTTATCAAAGCACGATAACGTTTATAAGGCCTAATAGGTATTCATGGAATTTATAGATTTAAAAAAACAATACTCAAATTACAAAAGTGAAATCGATGAAGCAATTCATAAAGTTCTAGATCATGGAAAATACATTATGGGACCTGAGATCACGGAACTCGAAGAGGCCTTATCGACGTTTGTGGGAAGAAAACACTGCCTCACCGTTTCTAGTGGAACTGATAGCTTGTTAATGGCATTAATGGCTCTAGAAATTGGGCCCGGCGACGAAGTAATCACGACCCCTTTTACTTGGATATCCACAGCTGAAGTTATTAAACTTGTCGGGGCCACACCTGTGTTCGTCGATATCGATCCGGAAACTTATCTTATAGACGTTGAGCAAGCCGAAGCAGCGATCACGAATAAGACGAAGGCTATTATTCCTGTAGATCTTTATGGACATTTAGCAGATTACGTGCTGTTAGAAAAAATAGCAAAAAAGTATGGAGTTGCTATTATTCAAGATGCGGCGCAAAGTTTTGGAGCGTCACAGGATAGTAATAAAAGTTGTAGTCAAGGGACTATTAGCTCGACGAGTTTTTTTCCGGCAAAACCCTTTGGATGTTATGGTGATGGTGGGGCAGTTTTTACTGACGACGATGAATTAGCACGTAAAATGCGCGCAATTCGTACTCATGGAGGAGAAAAAAGGCATCACCATACCCTTGTTGGAATAAACGGACGATTCGATACCATGCAAGCAGCTGTTTTATTAGCAAAATTGCCACATTTTAAGGCTGAAGTTAAGTTGCGTCAAAAAATAGCAGATCGATACACACGTGGTCTTGATGTATGTTGCAAGACACCTGTAGTGCTACAAGGAAATGAACATGTCTTTGGTTTGTACACAATAAGAACGGATTGTCGCGATATTTTACAGGAAGCTTTTAAAGAGAAGGGAATCCCATGCGCAATCTATTATCCAAAATGTTTACATGAACAACCTGTATTCGAAGATTTAGGATATCGTTATGGAGATTTCCCTCATGCGGAACAAGCAGCATTAGAGCTATTAAGTTTGCCGATGCATCCATGGCTAAATGAAGAAGATCAGGATCAAGTGATCGATTGTGTATTAAACTGTCTTGCAACTGCAAGCGTATAATAGTAGGTGACATTATGAACACGTATAGAAAATCAGTAGGGCTCATTGGAGTCGGTCAATGGGGTAAGAATTTAGCGCGTATTTATTTTGACTTGGGTGCTCTCCATACCATTTGTGATTCTGATGAATCGGCGCTTGATCGTTATCAGGAGTCTTTTCGGAATGTACATATGACTTCGAATTTTCAACGTGTGATTGATAGTGATGAAATTGATAAAGTGGTTATTGCAGCTCCAGCTGCTAAACATGGAGATCTCGCAGGGAAAGCCTTGAAAGCAGGAAAGGACGTTTTTGTTGAAAAACCTCTTTGTTTAGATGCCTTAGAAGGAGAAAAATTAGTCAAGCTCGCTCAAGAAAATAGTTGTATACTTATGGTTGGGCATTTATATCACTATCACCCCGCTATGAACGCATTGGAAAAAATTGTAGCAGAGGGTATCCTTGGAGAGATAAAATATATTGCGGCACATCGATTAAAGTTAGGAACTTTTCGCCGAGAAGAAAATGTACTTTGGAGTTTTTCTCCTCACGATATATCGATTATTCTCTCTTTAGCAGGAAAAACTACACCTAAAAAAGTACAATGTTCCGGAACATCGTTTGTCACTGAAAATGTACACGATATTGTGACAGCATCCATGCAATTTGAAAATGGAATTAATGCACATATCTATGCAAGTTGGATTCATCCATTTAAAGAACAAAAAACTGTTGTAATCGGTACAAAGGGGATGGCAGTTCTCGACGACACTAAACCTTTGGAAGAAAAGTTACAAATTACTTTAGGAATGATTGATTTTCTTCCGGGAAATATTCCTATAGCAAAAAATTCGGAGTCGCAATTTATTACTCTTCCGCAAGTAGAACCTTTGAGGGAAGAATGTATTCATTTTCTCACATGCTGTAACACAAGAAAACCAGCAAAAAGCGATGGAGAAGAAGGTTTAAGGGTCTTGCGCGTTCTTCAAGAATGCCAAAGTCAATTAATGCCACTAGAGAAATCCGAGAAATATTTTGCTCATGAAACAGCCATTATCGAAAATGATGCAATGATTGGTGAAAATACAAAAATATGGCACTTTAGTAATATCAAATCAAATGCGAAAATAGGTTCAAACTGTAGTTTTGGTCAGAATGTGGTCGTATTCCCAGGAGTTGTCATAGGCGATAACTGCAAGGTTCAAAACAATGTGAGCATATTTTCCGGTGTCATCTGCGAAGATAATGTATTCCTTGGCCCTTCGATGGTTTTTACAAACGTATTGAATCCAAGAAGCGAAGTGTGCCGTAGAGGAGATTATCAAACGACGCTACTTAGAAAAGGTGTCTCTGTAGGAGCAAACGCAACAATTGTATGTGGCGTAGAACTCGGAGCCTACTCTTTTGTTGGAGCTGGTGCTGTGGTTACAAAAGATACAAAACCTTACTCTTTGATGGTTGGGAATCCCGCAAGGCATGTTGGTTGGATGAGCCGTTATGGTGAACGTCTCGATCTTCCTCTATACACAGAGCAGTCCATCGAAGTAACATGCCCTGGTAATGGAGATGTTTACGTATTGGATGGCGATCAACTTACAGCAAAATCTGCCGTGTGTGAAGAGAGCGTTTTGGCATGAAAATTTGTTGCGTTGTAGGTGCACGTCCTCAGTTTGTCAAGGCCGCTGCACTTAGTAGAGCGGTACAAAGTCGTAATGATACTATTTTTTTTGTTCATACAGGTCAGCATTACGATGCTAATATGTCTGAAATTTTTTTTGAAGAAATGGAGATTCCAAGGCCAGACCATCAGATGCAAGTGGGTGGATTATCGCAAGGGGCAATGACGGGACGGATGATGGAGCAACTCGAAAGAGTCTTTCTTGATGAAAATCCCGATTGTGTCACTGTCTTTGGCGATACAAATTCCACTTTAGCAGGAGCCTTGACAGCAACAAAGATGCACATCCCTGTCGCTCATATAGAAGCTGGTCTTCGCTCATATAATAAACGTATGCCAGAAGAAATTAATAGAGTGCTTACAGATCACTGCTCAGATTTACTTTTTGTTCCTACAAATGCTTCGAAGGAAAATCTGATGAGAGAGGGGATCGACGAGAAAAAAATTTTTGTTGTCGGCGATATTATGGTCGATGCTCTTTATTACTATAAAGAAAAAGCTCTAAAAACTAGCAAAATTTTAGAAAAATTGGGAGTCAAAGAAAAGCAATACGTGCTAGCTACAGTTCACAGAGCAGAAAGTACAGAGGATTCTAAAAAATTGAGAGTCATTTTTGAGTCGCTTATAGAAATTTCAAAATCGATAAAAGTGATTATTCCACTCCATCCCCGTACGCGAGCAGCACTTAAAGCTACAAATCTTCTTGATATCTGTGAAAAACACTTAGAAATTATCTCTCCAGTAGGGTATTTCGATATGCTTGTTTTGGAGCAGGGGGCTTCAGTTATTATGACAGATTCAGGAGGGATCCAAAAAGAAGCGTACCTTTTTCAAGTTCCTTGCATTACCATGAGGAATGAGACTGAGTGGAGAGAGTTGGTGGATAAAAAGTATAACACTCTTGTTTCCCCTGTAGATGATAATATTGTCCGCGCCTATCACGACTGCTCTTATCCAAAGAATTGGGACTTGAGTATTTATGGAGAAGGAAACACTTCTCAGAAAATTTTAGATGTTTTATTGCTTTGACATTACCATATTATCATCTACAATAGTATGATCTCAAATTTAAACGGAAGATAACTCTATGGTAAATTTAACAGCGAATACGTGTACTAATATAAAAATTCTTGAAGAAGCGACAGCTAAAGACTTGCCCATTTCTTGCGATATTAAACAAGGAGTTTTGTATTTCAATGACAAGTTTCATATCTCCAATTGTGGGCATAAAAAAAATATTCATGGATCATTAATTGAACGGTTGACTCATACGACTATCACATTTTTTCAGTTTTTATTTTTTGTAAAATTTAAGGAGCCGCAAACCGCATTTCCTGATATCGAAACGAAAAAAATAGAGGCATGCAATCAAGTAATTACTGTACTGGAGTTAGTGATTGCAGAAGATAAGCAGCATATATTGCAATTAGATAATATTGAAAAACTAGCTCTTAATACCCTTCACTATAATGGTCTACTACCCGTACTTTGTTTGGATGATCCGGATCAAAACGAAGATATATTAGAAACTTGTTTTCTTGATTTAAATAAGAAAATATACAATCTTTCGAGAGAAATATTATTCAAAGAGTTTTCGAAACAGAATCCATGTATTGAAAGTGAAGAAATTATTACTGAAGTTACTAATTTAAAAAAAGTTTCAATTAGCAATCTTGCTCTATATATACAGATAAATAAGATATATAATTTTTGTGTTAATGAAGACTCAATTCACCTTGATGAGAGTAATGGTTGGAAACACTTACAGCTTTCTCCTAAACCAACCATTATCTACCGTGTTTATAATACTGTTATATCTTATTTGGCACCTAGTAGTAGTCGAGAGATCGAACAATTAGAATATAAGATAATGACTATTCAGAAAATATTTTTAAAAACACTATTAGCAATCGAAAACTCTCCAACGCATTTTTCTGAACAATTTACAACGTTTACAGTAGAGCGTTTTATCACAAGACTTCTTGCTTCAGGAAAATTACAAAAGCATCTTTGTGATCAGGTGAGAAGTTCGAAAGAAAATATTGAATTGGCAAATAAGCTTCATAAAGAGATTATCAATTGCGCTAAAAGGATATTTTTATCGATTAATAATTCTAAAAAAGATCTGGTGGACGAACTTTCAATTCGCTCAAAAATGCCATTAGCACCTCACTATTTTTTTATTACCCACCTTTGGTAACGTCACGTTTGTTACAAAAAAATATTTCTGTATACTCGACCTGTACAAGTTGACGTTCTAAATAAATGAATCTTACTTAGAGCGTCAAATGATGTGCTAGGATCAGGCTAGAATACTTATTTTAGATATCACTTTCTGTAACTTCTATAAGGTTACAGTAGTTTTCTGAAAAATCACAAGACTTGAAAGCTTTTAGTGCATTTTGGTTTATTGTATCGATACATCCTGAAACGATAAATCCCTTAGTTTTTGCCAACGCTATAATTGTGTTCATAGCAATTGTATCATTTCCTTTTTTAAAAGGACTTGAATGAATTAAACTCCAATGTAAGTTTCCTAGTAGTTGAAATAGTTGTGTCACATCTTCTGAGTTATGATTTTTAATTTCCTCAAATAAACTTTCTAGGTAATTTTGGATTTCTTCAGTAAATCGCTCTTCAAAGTAGACTGCTGATGGGTATTGATTGGTACCAAATATTAGGTTAGTTTCACAGCGATCAATGTTTTCCTTCATCCAAAGTATCTTTCCAAGGGGGATCTCTTTGTTATCGTGAGTGATGGTGTATGGATTACATACATTAACAATTGCAAGGCGATGAAATAACCCTTTTTTTTCTGTTGAGGGGATTTGCTTTGCGAGAGTTACTAATAGGTCAAAGTGCTTTTCTTTATCTCGGTTTCTACCGTTTTTTCGAAAATTACTAGAAATAGGTTCTCTATTTTGGAAAAAGTCGCGTTTCAAATTGCATTCTGAAGTTGCGATGAATTTCATGACTTCCAGTAAAAGGTGGCCGGCGTTTATTAGCTCTACAGCATTATCTTGAATATTTTGAGATACGCGATTGATTATTGCTTCTATTTGGTTCGGGAGTTGTTGAATCGGATTTTCACTTAATTGGTCGAGGGTGTACTGTCTAAGATTACTTTCTAAACTTGTAAGGTATTGGTCGATGTTCCCATCATCGATGAAGTTTTTTGTTTCCGGTTTAATCAATGTATCGTTGATCAAGTTACGCATATGTACTTGAATGAGATTAAAATTTTTATCGTCCGGTCTCGTACATATCCATGGTAGTAATACCATGATTTTTTCTGATAATTCTTTGATTGTTGAATTTAGCTCTTTTGAACTAGAAATCGAATAGACCTTTTTTTCTGAAAGTGTTTTTACTCTTTCTTTGGTAGGACAGTAGCCGAAATAAGAATCATTTTTTTTAAAATATTTCGCTTTTGGATCTTGCACTAAGATATTATGTATGGCAGTAAGTCTAAATAGACGGGCGATTTGTTGTTCCTTACATCCTTTTTCTTCAAGTGTATGAAGTAAGTCTTCAGGAAAAGAAAATTCACTAAGGGGAGGCCACTCGTAGCCTGTTTTGTTAGAGAGGTTCCAAACGATTAATTTTGTTTTGCTATTAGCGTTAGCTGTAAATAAAGATCCTGGAATTTGGTGAATGCATTCCTTATTTTGAAAAATACAGTTGGTACTTTCTATCATGATCGCTCCTTAATACGTTTTCAGTTTGCTATTTGATTCACTGTATTAGGAAAGTAAAGAATATATTTATTTTGATCAATACTTTTCCATGAGGCCTGAAAAAAGCAGCTTGAAGAGTGTAGAGGAGAATTTATTCATGTATCGGAAATCTTTTTTAGAGGTGATAAAAGGAGCCACTTCTGAAAATACGCTATCCTCCAAAAGCTGCTTTTGAATGTTTTTTCATCTTACGAATACGGCCCCCAAAAGTGCCGTGTGTAAAATTGAGCGGCAGAAAATTGCCTTTGATGACAGAAAATGTAGTAAACAATTTTTCTGTGCGAGTCAATGCCTTGCACTTTTTCATATCGGAAAACCCTTGTTTAGCACAATTAAAGCCGTATTCGGCTCCATCAGCAGCATCTTTCATCCTTTGGGCAGCAAACCTGTCAGCCTGATTTTCATGGTGTTTGGTATTACATAACACTAAAAATTTATAGAATAAAAATCCGACTAAAAGTATTAACGGAGCAGTGAAAATCCCTGTTAAAATTGACAGTGCGACTGATGTAACAATTATAGCGATCTTGGCACGATTACAAAATTTCTCACTTTTTTCACAGTGGTTAAGATGAATATGTCCTAGTTCGTGAGCTATCATACTACGAAAAGCTAATTTCGCTTTTGTGGGATCTTGCCTCATTCGCAAAAAAGTTCTGAAAATTGCGATATCTATGTAAGAGATTTTTCTACTTTTAAGGCAGTTTGCTTTTGCCAGGTGATCGCTCAGGCCTTGGTAAAAATTTCTTTGATTTAGTCGAGGGTCTTTTAAATCATTAACGCGGTACTCAGTCGGTAGCTGAGACCAATCTGTTGTCCAGAGTGTGTTTAACATTATGACAGCACAAGTCGTTTGACCATTGCCGTTTGCTGCAGCCATTTCGTTAAGGGGATTTTTGAAGTGCAAAACATATTTCACGTCAGGTATCTTCAATTCCCTTGTAATTCCATTTACAATATCTTTTATGTCATTAACATGGCTGTTAGAATTTATTATATCGTACATTTTAACTCTCTTTTTTTAATTAATATGAGTATTTAACTAAATTTGTTATTAAAGTGCAATATAATTTATATTTTAATTGTTTTTAGTGAATATTTCGCATAACAATTTCCGGTAATTAGAAAAATCAAAGCCATTGGCTTATAGGCAAGGTATACGTCGAAGAAGCACATATTTATTAAAAAAGCGATGATACAGTACTTTAGAACTAACGAAGTCTTGGCGATTTTGTAAAAGAGATAGAAAAACAAACAGAACCCCACAATTCCATATTCGACAAAAATACGAAGGATACCTCCATCCATGCCTGCCATAGCAAATCCGGGACCTATTCCTTGTAGATACGATTCTGGATGTTGAGAATATATTTTTAATGCGTAGAGCCATTTATGAATACGTATCCACCAACTTTCATCTTGGGATTTTGCATCGTGTGTGACAGCTTCATTACCGATGGGTACATCTTCTATGTCGACCATATCCCAAACATCTTCAATTAGGGTCAAATTGTCATAGGAAATAAGCTTTTCACTTCTTGAGTATAGGATAGACTCTTCTAGGGCAGTGGGATCAAACGATACCCATGAAAAGTAGGCGATAAAGACTAAAAAAGCAGTGATTGGCGCGACTGTTTTTAGGGATCCACGACATAGGTACATTATAAAAACAACAAGGTGAGCTAAGAGAGCGATTCTTGAAGCGTTGATCATCAGGAGGGCTCCGATTACAGAAAATAGGATAAACGGATAAATTTTTGATATTACTAGAAATAATGCGGGGTCTTTTCGGAAAAATGAGCGTATTGGATTGAGCACTTCATCTTTGTTGAAGAGAAGATAGCAAAAAAATAGGTTGAGCATCATACCCATTTCTGAAGGAAACGAGGATAGCCCGGAACAACGCCATACACAGCTTGATTCGTAGCCATACATTCCCCAAAAACCCACCAGCCCCACTTTTTGCAGCAACATGAAAGCAAAATTTAATAAAAAACAAAAAATAATGACTTTATTGATGCTAAAAATTCGGGAGGCGTAAAATCCGATATAAAAAAAGATGAAATATTCAAAGATACGTAGCGCATACAGAATGCTGGCGTCTACGTGAAGCATACTGTTGAGAACAAAGAAACGGTTGCAGAAATAGGAAAATAGTGAAAACCCGACGATGACATACACGAGTTTTTCAATATTCAAAAGTTTTTTTCGTGTAGAGATGTGTCCCCAAAAAATAAGTAGAGAAAAAAGAAAAAGTACTAAGTCATCAATGCGGATCCCAGCTGTTTCCCTTCCAGCGAAAGTAATAATATTCACCTTGGGAAGAAAAAGGAGGGTTAAACAGATGAACGTACAACAGTAACCGGTTTTTTTGTCTAATGAGAACATAAGCAATCTAGTGTTTTATCTTTTAGATCTTAATAGTTGAAGATAGAGACAGCAAGATATTTCGCTAAGGAATATATACTTGGAATGGGGGAATAACTTTTAAGGTGTATTTTTAGTTCATTTTTAGCAGAGTGAATACGTAGGTATTTTGAAACATTTTGTCGATTTGGATTCCATCCACGGCAGTGATACGCTTCAAGTGTGGGCATATACTTTAGAGACCATCCTTTTTTTCTTAGACGTAACGAAAGGTCTATGTCTTCTTTGTACATGAAAAAGCTGCTATCGAAAATTTCTCGATCGTTTATTAACACGTCAGTAAGTGCTATTTTTCTACAAAACATCAATGCTCCACAGATGGCGGGAACATGTTCTTCACGGTTATAAAGCGACTTTGAACACTCTTCACCTTGACCCCTATCGTACCATTTTCCATACCATTTTTGGAATATTCCCGTAGTATCATATTTGTAGGTCGGAGTATCTTTATCTATGTCGTAGCCATATACTTTTCCCGTCACCATACCGCAGTTACTATTTTTGGGATCGTTCATGTAGGCGATAGATTTTTCAATGAATTCGGGGAATAAGAAAGCATCCGGGTTGAGTAGAAGGATATATTCCGCTTCTTTAGACACATGTTTCATTCCGATGTTGTTCCCTTTACAAAACCCAATTTCTTTCCCCCCAAAAATAAGTGATATATTTTCCTCTTGTACGTGTGGATAGATGTAGGATAGGTCTTCTGAGCCAGTGTCGATGATGAGAATTTGATCGGGATTCCTCGTTTGGTTTTTTAGACTTTCAATTGCTTTACCTATAAATTTTTCGCTGTTATGCGTGATGATGATGACGGAACAGTAGTTTTTTTTCATGACCTTGTTTCTTGTATTAAGTTGAGGAAATTATGGGCAATTGTTTTTCTGTCGTATCGATACAGAGTTTTTTTATCTACAGCAGAGAGTTTTTTTTCGGGATGACGTAATACTTCTTTGAGAAAATATTTTATTTGAGAGGTTGATGTAAAAGCATAGCCTGCATTGGATTCTAATATGATACGTTGTGATGCTTCAATATGCTGACATCCCACTGCAATAATTGGCGTTTTTGAATAAAGATACTCGAATAACTTACCTGTAAGAACACCATCGACATTTTTGTCATTCCATGGAAGAAATAGCAAGGCATGGGCGTCTCGCTGCATTGCCAGTGATTTATCTCGCGATTTAAAGCCAACTTCTTTCACCCAATTTTCAACGCGATATTGTTTTATTAACTTTTGTAAATTGGCTTGATTGGAACCAACAAAAAGAACTTCTAGATTATTTAACAGTTCTTTGTATGTGATGTCGCTTGCCAGTTCCGCTATCGATTGAAAAAGAGGCGAAGGATCGCGTTTGCCTGCATAGATGGATCCGGTATGTACGATACGGTACTTAGTATCGTCCTCAAAAGCAGGATTTTTATCGATAACATTGAGGTCGGAGGGGTCAAATCCATTTGTGATAGTATGTGCTTTTTTCTGACCATATTTTTTTTGATACGCTTCTTTTAATGGATCACTGACAGTGGTGATCATATCAGCACTCTTCATTAAGTAGCGTTCTATCATTTTTTCAAGGATGTTTAAGGGGAAAACTCCTGGATAGACAAAGCTATCGCTCCATGGATCACGATAGTCTGCTATCCAGAATTTAGCTTTACCATTCTTTTTGAGAGCATGTGCAACGAAATGTACAGTATAGGGACCTGCGGTACTAATGACAATATCCCAATCGTCATACTTATTTGTTGCTGCGATAGCGGGTTTTATCCATTTGTCTGTTAGGTCGGGCATTCTACAGCTGTTGTAAATCCCATAACGGTTTCTGGTCCATTCAAATAGTTTACGTAGGATTGAGGGCTTCTGAGTACTTTTTGTTTTGTTTTTTAGTGTATTGAGCTTGCTTTTTGTTTCTACTTCAATTACCTGAAAAGAGGTATTAGAAAATTTTAGCTCTAAAGAAGGTTCTTGATTTTTTTTTGTTGTAAGGACTGTGACTTCATGGCCTTGTTGGCTCCATTCTTTTGCCCAGGAATGAGGACGCAGCGATGCGATTGAATTTAAAGGAGGGAAAAATGTGCTGATAATTAGAATTCTCATGGTCTCCCTTCAATTAAATTGTAATTAGCGTCGATATAGTATGTAGGTAAATGATTATCCGCTTTATCGGTGATCATTCCACGAAAAATATCGCGGCCGCTTCTCCATAAAAAAGGCTTCCAGATAATGGATTCAGATCCATATGTGTCTGGTAAATTGATGATTGCAATTTTGCTATTGTGTTGATTGATAGCGTGATTAATATCTTCTAGCATTTTTTGAGCAACGCTTGAACCCTGTTTCCATAGCTCTATTCGGTAATAAGCAATGGAAGCAAATGTAAGTAGTGCTGTTGCTAGTGCATATTTGGGAAACTTGGGTATTGCAATAATGAGTGTGGCGTATAGAGCAAAAGATGAGAAGTAGAAATATCGAGATTGAGGATGACCAAAGAGGGCTTGAGGAATTTGAGATAAAATAAATACTGTAAAAAGGAGTAATCCCTCCTTTGATTGTGTGCTTGCCCAAAGAAAGATAGAGAAAGTAGTTAGTGCTAGAGTGATACCTATTAACGATGAATAAAATGCTTTAGAAAAAATGGGCGCAATTCCTACAAAGGGCGAAAGAAAAATTATGCCAAATACATGTGAAAAGCTATTAAAATAGTATCCAAGCGACATTCCCAAAACTTTTTTTAGTATTACAATTGTCAAAAACGCAAGAGTGGGCAAAGTTAATAATTTCAGTTCATCCAAGAAATTTGTTTTTTTGGGTAGTAGCAAAGCGATGGCAACAAGTATTGGAAGAATAAGGATTGCCCAATCCCATACTAGAAACCCTAGGATTAATAGAGAGGTCAATAGGATCGATGTGCTTATTCTAGAAGAGTAAGGCATTGATAAATGATTTGCGTAGATAATCATAGAAATTAGTGTGATGGATGTTATTGCAGTATAAGGAACAGCACAACACCAAACGAGTGCTTCGACTCCTGCTGGATTGATAGCAAACAAAAGCGCTGAAACAAAAGATTTTTCTTTTGAAATATCTAAGCAAGACGTCATAAAAAATAGGATCAAACATGAGTTGATTCCATGGAGTAAAAGGGCGACTCCGTGAAAAAATGGGGGTCCGATGACGCCTTTTGTTGAGAGTTTGAAGAGTGTATTAATCAATAAACTATAGTGATGCCCTTCCATTGGGGAAAAAAAATTATGGGACCCTGCATTGCTTAGGAGGGTAAAATCATCGGAGATAAATCCAACTCCAGCAATGGACGGTCCATATATTACCACGATAGTTAGCACGAGGGCGAGGAAATAGGGCAACAGCTTGGTCACGTTTACCTTTATCATTTATTGTAAACTTGGAAGTTTAAAGGGATAGAATCTTTTTTTCCACAATAAAGACATCTAGCAGCCGCGGTCAATCACAGCCACATCAGAGGTTTGACTGCGTAAGGTGTGATAGCTTGTCTAGAAAGGATATTTAAATTTTAATAGTAAGTGTACTTGAGTGTAATGGCAAACTTAAATAGTTCTCAACGATATAACGATATAACGATATAACGATATAACGATAAGGAAAGTTATCCCTCAACTCATGTCACAGTTATCCGTGCATCTGAATTGTCTTAAATATTTTGTAATCTTTTTATCGTTCTTATCGTTGAAAAGTACGACCTTAAATCCTGTCAATCGCGCTAGGTAAACGTACTTTCACAAATCATTTGGATATCAATTTAAAAATACTTCAGGAAAGTAATTGATGATGTCTGTTGCTGTCATGCAGTAGCTAGAGAGCTCGTGGGCAGCAATTTCACCTGCATAGCTATGGATGAAGACTCCTGAAATTGCAGCATTTTCAAGACTCATCCCTTGAGCTAATAGAGAGGCAATTAATCCTGTAAGAACATCTCCACTTCCTGCTGTTGCCATTCCGGGATCGCCATAGGGATTAACTGTTGTGACTTTATCTGGGTGAAACACGAAACTTGGCCCACCTTTCAAAACGAGAGTCACCCCTTTTTTAACAGCAAAGTCTTGGCACTGCTGAAAGAAATATTCATCGACAGGCCCTTTTTTATCAGTTTTGAGTAGGCGTCGCATTTCCCCAATATGAGGAGTGAGAATGGCATTTTTGGGAAGAGTAACCTCATGTTTAGCGATGATGCTGAGAGCGTCAGCATCGATAACCGAGGGTTTTGTCAGTTGAGGGATAATTTTTTTTAGTAAACTGACCATATCATCGCTCAATCCTAGTCCTGGCCCTATGAATGTCGCTGTAGCACTATTTAGGTATTCTAAAACGGATGTATCATCCTTATGATCATACGAAATTTTTATGAGCTCGTACATACTCGATGAGAGCTCAGCTTCCATTCCATGTGGGTGTAGCAGTTTGACGATGCCGGCACCACTTCTGAGAGCAGCAGAGCTCGAAAGGTTAGCAGCTCCTGGCATACCTGGAGAACCTGCAAGACCGACGACGTATCCCGCTTGGTACTTGTGTCGATTCGCAACCATTTTGGGGATCATAGAGTGGAGATTATTGTGGCAGAACATTTTAAAGTTAGACTTGGCAGCAGATGTATATTTTTCGGGTAGGCCGAAGTTTACGTAATGTAATTTACCGACGTGGTTCCAGCCCTCATTAAAAAAGAATCCCTTTTTAGGGAGCCCTAAAAATATTGTCGTCGTCGCTATTATAGCTTTGCCTTCTGCTTCTCCAGTATTGCCATTAAGTCCCGATGGGATGTCGATCGCAATGATAGGAAGGTCAGACATATTTGCTTTTTCGATTATTGTTGCATAAGGTTCTCTTGGTGCGCTTTCTAGCCCCGTTCCAAAAAGAGCGTCAATGATCACACCATGATCAGGAAACGTGATAGTTTCAGCTGACTGAACCGTGACGACATCAACTTTATCGTTGACGAGTCGAAAGTAATGTTTTTGGCAGAGAGGAGTGCATTTTTCAATTGGCTCTATTTGGTAAGGGATAACTTGATAGCCTTTTTTGTGAAGATGGTAGCCTGCGACGTATCCATCTCCGCCATTATTGCCTTTACCGCAGAGAAGTGTCACAGTTTTTGGTAGGTCGTTAGCTTCAACAAAATGTTCTACGTAATTTGCAACTCCTAACCCTGCGGCTTCCATAAAGTCCTCTTCTTTACATCCATCGGTATAAGCTTTGGATTCAATTTCACTCATTTGTGTTGAAGAGACGACTTTCATCATAAATCCTTATAGGTGTTCCTCTTTGATAGCACGCTGCATCAATTGTTCGACGGCTTCAGAGGCTTTGAAATTTTCGTATACAATTTTATGAACCATTTCTGTGATGGGCATAGACACACCTAGTTCTTGGCTTAGCTGTAGTGCTGAGACACAAGTGTAAGCTCCTTCGACGACCATGCCAATTATCTCTCGTGCTCTATCAGGAGAATTTCCTTCAGCAAGAAGACTACCAAACTTATAGTTGCGGCTCATGATTGATCCACATGTTAAGCAAAGATCTCCCATTCCCGATAATCCGTAAAGTGTTTCAGGTCTGCATCCTTTTGATACTGCTAGCTTTCGTATTTCATGTAATCCGCGCGTCATTAATGCCGCATTGCAGCTATTGCCTAATTGTAGCCCTCCCGAAATTCCACAAGCGATGGCGATGATATTTTTTAGAGCCCCACCGTAGCAGACGCCTAAAATATCGGTATTTGGATAAACTCTAAATGTTCCTGAAGTAAATAATTCGCATGTTTTAATCATGATGTCTTTGTTGAATCCAGATCCTACAACGGAGGTGGGCAGACCTTCAATGGTATCTTTTGCAAAGCTAGGTCCACTGATGGCACCTATGAGTTTACGTGCTTCTTCACCGAAAATGTCGAGGGTAACTTCTGGAAGAATAAGTCCTGTATTTTGTTCGATCCCTTTAGAAGTAATAATAAAGGGACATTGTGGAATGCGAATGTCTTTAATGCTTTCACAAACTGGACGTAAACCTTTTGATGTGACCGACTCGACGATTACATCGACATTTGTAACAGCTTCTTCGAGATCTGTTGTAAATTTCATTTTTCCGTGTGGACAGTGGCCTTTGAGCATTGGATGCTCTAAGCCTTGGCTGAGCTTTTCAACCTGATTTTTATCTATCGACCAACAAATAAGCTCATAGCCTTTACGCGCTAATAGCGATGCTAGGCAGAATCCCCATGCACCAGTACCTAAATACCCAATTTTCATTTTATGATCCTATTAATCTATATATTTTGTTTGAGGAGGGGTTTTGCTTTCCCAGTATTTTTTAAATTCTTCTGTTGGGTAGTAGAATTCCTGCGATAATTCAAAAGTTTCTGTGGGAGGAAGCGTACCTGTGACTGTTTGCCACTGTTTTTTGTCGGCATTTAATAGCATACATTTGACTGTTTCCGGAGAGTGATTACCAGATCGATTTTTTAAGGGGGCAAAGCAATCTTCTCTTTTGTAGATCAAAGCTCCAATTTTTTCTGAAAAGGGAAGCATATCGAAAATGAATTTTTCATATTTGTGCGCTATAGGCGACTTAGATCTTTTCACATTACCATCGTTATCGACATAGTCAGATGCTTTAAAAGCAATATGATAGGGGAGGCGTTTGTTTACGTCTGTAGCGATTGATTTTACGAAATCCATATTCATACAAAATAAACTAATATTTGCGCAAAGATGTGCTAAATTTCCGTTTTCATCGCGTGCGTATCTGTCATGGTCGTCAATTTCCGAATATTCAATGACACGTACAATCGTGTTATCGGCGACGATAACACCCACTTTCTCTTCAGGATCAGCGCGGGGTATGCATTTGATGGTGACGTCATTATTAGATTCGGCATGAAAGCCTATGAGATCTAAATCGAACGGGTCTCCAAGGGGATTGTCCACAAGGATGAAGTTTAACAGTCGGATACCGTTTTCGGTCCATTTTTGCCAAGTACCTGAGTCGACAAAGCTATTGAAAAACGCGCCGTTTCCATCGGGCCCTTTTGCAATAGTATGTGGTGATGAAAGAAAAAGGTTGCCCTCAACGTCGAGCATCGGTGCAACGCTTTGTTTAAAAAAAGATACCTGGTTTGCATCGAGACCAAAATAGGCATTGTCTTCGAAAAACTGTAGGGTCGCTTTGTGATTGCAGTCTGACGTCATAATAGCTAATGGGAGTGGTCGCTTAGCTAATTTACTCGCATAAAGTGTTTTTTCAGCAATTATCTGAAACAGGGTTTTTTCTTTAACATTAGATATAGGGAAGCAGCCTTTCGGGCCCTTGAAACCAAAACGTGTTCCTTGCCCTCCTGCGACAACGACTGTGCCGACGAGCCCTTGAGAAATTAATTCTTTACCGTGATGGTAGCAGCTCGTATCCTCTGCGAAGGTAAAATTAGTAAATTTTTGGTAGTCATGTCTGTCGATTTTCTTGTTGAGAAGGCTTCTTTGATGATGTAAGAAATCAGGGCTGATGTCAGCAATGTCGCTAAGTAACTTGTCTTTGTTTATGGAGTCTAAGGAGTCCCAGTAATTGAGCAGGTGTAGTTGATCAATATTTTGCAGCTTGACTTGCGCAGCTTGGTAATCTATTGGGGGTTGGTTATAGGTTTGCATGGCGAAGCTTCCACTAAAGATGGTCATGTTTAGGAGGAGTAATAATATCACAAAAAATTCTCTTTATTAGTTTGTTGTGTATATTCGGATTATCTCCCACTTCAATAATTAAATCTAGAGTAAATATTCCCTCAAAGAATTTGGAATTTGTTATCTAAGCGACGATCTTTTTTGATTTCGTTGAGGATTTTATCGCAGACTTCATCGACCTCGATGCGCGTCATGCAGCGAAAATCTATGGGGCAAGTGCGTTGGTAACAGGGGGAGCAACTTGTGTGTTTGTGGATCACTGTTCCATGCTGATAGGGGCCGGTTCTTTTGTCGCAGGTCGATCCAAAAAGTGCGACGAGAGGAGTTTTTAATGCTGCTGCTATGTGCATAGGGCCACTATCATTGCTAAGCATAACGCTGCATTTTGCGATGAGAGCCATTAATTCGCGGATATTTGTTTTTCCTGCTAGATTGATTACCTGTTTAGGCATGTCTTTGCAGATTTCGTTGACTAGGGGGACGCCATTGTGATCACCAAAGTAAACGATGCGAACGTTTGGGTTTTCAAGGAGACGTTTTGTTACGTGAGCAAAGCGTTCGGGAAGCCAGCATTTTGCCGATCCGAAGGCTGCTCCGGGGTTAATCCCTACGATCGTGTGTTTTCCTGGGATGGCGTCGTGCTTTTTTAAGGTGTTTTCTGCAGATTCAAGTTCTGATCGATCGACGATTAAATTCAAGGGGGTGTCTGATGCAGGGATGCCCAAAGGGACGAGCAGCATTTTGTAGATAAGGACTTGGTGTTGTAAATCTTTATCGCTTGGAAAAGACACTGCGTTGTTGAGTAAAGGTCTACGTAAGTTGGAGGAGTATCCAATACGATTTTTAACGTTACCCAGCCAAAACCACCATGCTGAAGAAAATGAGTTTGTTGTCAGGATTCCTAGATCAAAGTTTCCGTAGCGTAAAGGATTAATGATATCGCGATGTTGTCCGTGCATCCATCCATTAGGTTTTTTGAAACTAAGAATCTCATCGATATTTTTATCTTTTTCTAGTAATGGCGCAACATTTGACTGGCACATTGCTGTGATTCTGGAATTAGAATAGTACTTTCTAATATCGACAAGTAGTGGGGTCGCCATTACAAGGTCTCCGAGCCAGTTTGGCATACGAATGATAATATTTTTAGGGGCTTTAGTTGGCCAGACCACAAAAAATCCTCGAGTTTGCGATGGACGCAGTTTATTTCGTTATCAAAGTATAAAAAATATATGAATTCTGCTGCAACCTGTAATTGATTTCGTTTTCCAGTTTATTGGGTATGAGGTGGAAGTAGTAAAAATGTAATTTAGTGAATCAATTTCTAGTATTATTTTAAGTAAAGCATTATGTTGTCATTATGGTATATATTTACGGAAAGTAGGAGAGTTAACCTTGGATAAGTCTACCTTTAAAGAAGCTAATACAGACGAAGTGTTGCAGGATCTTTTTTATGAGAAAAAAAGAAGTAAGGCGTTAGAAGCTGAAATTGAGCAGCTTGGATTGCAAAAAAAAGCCCTTCAAGAAAAGCACGCGCTGGCATTAGAGGATTTAGAAGATATCCAAGATGAGGCTGATGCTTTACGTGGCCAGCAGAAAAAATTAAAAGAGATGCTTGGTGAGGCAAAAAAGGGGCAATTGTCTTTTGAACAAGAGCTACGCACTAACAATGAGACCAGCAGGAAGCTAAGAGAAAAAATAACAGAACTTCAGTCAAAAGAAGACGCAGCCAAACAAGAAATAGAGCATTTACGTAGCGAGCTTCAGGCTCGTGAAAGTAGAATTCAAGAGATGGGTACTGCTTCTGTAGATAAAACCGAATCAGAATTGCAATTAAATCTTGTTCGTCAAAAATTGCATAGTCTCGAAAATGAACTTGGCGATGTAAAAAAAGCATTAGAGGAATCTAAGCAGCATAGCGAACAGTTAGAGCGCGTGATCCAATTTTTACGCGAAAAAAATGAAGAGGCTCAGCTAGAAAAAAAGCAGCTTGAAGAAGAGTTTCAAGCATCGCAAAATGCTATGGAAGCTGCGCAAAATTCTAAAATTTCTCAATCTCTAAAAGAAAAAACTGCTGAGTTAGCGGAGTCTCAGCGTAAAATAAAAGATTTAAACGATCAGCTTCTTGAAAAAGAAAAGATTATAAAAGAGTCTGAAAAAGAAAAAATTTCGACATTTGCAGAATCGGAACGAAGGATTACAGACTTAAATAATCAGCTTTTAGAAAATCAAAGGCAAGTTAGAGAAACCAAAGAAGACAAAGTTGCAGCGTTGGCAGAGTCAGAACGCAAGATAGAAGAGCTAAATAATCAGTTGCTTGAAAATGAAAAGCACTTAAACGATTCAAAGCAACAAGTGACTATTCTCAGAGAGGAAGTTAATAGTTTGAAGTCTTCAGGTTCTGATATACATCAAAGGCTTCATGATGCAGAGGTTTCTAAACGATCAGCTGAAGAGAAGAATGAAATACTTCTCGATGAAATAAAAGTTGAGAGAGAGTTAATTGAAACTTTGAAAGCGCAGCTTTCTGAGGAAAGAGCAACTAAAGAGGAGTCTCAGAAAAAGCTTCAAACATTAGAACTTCGTTTAGAGAATCTACAAAAAAAATGTGATCTCCTTGAAAGTGATGATAAAGAGAGTGCTGATACTTACGAAAAACAGCGAAGAACGATTCAAGAGCTTAAGGTTGCTTTGTCAGCAAAAGAGTCGACTCATCAGTCCGACTCTTTAGAACTTCAGAATAAGATTAATGCTCTAAATGATCACGCTGCAAAAGTAGAATTGCTGAATTTAGAAAATGAGAAGATCAAAGCCGAACGTCAAAAAATTAGCGACGAGTTAGTGCGAACTGAGTTTCAGCTTCAAGAAGTGCAGAAGGAGTTGGAGTCAAGTAAAGCAGACCATTCTGCAACAGAGGCCTCTCTTGAAGGTGTTGTTAATGAGTTAAACGAACAAATCAAAAAAGTTGAAAAGCTTACAGACGATAATAAACGAACACGTTCTGAGCGCCATGAAGTAAGAGATGAATTAGATAAGGTTCTTACACAGCTACAAAGTACACAACAAAGTCTTGATGATAGTAAAGCCGAGACGGTATCTGTAAAAAGAGAACTTTTTGAAGTTAACGAGCAAAAACGGTCTATTGAAACTGAAATTTCGAAAGTAAAGAGAGTGCAGAGTGAATTGCATGATCAAATCGAAGACCTAAACCGTGAAAAAGAAAAATTACAAAAAGAGCTCGCGTTAAACGTTACCGATAACGATCAATTTGTCCGACGTAATCGAGATTTACAGGAAAAAATCTTAGAGTTAGAAGATCGAATTGCTCAAAATAACTCTGAAATCATTGAATTAAAAGAAGAAAAAAAAGTTGTCGAGGCTCGTCTTGAAAGATTCCGAACTCTTCTAGATGAGGAAAAAGCAAAAAGAGATGAAGAAGAGGAAAAGCATAAAGAAACTACACAGCATTACCGAGATGCTAAGAAGTCTTTGGAAGATTTCTCTAAAGAAAATTTAATTCTAGAAAATAAGATTCGAGAATTAAACGAAAGTAAAGGCAGAGTTGAAGCAGAGAAAAAAGAAGTTGTAGAACAAAAAGAATGTTTGGAGTCACAGCTTAAAGAAAGTAAAAACACTTTAGAAAAGATTTCTAAGGAAAATGATTTATTAGAAAGTAAAATTCATGAGCTAAGTGAGAGCAAAGATCAGGTAGAGACTGAGAATAAAGAGGTTATCGAGCAGAGAGATAATCTTCAGTCTGTATTGAATGAAAAAACAAGTGCATTAGATAAGATCTCTCAAGAAAATCAGCTACTAGAAAGCAAAATTACCGAGCTAAGTGAAAGTAAGGCTAAGGTAGAAGTAGAGAACAAAGACGTCATCGCACAGAGAGATAATCTTGAGTCTATATTGCGAGAAAATAAAAATACTATAGATAAAATTTTTCAGGAAAAACAACTATTAGAAAATAAGATTCTTCAATTAAGCGAAAGTATTAAAGATGTAGAAGCTAAAAAAAGTGAAATCCAACAAGAAAAAGAAAGTCTTGAATCCCAGCTAAAAGAAAAGAAAAGTGTTATTGAGCAAGGCAAGCAGGAACTCGATGAAAAGTTTACTCAGATTTCAAATCTCAAGGGAGTTGTTGAAGATTTAGAAAGAAAGATGGTGACTCTTGAGGAATCTGTACGGACAGAAATACGAGATCACGAGGCAACAAGGCGTCAACTTGAGGCAAGTAATCAAGAGAAACAACAGCAGCATAAACAGTATCAAGAAGCTCTTACTACAATTGAGCAACTTCAGGAACAGAAAAAGGAACTTTCAAACAAATACACACAGTCGCAACAAACTGTAGAGGATACGAATAAGAAGCTTACAGCTTCAAACAATGCTCACAAAGATGTCGAGACGAAATGTGAAGAGCTATATGATCTTTGTAGGAAAAAAGAGCAGGCAATTGAAGAAAACAAACGTCAAATTCTTTCACTTAATAAAGATAAAAGTAATTTAGAAGCTGAAATTGGCCGTTTAAATAGAAGAATTAAAGATAGCGACTCTAGGGCTCAAGTAGCACAGCAACACCTTGCTAAAAAAGTAAAAGAAACGGCAATTCTTTCTGAAGAAGCGGATAAGAAAAATAAGAAAATTGAAGAAATCCAATCTCAGTTGAGCACTTCACATAGACAACTAACCGATGCAAGTAAAACTGTTGAAGAGTTGACTTTTGAAAAGCAGCGTCTTCAAGAGCAGCTCAAAACAACGATTGAAACGGCAGAACGTCAGGTTCAGAAGTGGGAAAATACACACGATCAGATGTACAAGCAGTGGCAAGATGCCGATCAGCAGAATCAAGAACTGCGCAAACAAAAAAATAAACTAGATCAATTACAGGGAGTTCTCAATAGTCTTACTAACGTAATGGGTGCGCCTATTGATTTCACGCAAGGGAATATTTCAATTCCGGACATTCCTGTAGTGGAGTCAAGAGAAAGTCAAAAATTTGAGGTTCCTGAAAGCGAGCCTGTTCAATCTGATGAGTTACCCATAGTTCATTCGACGCAAACAGCTGAAACGTCTCCTTCTTCATCTTACTCTTCTATGCAGGATCAGCCGGAGAGCAACCCTTCAGCTCCTGTGATTCAGGAAGGAAAAACGCCCTATCAAAACCTCTTTGATCTGAGTCAGCACAAGCCGAAGCATAAGACAAACTTATTCGATTAGGATCACAATTGATTATTATTGGCGTAGATCCAGGTACAGTTGTAACCGGGTATGGGATTATTAGTTTCAAGGGCAATGAGGTAATTGCTCTTGAATATGGTTGTATTCGACCATCAGGAAAGAAACATGTAAATGATCGTTGCCTCATTATACATAATGGCATAGAGGCCCTTATTCAAAAATATCAGCCTGATGCCTTAGCTGTCGAAACTCAATATGTCAGTAAAAATGTCCAAAGTACCCTTAAATTAGGAATGGCCAAAGCTGTTGTGATTCTGGCAGCTTTGCGTGCAGGTGTAAAAGTTGAAGAGTACACACCAACTACGGCAAAAAAAGCTGTTACAGGAAAAGGTGGCGCAAGTAAAGAGCAGGTTCAAGGGATGATTCAGAGGTTGTTAAACTTATCAGAGATACCACAGCCTGAAGATGCTGCAGATGCTCTTGCTTTAGCGATATGCCACGCTCAGAAATTGCGATTTAATCAAATATCCTATACATCATCTTCTCAAAGTAAGCTTTGTTGTTAACAGCTCTCAAAATACCTGATCTCGATGAAAATTTTCTATTTATGCAAGATTAATGAGGTTAAGTGAATTTAGTAATTTGGTCGTAAATTGGATGTATATTTATGGAAATTTTCTAGTAATACGCATCCTATGGCAATTGCTGTAGAGAGAAGCACGACACTTAAAAAAAAATACTGGTATTGGGAGACTGCCGAAATATCTTTAATAGGGACAACGACGTTTTGAGCAATGAAACCGCTAACTAAGCTAGCGTAGGCGTGTCCCATCATGACACCTCCCATTAATAGGCCTCTCAATTTTTTTGGTGCGATTTCTGTACAATAAGCTACGATTGTAGGTGCTATAAAAAGTTCTCCGATGGCAATTAATCCAAAGCATAACAAAGGGTAAATGATAGGAATTAGAGAATCATCTTTAGTGAGAATAATGCTTATGTAAAGAGTAAGGAATCCAGCAGCTAGAAAAGAAAAAGCGATGCGAATGTTTTTCGCAATTTTTGTATCGATAGCTCTGGTGATGAATGGACCGAGAATAATAATTGTCAAAGGGTTTGACATTGTTAAGCTAGAGCTGTGAATAGAAATTCCAAAAATAGTTTTTTCGACATAGCGCTCAAGAAAAAGCATCATCATCGATCCCATTAGTTCTTCAAAAGCAAAAAAAATGATGAGTACTCCAACAAGACTTAGTAAGGAAAGCATATTTTTTTTCTCTAAATGAGTGCAGTTTCTCGCTTTCAAGGCAATAAATCCAATAGCAACAATGGCAATTATTGGCAGTAGAGGAGTTACCATATCTCGTTTGTTAAAGAGAATGGTAATCAAAGGGATTGTTGTTAAAGCGATTAACATCAATAGAATTTGCTTACGCTTTCTTACTCTTTTAGGAGAAGCCCCCTTGTTTTCAAGAACATGATTTTTTAAACATAGTATTGTTAGTCCCGCTAACATCCCTAAAGCAGCCAAACCAAAGCCAGAACTCCATCCATAATGAATCGCAATATTTCCACACAAAGCTGTCGCCATCAGCGCTCCGATATTAATACCAACATAAAAAAGTGCAAATCCAGGTCCCCTTCTTTTGTCATTATCTTCGTAGAACTCTCCGAGAAGAGCTTTAATGTTTGTTTTAAAAAAAGCTGATCCGACGATGATAAAAGCTAAACTTGTAAGGAGAGTTGATTGATGATCATCAAAGCAGGATAAGATCAAATGTCCTGTAGCAATAAGAGTGCCTCCATAGAATATGGAATTTTTTGCACCTAAGTATCTGTCGGCAGCATACCCTCCAGCAATGGACCCTAGTTCCACTAGAGAGGTGTATAAAGCATATATTGCGATGGAGTCACTTTCGCTGAAGGATAGCTGCTCGTACATGTAAAGTACGAGCAGCATGCGCATTCCATAGTAGCTAAAACACTCCCACATTTCTGTAAAAAAGAGGACATATAATGCTTTTGGTTGGCTTTGCATTAGGCTTCCATTTCTCTCTTTTCGTTTGAAACACTGCTAGCATGAGTGTGGGCGATTCTAAAAAAGTCGTGTTCAACTTTATCGAGGCCTTGACTTATTGCAAAGTTTTTCATTTGGTTGAATTCTTTCGAGTCGAGGAGTATACTACTTTCTTGCGGTTCACTGAATTGTGGTGCAATTGCAGCGTTGCTTAGTCCCATCGAAGTAATAGAAAATTCTTCTAATTTGGGACTGATATCTTTCATATTACTATTAGTTGGAGGAAATCCTTCAATCACAAAACATGGTTCGTTGTCTTTAAGTTCATCAATCTCTTTGTCAGTAAGCTGTTTAAAAATACTCGAAGGTTCCTTTGATCGATAAAAGAATCCCTTTGAGGCGTCTCCTTTTTTGACTTTGTGTTCTCGAATAACTAAAAGAATTTGTTCCTGCTTCAGGCGTTGAAGTACAGTCTTGAAATTATAGTATGTACTCGAGCAGCGCTTTGGTAGTTTTCCATCATTTCGATTGAGATGAATAAAGCTAATATTTTTATCACTGAGATAAAACCGGACTTCAGTTTCTTCTGTCGGAAGTTTCTCCGCTTCATTTTGCACAAATTTAACCGATAAGTCGGACAGTTTCGATTGGGTGTAGTTGATAATTTTATCGAGATCTTTGCTTTCTAGTTGTGGCTTAGATAAGGCTATAAATTTATTGTAGTCCAGCGAGCAGGTTTCTTTACCTTCACGTGTCATGTAAAAAGTTTTGCCGACAGATAATAGATAAGATTGTAGTAACATGGCTTGCTCATCAGAAATATCGAATGTTAATTTGTACCTATTTAAAAATTCATCCACGGTCATTGAGTCGTCCATCTCTGTAAATTGATTTCTTTTTTTTCTGTGGGCTTGCTGATTAATTTGACAAGAAGCTCGATTCTCTAAGTTAGAGATGACTTTTTTAATCGGTCTGATTTTTTCATCAATAGGTTTGAGGCTGAGTCCCGCATTTTTTAAGAAGATCGTGTAGAGACCTCGAATTTGGCAGGCACTGTCGTGGACAATTGGATCAAACTGATGAAGGTGGTTTTGTTCAAAAGTCCTAGCTGCGAGTGCACTAATTGTAAGATAGAACTTTACTATTGAAAGGGTGTGTTTTATTTTACGTGGATTTTTTTCTGTGATTATTGAGTCCCTTACCTCGATGGGTAAAAAGTGTTTTTGTATGGGCGTGAACATATTTTCTCCTGATAATGTTAATTTAATTTAGTTCAAATTGAGTTATTTATTTTGATTAAGGAGATGTTCGCCAATAAATGGAAATGAATATGGGGTAGTGCACAGCTTCAGAATAAAATCGCAAAATGGATTTTTTTAAACTGTAAAAGAGTGTGTTTTGGTAATACACCATCTTGCGTTCTCCCTATTTTCAGGGAGAAGCTAAGATCTTTACATTTGATCTTGTAGCCAGTCCCTGTAGTGACTATCTAAAAGTTTTATGGCATTTGATCCACGAGTGATTTTAGCGATGCTGATCTGGTGGTCATGAGCGATTTCTCGCTGCGTTTTCTCACCTTTTAGCAGCTCTTTCACAAGTTGGTAGCGTTTTGATAAATTACATCTTTCTTCTGCAGTCAGAAAAAATGTGAAAAACTTGTCAAATTCTTCTGCAGTCTGAATGTTGGCTGTAAGTTGAAGAAACTGCCACCAACCACCTTCGTCTAGATCACTATTCATTTCATGCCTATTGTTTTTTGTTGTTATTTGTAATGTTACAACGTTACAAGATTATCTTGCAAGAAAAAATGTAGTTTATGAAGCTACTTTTACTAGAACTTTTTCCGAAAGGTGAATTTGGGCTGTGAAAAGGTCGGGATGTGTAAGGATATAGTGGTCTACTCTATAAGTTGTTCCTCTTTATGCAAGAACCTCCTGGGGTTAAAACTTTTTTTAGTATGGTTTGATAACTTATAAAGAGTATATGATTACTTATACTGAATAAAACTGGAAAATTCTGACTATCAAGCGTAATTTCCAATTTCATTCAGTATACGATGAATTGACAAGGTGGAAAAAGTATTATGTATGCATACATTAGTGGAAAATTGACAAAGGCGACGCCATTATATGTGATTATCGAGTTGAGTGGAGTTGGGTATCAAGTCTACATACCGGCTAGTGCTCATGCGAAGCTTCCGCAGTTGGGTGAGCAATTACATTTATTTACCTGTTTTGTTGTGCGAGAGCTTTCACAAACTTTGTATGGATTTATTTCAGAGCAGGAGAAAGAGATTTTTGAAGTTTTACTGGCAATTTCTGGAATAGGCCCAAAGATTGCATTGAGTATTTTAGGGCATTTAAGCCCTGTGGAGTTATGTGACGCCGTTGCTAATCACGATACAAAATCGATTTGTAAAGTACCGGGAATTGGCCGGAAGTCGGCAGAAAGGCTTATGATTGAGGTCAAGGATAAACTCGCGGCTATGGCTCCGGATAGTCCCTCTAGATTCGCCGTCGATCTCAATGGAGGTAAACATGCAGATCTTGTTCAAGATGCAATGAGTGCCCTTATCAATTTGGGATATAATCAAGCAGTAGCAAAAAAGGCGATAAAAAAAACTTTAGAGAGCGTTTCAGATGCTACAGATCTTGCACAATTGATTATGTTATCTTTAAAAAATGTATAGGAAGATTTTTCAGGATAGATAATAATCCGATCTTTTTGAATGAGTATTCAAAGGTGGGATAAATGACTATTAAAGCTCAAGATATTTCAGATTTAAATAAAAGTAATCGAATTTCTAACGGTTCCGAAAATCACCATAGCGGGAAATTCAATGGGAGAAAATGGCAAAAAATCACAAGTGTAAAACCCAAAATTAAGGCTTGGATAAAAGGGACTCCAGATGAGTTTAAAAGGGGCAATAAACAGAGCTCTCCTTCTGAGGGTACAATATCTGACAAATCTTTATATCTACAATACCATTCCAGCATTCCGATACAAGCAAGAGAAATTCTAGTTAGTGAAGAGAAACTTCAGGCGAAGTTAGATGAAGGATTAGAGGTTTTTTCTGAATATATCAAAAATAAAAAATCTAAATATTCTACTGTTTTAGAAAAAGCTGCGATTGAATATGTCCGAATAGAAAATTTTTATGAAAATATCGATGTTCCCGGTTTTGAGTCTTTTTTGATACCTAAAAAAAGTTTAAGAGATCCTACTTTCGCAGGAAAATATACAAAAGATGTGTTGATGAAAATTGTTAGACGGTCGCTTTTAGAATTAGAGAAAGTAGAAGCTTGCACATCGGGCGCTGAAGTAATCTTGTCACTGCGCAAAATTTCTAAAGATCCCTCATTTTTTTTAGTAAACTTTGATGGCGCGAATAACCTTGTAATCGTTAATTGGCTAGGAAAATTGAATTCTAGTGAAACACCCTTTCATCTTGGAATGGGGTCATTTGGTGTTGTTCAAAAAGTTTTTGATGTGTCCAAGGCTAGGATTGCAGCTTTGAAGTTAGCATATACAGAAAAGAAATTTAATATAAAACAGTCGTTTGATAATTGTTTGAACGAAATAGAAAAGCTTAAAAAAATAGGGTCCACCTCTTTTATTGATGGAGTCCAGAATCAGCCTTGGGCTAAATTTATGATTGGTGATTCCTACAGGCAAATTCTTGGGTATTTACATAGGTATTATACAGAAGGTGACATGTTTAATATTATCGAGCAACCTACAATGGCTGTTTGTGATTTAAATGTCCAATTAAGGATGATTCGCCAACTTTACCGTGGAGTAAAAAAAATCCACGACAAAGATATTATTCATGGCGACATTAAAGTAGAAAATATTTTGGTACATCACGACGGCAAAAATTACGATGCTTCTATTGCAGACTTTGGAGGAGCTAAGTATATGTTTTCTGAAATCACTTCGAAAAATAAAAGTTACTATAATGATTTTCGTGCAGGGTTTGGGACTGTCATTTCTGTTTGTTACTTCACGTATAATGACGGTTTACAGTCGCTTGAAGCAATTAAAGCCGATAATGAGGATGAGTGGTTTCAACTATTAAAAAAGCGAGATCTTTTTGCCGTGTCGACAGTAGCCTGGGTAATGATCACGCGTTCATGGCCCTATCCCTGTATTAAAGATAGGCTATATCCGAATACCGGTAAACTTGAGGGTTATGATTATGTAAAAGAGCAACTGGGTAAACGAGTAGCTGATATTTTGCTTCGAGCTCTCAGTGAAGATCCACGTGATAGGCCTACAGTTGATGAGATCCTTGAAGCCTTAGAAAAGTGAAGGGGTAAAGTTTTTTTAAATTAGACCCACGAACAGATAGGGCATTTTTTTGCGTCATGTTTTAGAGCTGGGCAGTACTCCCTTGCAAAATATATAATTTGGAGGTGGAGGTCGTTCCATTCGTTTTCGGGAAATAGACTTTTAAGGTCTTTTTCTGTTTGCATAACCGACTTTCCCGAGCTCAATCCCCAGCGTTTTGCGCAGCGATGGATATGTGTATCAACGGGGAATGCAGGCTTCCCAAAGGCTTGCGCCATTACAACGGAAGCAGTTTTATGTCCGACTCCAGGAAGAAATTCTAGCTCTTCGAAGGTACTTGGTACTTTACCTTCATGCTTTTCGATGAGAATTTTTGATAGCTCCCAAATAGCGTTTGATTTTTTAGGTGCAAGGCCACAGGGACGAATGATGTCTTCGATTTCTTGAGGGGTAAGTGTGATCATTTTTTGAGGGGTGTCGGCGAGGGCAAAGAGTTTTGGGGTGATGATGTTTACCCTTGCATCCGTACATTGTGCAGAAAGTAGAACGGCAATGAGTAATGTGTAGTTGTCTGTATGTTGAAGTGGTATTGGGGGTGATGGATATAGGTTGTGTAAGATTGCCCTGATTTTGTTGACTTTGGTTTTATTGTTTATCATCGCGAACCTCTCATCCCTATTAATGGCTTTGTTTATGGGAATTGCTATTGAATACTACTTCATTAAGCTAAACTTATCAAGCTTTCTTTAAAAAAATAGTTTATTGAAGGTTATTATTTTAATTAAATTAATCGGTTAGGTTTTGTTGACACATAATTTTCTTCATGTTATATTAAATCTTCTCTAACAGCAATATGTTAGAAAATGTTATCCCTCCTTTCCCAGGGTTGAATACTTAGGTTTTCAATCCTGGGTTTTTTTTAATCTTTATTTTGCGAATTCTTAATAGTTTCTTTGATGTTCCTTAACAATAAAGTTTTATACTATATAATAGTTGTTTTATTTTATAGAGGTGCATGGAAATGAGAAATTTTATTTTTGCTTTGTTTTTCGTTGTTTCTGTTAATAGTCTTTCTGCTGAAGCAATCTCAGAAGATAGCTACATTGAAAGGAGAGCTGCTATTGATGTGGGATCTGGATCTACCAAAATTACGGTTGCTGATGTTGATACAGAAACTAATGCAATTCTAGCCATTCTCTTTGAAGATACTTTTTCAGTTCCATATCAGGCTAATTTAGAAATTTCTTATGAAGGTTCCTTTGATGAAAGTATTCGTTTAGAGGGGCTTAAAACCTTTTATGAAATACAAGATCTTACCAAAAACTTAGGTGTTCAAAAAATTTCAGCGGTTGCCACAGCTGCGTTTCGTGAAGCTATTAACGGCGAGGAGTTTGCTGCAGAGGTACGTCGTGAAACAAATATCCCCCTTCAAATTATCGATCAGCATGAAGAGGGGAAACTTGCTTTCATGAGCGGTGCAGCAGTATCTGACGTGGATGAACAGAATGTGGTCGTTTGGGATATTGGAACGGGGAGTTTTCAATTTACAACTTTGACAGAATCGGGAAACATCGTTGTGTTTATGGATAGTTACGGCGCTGTTCCCTTTAAAAATTATATCATTGAAGTTGTCGAAGAACTCGATATCAATAGTGTCACTACTCCTAACCCAATGACTATAGATCACATTAAAGACGCTGACTCGTTTGCCCGCTTTTTGGGTCGCCAAGCACAGCCAATTTTTAAAAATAAACTTAATGAAAAAGAGACTGTCGTCATAGGCATTGGCCGTCTTTTTTCAGCAAGCATAGGGCCTTTAGGTGAAAATAATATCATCAATCGCGATGATCTCAGACTCTATATTCGAGCTTCTGAGGGATTAAGCGATGAAGAAATGGATAATCCTTTTGCTAGCTCTGATGTATCAAATGCCATCCTCGTTTTGGGCTTTATGAAAGCGCTCCATATTCAAGAGATTAAAATTGCAGAGACCAAATCTACTCACGGTATACTGCTCAATAAAGATTACTGGAAGTAAAATTGTTGATTTCTGGAAGAGTACATACGACTTTTTCAAGGAATATTGGTTACTTTCCGATACAAAACTTTGAGAAAATGGCAGATAAAATGTCTTCACCGATATTCATACCGATGATTTTCCCAAGTTCAGTCAGACAGGATCGCATGTCCATCGACAGAAATTCGGGAGAAACATCGGACTGTAGTCCGTAGATGAGCTGCGAGCAAGCTTTGGCTGCATTTTCTAGAGACTCTTTGTGCCGGATGTTTGTGATAATAATTTCCTCCTTTGATGGAGGGCCTTTGTCCCAAATGACCGAGTCAATCATCTGATGTAGAGAATCTAGTCTTAGTCTTTTTTTTGCAGAGATATCGACGATATAATTAAGGGCGATTTCTTTTCTCGGTGCTGGGATTAAGTCTGACTTATTCCATACTGCAATCGTTTTTTCTTTAGGGAGTTTTTTTATGAGTTCTAACTCGCTGTCACTAACCTCTTGGCTGCTGTCAAGGACAAGTAAAATTAAGTCTGCAGTAGCCATCGCTCCATGAGAACGACGGATTCCCTCTTCTTCAATTTCTTCTGCAGCTTGTCTTATTCCAGCGGTATCGATTAGTCGAAAATTCATGCCATTGAGACGCATAGTATCTTCCACAATGTCGCGTGTTGTTCCTGGGATGTGAGAGACGATGGCGCGCTCTTTGTCAAGTAGGGCGTTCATAAGTGAAGACTTTCCTACGTTAGGGCTTCCAACCAGGCAAAGAGCTATTCCGTTATGGATGATGCGTCCATCGTGAAAGGTGTCGATTAACGCTTGAATTTCGCAATTTACAGATTCGAGAGTTTTACAAACGTCTTCAAGACTCGCAAATTCAAGTCCTTCTTCAGGGAAATCGACCCAAGCTTCGAGAATGGCAGCTATTTCAATGAGCTTTTTTTGAAACGACGAAACTTTATTTGAAAGCCTTCCTTGAAGCTGTGCTTCGGCAGCATCGAGGGCGCGGTCATTTTTTGCAGCAATGAGCTCTTGAATGGCCTCAGCCTGTGCCAAGTCGATTTTTCCATTCATATACGCTTTAAATGAGAATTCTCCAGGTAGAGCTGCACGCGCTCCGGCGTTTAGGACGACATCGAGAACGCGGCGCGTGATCAACGAACCTCCGTGGCAGTGAATTTCATAGGTGTCCTCACCAGTAAAAGACTTTTTTCCTAACATGGGGATGAGAAGAACGTCATCTATAGAAGCGCCATTGCTGTCGATGATATGTCCATAGTGAACCGTGTGCGATTTAAAATTGTCGATGGGGCGTGAGTACACTTTTTGAGTTACGCTACGAGCATTTTTCCCTGAGATGCGTATAATTGCGACGCCTCCCTCTCCGGGTGGAGTTGCGATCGCTGCAACAGTTTCGCCTGGTATATAAGTTTGCTGTGAAAAATCCATGATTATTTTTATCTTTTATTCAATATGGTGTTGTGGACGGATCAAATTTTAGCAGAATATACTTAAAATTTAAATACAATTTTGTTTTTGATTATCATTTGAATTAGGTTTGCTTAGCATGGCCTTTGTTCGAGGGCTTCCCTTTTCTCCTGTTTCTTCTTTCATTGCGAAGTCGGTGTATTTTGCGCACTGTAAGGGGGTAATATAACCTGGTAACGAGTCTTGTCTTGCATGAATATCAGCTCCATGCGATACCAATAATTTAATGGCTTTTAAGGCATTTTCGCTGGATTTTCCGGCTAGCATATAGAGAGGAGTATAACCCTCTTGTGAACGTTCGTCGACTTCGTATCCTTCTGTGATGATTTTTTGAACCGTCTCATAACACTCATCGATATTTTTAATTGCTTCGTGAAGGATTGATTGAATAGGTGTATTTTTGCACATGTTTTGGTTATCTGCCGATAAACATCCCCATGGTTTATCACTATAATCGTTTGAGGAAAAGCTGTTAATACTTTTGGTTGTTTCATACATAGCATTTTATCCTTAAAAATATTTGTGATATTACTACTTACTCTATTCTTTGACAAGAATCGCGTCTTAAGAGACAATAAATTCTTGAAGTAATTATATAAAATACTAAGAGATAACGATTTTTTTTGGACATGAAACCTATCCATTTTATCAATAGAGTCACACATACAAAAGAGGTGGAGAAGGTTTATGGCGCCACAGCCTTAAAATTGCTCTATAGTAATAATTATTTTGGGAAAATATTGAGGGTCATTTCCTCGCGAAATCACATTATTTCTCGTATCTATGGATTCATTATGAATTCGCGCTGGTCTAAATGTAAGATTCAGCCTTTTATTGAGAAGTATAGCATCGATGTTTTTGAATTTAAAGACCCCATTTCTAGCTATCACTCATTCAACGATTTTTTTATTCGAAAGCTTAAGTTAGAGTCGCGACCTATACACTTTAATGACGCAGTTATTCCCGCTGATGGACGTTATTATTTTTATTCGGATATCAGTAAGGTCGATGGCTTTATAGTGAAAGGGGAAAAATTTGATGTAGATTCACTCTTACAGGACACGCAGCTAGCCAATAGGTATAAAGATGCATCAGTGGTATTGGCAAGGTTGTGTCCTGTTGATTACCATCGCTATCACTTTCCCTGCGATTGCACTCCAAGTGTTGCCAAAATTATTAATGGATATTTGTACTCAGTGAACCCGATAGCCATTAAACAAAATATACATATTTTTGCAAAAAATAAACGTGCAGTTACAGAGTTTGAAACTGACAAGTTTGGAAAAGTACTTTTCCTTGAAATAGGTGCTACCAATGTGGGCAGCATTAATCAAACCTACGTTCCAGGTAACACCTATTCTAAAGGTGAGGAGAAAGGATATTTTTCTTTTGGAGGTTCCGCATTAATTATTCTCTTTGAGCAAGGGAGTATTCAATTTGACCAAGACCTTCTAGATGCTACAAAAAATGGGTTTGAAATACGTTGCCTCATGGGGCAGTCTATGGGAGTCAGTGGTGCCGAGCTCCCGATTGCGATCCCAAACCGGACTTGAAGGATTGTATGTAAAAATGGCACAAAGAACATTAATCGTCTTTGTGCCGCGATGATTTTTGCCTCTTTGATGTTAGTGTGACACAAGGAGGCAGCATTTTTACCGGTTTTAAACCCGGTTTGCGTCCAAATCCAGTAGCAAGGCTTTCGTAAAATAGTGAGATGCAATGAAGATTGTGAAAGGCATAGCGAAGCTATGGCTGAACCATCTGAAGTAGCAGATTGCTGTTTTACGAAAGCCTTGCTGCTGTGAAATAATCAGTACAGCTCTTTGCTAAAAGAAATATAATAAGTTTTAATTCAAAACCTTTAGAAGTCCTTGTTGCTAGTGCTTTTGGAAATAGCCCTTGCACACAACTAATTGATGTTTCAACTATTTTACGAGTACTTTTGATCATTTGTTTGCAGTAAGGGGCATGTTGACGAGAAAGATTTTTTTTCTTAAGGGAAGTAACATTATCTGATCATTTTCGAATAGTAAATCTTCTAGCTCGTATGATGTATATGCTTTGTCAGCCATGATGATGCTACCTTGTGGCAGCGGTAGTTCATAATTT
>JAYZJO010000020.1:0-6543 GCA_036164375.1 Chlamydiota bacterium | reverse complement strand
AAACGACTCATCCAGGAACAAGTCTCTATCAAGGACTTGCGTACGATTATGGAATCTCTTGCCGAATGGGCTCAAACAGAGAAAGATACCGTTCTTTTGACAGAATACATCCGCTCTTCACTGAAACGGTATATTAGCTATAAATACTCTCAGGGTCAATCTGTACTATCGGTGTATATACTCGACCCTGAAATAGAAGACATGGTGCGCGGAGCGATCAAGCAGACATCAGCAGGGTCATACCTTGCCCTTGATCCAGACTCCGTCCAGCTTATCCTGCAGGGAATCAGAAACACTGTAGCTCCCCCTCCTCCTGGTGGCCAACCGCCGGTGCTGTTAACAGCTATCGACGTACGTCGCTTTGTGAGGAAGCTGATAGAAATGGAGTTTCCGGACGTCTCAGTAGTCTCCTACCAAGAGATCATCCCGGAAATCCGTATTCAGCCGCTTGGCCGCATACAGATCTCTTAAGACCTGAATCCCGCCCTTCCAGCGGACGGAAGCGACTCTCGCACCTTTGGCATTGATATTGCAACAAGTTATATCGATGCTTAAAGACGCAAGGAGGCGACCAAAATGAGTAGTTATGGAGACATGGCTGCCGGTGGAGGTCCTGACACTAATATCACGCTACAAGCGATGAAAGAAGTGGCAAAGGACACCCGCCAAGAGCTTTATGCAGAGAGACTGACATCCAAGGAGGGATTTCAGATTTCCCTGCAGGAAATCGTCAACCCTTTTGTCAAACGCGTTCGTACCAAGCAAAAAACAAAAAAGGCACACCTTCGCCGCATTGCGAAACTCCTAAAAAAAGGGGAAAAAGCAGAGCGCGTTGCGCTGCTAAAGCAAATATCTAGGCGAAGCGAAGACTTCGAGAGAAGAAATCCAGAACTAAAATCAAAAATTCTTCTCTTATTGCGTGAGCAAATTAAGCCGGGAGACAGCCCTGAAGAAATTCTGAAAAAGGTCCAAGACTTTTATCCAGATGTCAGCCTTGCTGACGAAGCTCTTGAATTTTTACTAGAAACAACGGAAGGCACCCTTTACAAACAAATTCAAAACGCCAAAACCGAGCTCAATGACGATTATGGAAGAGAGATTTCTGCTGGCCGAAATATTGGAGAACTTGCAAGGGAGGCCGAGGGGCTCGGCACGCCAACCACACTCAGAGACCTTTATCGAGAAATTACTGGATCCCCACGCGAAGCGACAACACTATTTGACGAATTATCCCGGAGATACCCCTTCAAACAACTTAAAAAGGTATTCAAGTTCCTGTTTCATAGTCTTGGAACAGATATGAAGTCAAAGGGCCCCTCAATTCCCCGCGGGCAACTTCACACGCTTTTAAACGAAACAAGAACCCTCCAAGCTATTTTAGGGGTTTACAGATTCTTTGCTGGTCGAATGAAACTTCTGCAGCGACTCTTTGCTAAGGAAGGAATCAAAACACCTCAGCGTCTCGATTTTGAGCTTCTTTCGAAACAGTTTATGGCCCTTTGTTCCGAACGTTACCCATCCTCCGACAAAGTCCTAAAACAATCAAAAGGCCTAGGCATTAACAAGTGGGTGATCGCTCAAATTATTGTCTTCAGCCAAATGCGTGACGCAATCAGACAGGTCGCAATGAACCAAATATTCCGCTCGCTTCAACATCGAGACGAACTGTACGACGCAATTATTGAAGCACTTGAAGACCTCGAAGATCAATGGGAAGAAATTCTCGAACAAGAGGAAAGTGAAATTGATGGTGAAGAAAATGATAATGAGGAAAACGAATAAAATAAGGTGAAAATATGATAACAGATGAGTTTGGAGCCCTTTTAGATGAGTTAGGAAAAGCGCTAGACATCCCTAACCTTACACCCGATGATAATGATTCTTGCCTTCTCAAGATCGAAGGGAATATTCTCGTGCAGCTTGAAATGGACAAAAGTTCAGATTGCTTATTATTAGGAATTGACCTCGGCGTTCTTCCTCTTGGAAGATATCGAGAAGACCTTTTTGAGGCAGCCCTAAAATCTAATAGCAAGCCCCCTCCCCTTTTAGGAATTTTCGGGTTTAGCAAAAAAGAGGATCATCTAGTTATTTTTGATAAATTATGGACCGTAAATCTTAGCGGCGAAAGAATTGCAGACCATCTTGCTTTGATGGTAAAAAAAGCAAAAATATGGAAGGAAGCCATAGAGCATAGTGAAGTACCCGTTATAGACGAAATAACCACCTCTGACCACGTTAACATCTTTGGCCTAAAGCCTTAGTCACCTCTAAGCCGCTCACACAAAGCTCTAAAGTTACTGCAGTCAAAGTATCCCCAACTTCCCTCATATTCAATAGATCTAATATTCATTGCAGATTAGTTAAAATATTTGTTACGATCAGTAGTTATAATAGCATCTTATTTTTGTGGTTAACCGTGAATTTATTCGTTCATTTCATCAATATTTTGGTCGCTGGAGCAGTCATATTATCAACCTTAAGGATGTACTTACAGGTAAATAAGCTATGGAGCCGAAAGCATGAAAAGGTTGTAGCAGAAAGTATCTCCATTGCAGCAAACACACTTGGGATGTGTGTACACCTCCCCTTTTTTTTTCGATTCACTTTAATTGATAATAAAATCCCAGCAGCCATAAACTCGGTCGTTATTTTATACGGTCTTAGCATGATTAGTATAATAGGCACCGGGCTCTGGGTCCGAGCAAATAAAAATGATAGTTTCTTTACCTTACTGAAAAATGCACTTTGGTTAGAGAAAAAGGAATCTGGTGATCTTATCAAAGAATTAGTACGCCCAAGTGGCGTTAAATACATCCTCGATATTCTACAAAAGCTTGCTTGCATTGATAAAGTTGTACAGGAAAACGAAATTCAATTAATTGAAAAGCATGCTAAAGAATGGGGAATCGATGATATTGGATTGAAAGCTGGGCCTGTAGAAAATGTTGTCACTCTTTCTGATCTTCGTGAAAGTATGGTCAACTATTTAAATATTTCCCCTCCTGCAGAGCAAGTGCAAGCGCTTGGAGATTTAATGAAAGTTCTTATTAAAGCTGACGGGGTCATTTCTGATGAAGAAGAATTAATCTTGAAAGAGTTGCGTGGGCTTATGAACAACTATATTCTAGATGAAGGAGACCTTCATCCAAGATACCAGGTACTTGTTGTCCCTCAAGATAAATCTCAATACACTGCCATCCAAGAACTTCTTCCTAAATCACAGCTCGAAGAGCGAAGAGGCGGTAAAGCTTTTTGTGCAGGGCATTTTTACTCGCAAGAATATGCTGAAGCGATGTGTAACAAATATATGATCCTTGGACTATTTTCGACAGTAGAAGACACAAGCACTACAACCATAGATGTCGAGATTTAACTCTAAAAATTTACTTGTAGACACATACAGCTACATCGATTAACATCTTTGATATGAAAAGATTACTTTGTACATTACTTTCTTTGAGCCAATTAGCAGGAAATTTGTCCGCTGTTTCTCCTCAAAAAATCAAGGTTTTATATAACAGCCTCGATATGCGCTCAGTTTCAAAACACCTAGCTTTTTATCAACTGTACCCGAACTCTCCCGAAGGCATGAAAGCTCTTCGCCATGCATGGACCCTTTTATCGCCCCCTCAAAGGAAAATTCAAGGAGCCGGAAGAACGATCCCTCAACTAGACTCCACAGTGGAATCAATTATCGCCTTTGTCAATAAAATGCCAGACGAACAATCGATCATCCTCTCCGAAGAGGAACTTTGGGTTATCGAAGAGCTCGCCAATTACCTGCCCAATAGAAAACTCAAGGGGTATCACGCTAAAACTGAGGAAGATGTCATCAAACTTCCCACTGAAGAAGTTGATTTAGCGCGAGGACTTTTCCTTTCAGAAATGGGATCTGACGAAGAAGCTGCATTAAAGATTCGATCTTATGAAGCAAAAATCGATCTGATGGCTCTTCAAATCCTCGCACGTCTTCCCGAAAACGCGAGCCCCAAAGCAAAAATTGCAGAAATGAACCACTTTATCTTTGAGGAAATGGGTTTTCGTTTTCCACCTCAATCTCTCTATGCTAGAGATATTGATGAATATACATTTTTGCCCTCTGTACTCGATTCAAGACGCGGCGTATGTTTAGGAGTTTCTATACTTTACCTTTGTCTAGCGCAACGCCTTAACCTCGATCTTGAAACAATCACACCGCCAGGTCATATATACGTGCGGTATAGAGATGGCGACGAAATCATTAACATTGAAACCACAGCACGAGGGGTAGACGTTGAAAGTGAAATCTACTTGAGTGTCGGTACTCGCTCACTCCAGCAACGCACCATAAAAGAGGTTATAGGTCTAGCACACATCAATGAAGCGGCAGTGTACTGGCAAAAAGATGAATACAAAACAGCCTTAGAGAAATATCTAAAAGCTGAAAAATATGTCCCTGGTGATATGCTTCTGAAAGAATTTATGGGGTATAATTACCTCTTAAATGGAGAAAAAAACAAAGGACTCGCGCTGTTAAAAGAAGTCAATGGCCATGTTCCCGACTATGCAGTATGTGGGGAAATTCTTTCTGAAGACCTACTGTCCGGCAATGCTGATGCAGACTGTATATGTGCTATGTATATGCATGTTGATGAAACGAGAAGTTCCGTACTTAAAAAAAAGGAAGCTCTCGAAATAGCGTTAAAAAAATATCCCAATTTTCGATCAGGGCTCTTTTGTCTTGCAGCTACATGGCTCCAGCTACACCGTACAGGCGAGGCCTTGCACTATCTTAATGAGTATATCAAGGTGCGCCCCGATGACCCAACTGCACACTACTACCTGACAATCATCAACGCCGAACGTCTCGACTACAATCAAGCCTGGAAACACCTTAGTGAAGCCGAGCAACTTGTACAAAGAAGAGATCACAACCCAAAAGCTCTACGCGAAGTTCGAAAAGCGCTCATGCATATGAGCCCAGAATATTAAATTAAAAACAACAAATTAGCTGCTGATTATTTATCATTGCTCTTTTCCAAATACCTTAAGACACGCTCCCTTGAGTTAATAAGTTTGCTGTTGGTACCTTAGACTCTTGTTTCAATATTGCAAAAATCAGAGGGACAAATAATCACCAAATAAAATTCACATAACAATGACTAATCTAAGACCTCAATAATCAAAAGACTCTTAGACAAATTGGGAATTGCAAAAAAGGGATATTATTTGACCACCCCACCTCACTAGGTACGTATCGTTAATGAAGATAGCTTACTTAAGTGCTCAAGCCCCGCATCTGTAATTTTATCACACCCATCAAGTGTAAGCGACTGCAATAGGGTTAACTTACTTAAGTGTTCAAGCCCTGTATCTGTAATTTGCTTGCAATTCTTAAGATTAAGCGACTTTAACATAGACAACTTACTTATGTGTTCAAGCCCTACATCTGTAATTTGCCGGCAAAACGAAATATTAAGCAACTCTAAAGAGATTAACTTACTTAACTGCACAAGCCCTGCATCTGTAATGTTCACACAGACCGAAAGATCAAGCGACTTTAACAAAGACAACTCACTTATGTGCTCAAGTCCTGTATCTGTAATACGCGAGAAATACAAAATTTTAAGCGACTCTAATGAGGTTAACTTACTTGAATGCTTTAGCCCTGCATCTGTAATGTTCCGACAGAACGTGAGGTCAAGCGACTTTAACAAAGATAACTTACTTAAGTGCCCAAGCCCCTCATCTGTAATACGCGAGCAATCCGAAAGACCAAGCAACTCTAGGAAGGTTAAGTTACTTAAGTGCTCAAGCCCTGTATCTGTAATACTCCCACAAAACGAAAGATCAAGCGAATTTAGCAAATGTAGCTGACTTAAGTGGGCAAGCCCTGCATTTGTAATGGAAGAACTACATATTACTAATTGATTTAATTCAGGTAAGTTCTCAGATAGTCTTTTTAAACAATTATTGCTAATGTTCTCAAATCCGAAAAGGTTTACAGATCCCAGCTGAAATTTAATAGCAAAATCAATTGCTTTGTCTGGACTTGTAAATCCAAGTTCATTCAGCTGTCTTCCAAAATTGGCTGCATTAATGATATACTCTTTTTGAAGAGTTAGATGACAACGAGATGTAAACGCAAGATTGGATGCATCTTCAAAATTTAAATATTTGGATATTTTACTTGTGAGTTCAAAGGGGAGGTCTGAAAATGATGTAATTCTGGAAGCATTTATCCCATTCTGCGTTGCAATAGAGGATATTTTTTTATGTAGATCGGTGTCTCTATAATGTGTTAATTCATAAAGTTTTTTGACACTTTGCTCACATAGCTTACTATTAGTACTTACGACCCTATAAATAGCATCACTTATATGCGCAATTAATTCATTCCAATCAGGAACTTCTGTGGACGCGTTTTTAATAAAATCTTCAAGAAATACTCCAGAGTTAGAATCAATGATTTTAGAATTTCTGAGAGTTTCAGAAGAGTTCATCATCTAAGCCTTCGTTGTTTTTTATAGACGATACAAGTTTATATGACATAATTTTTTATAA
>JAYZJO010000019.1:0-10201 GCA_036164375.1 Chlamydiota bacterium | reverse complement strand
AAAGCCCGAAGTTATCGATGCAAGTTATATCAAGGAAGGCAGTTTTTAGGTTACTGTAAGTCTAAAAAACTTAATTTTTTTGGCTTAAAAGTGCACATAGTCGTCAATGAGCATGGTGTACTTTGTGGTTTTTATATAACTCCAGGATCTAAATCAGACGTAAAATCTTTAGGAAATTATGAACTACCGCTGCCACAAGGTAGCATCATCATGGCTGACAAAGCATATACATCATACGAGCTAGAAGATTTACTACTAGAAGATTTACTATTCGAAAATGATCAGATAATCTTACTTCCCTTAAGAAAAAAAATCTTTCTCGTCAACATGCCCCTTACTGCAAACAAATGATCAAAAGTACTCGTAAAATAGTTGAAACATCAATTAGTTGTGTGCAAGGGCTATTTCCAAAAGCATTAGCAGCAAGGACTTCTAAAGGTTTTGAATTAAAACTTATTATATTTCTTTTAGCAAAGAGCTGTACTGATTATGTCACAGCAGCAAGGCTTTCGTAAAACAGCAATCTGCTGCTTCAGATGGTTCAGCCATAGCTTCGCTATGCCTTTCACAATCTTCATTGCATCTCACAATTTTACGAAAGCCTTGCTACTGGATTTGGACGCAAACCGGGTTTAAAAGAGAGGTTATATTCATATTTATTTTAATTTGACACCATTGAAGAGCAATCAGGGTTCTTGGATTGATATAGAAGCTTTTTTTTTGACATTTTCATTGTATGAATATAGGATAATGCTCATATCTAAAACTTTCAAGTTTAGGAGAAAGTCATGCATCCAGTAACACAAGGCCCATCTATTTCACCTTCTGAATCTATTGTAGAAACCAAACGTCAAATAGAAAATGATCATCGACCCTTGACAAGGCGAATGAACGACTTTGGTTTTAAATTATATAGTGAAGTTATGCAAGCAAAAGAAGGAAATGCTCTTATTTCCACGCCAAGCGCATTTTTTTCCCTTGCAATGGCTTACCTAGGTGCAACTGGCAACACCTTTGAAGAAATGAAAAAAACTCTAGAAATGCCCGAAACTATAGTTGAAATTCTTAAACCCATAAAAATCCTCACAGAAAATTTAAGTGATGGAGAAATAGTAAACATCGCTAACAATATTTTTGTGAGTGATCGAATAGAGGTAAGTAAATTTTACCAAGATGAATTACTCAATGTATTTGGAGCATCTTCTAAACAAATAAATTTCACTGAAAATACCCAAGCAGCAAAAACGATTAATCAATGGGTAGAAGACAAGACTAACAACAAAATTCATCAGTTAGTACAAGCTGACATGTTTAATAAAGATACGGCAGCTGTGCTTGTCAATGCCATTTACCTACTTGCAGATTGGAAAATTCCATTCAACTCAAGATTTACCCGAGACTGCGAATTTTATGTAGATGAAGATACCTCTATTACAACTCCTATGATGTATGAAAAAGGATACTTCAATTATTATTCAAATGATGATTTCAGCATGATCGAATTACCTTATAAAGAAGCGGACTCAAAAGTTCGATCATTGTCTATGTATATATACCTCCCTCATGATGGTAAAAATCTTAGTGATATTGAAGCTAAACTTTCTTCAAAAAACCTCTCCTCTTGGCTGAGATCAACTTCTAGTGCACTAGTTGCATTAAAGCTTCCGAAATTTACAGTCGAGTCCACAAATTATTTATCCGATGGATTAAAAAGCCTCGGAATGGTCGACGCATTCAATGACCCTGAAGCTGAGTTCTCAAAAATTACCAAACATAAAGATTTTAAAATCGATGACGTTGTTCAAAAGACATATATAAAAGTCGACGAAACAGGAACGGAAGCCGCTGCAGCCACGACAGTTTCGATAGCGAACTTTGCAACTTCAGTCCAACCTAAACCCATGCGTTTTTACGCAAATAAACCCTTTAGCTTTATGGCCGTCGACAAGATATCAGAAACAGTACTTTTCACCGGGAAAGTTACAAATCCAGCGGAGTAGTTTCTGGCAAAAGAGAGGTTTAATTTATGCTGTACTATCGCTCACAATAGAAAAATCCTTCAAATACCCATCTTTTTTTTGTAATACTCAATTACAACCCGTCTCATCAAACGGATGTTTTTTTCCTTAGAGAAACGAGAAAATGCTTATTATTTTTTTAAAACTACGTTAATTGAAAAATTCCTATATTATATATAAATAACAAAATATTACTTGCTAATATTTAAACTTTCAACTATAGTTTAAATTATGATTTACGATAATATATTAGTTCCTAAAACCTTAAAGCAAGTCGATGCGTATGCTGAATATGCACGACTCGATTTAGAAAAAGCAGAGGAAATTGTTTCCCTTGGCAAATATGACAACTATGCAATTTATAGTTTAATGCAAACCTGTGCTCTAAAAACCACTCTGCTCGGATGCCTTACTATTCCATTTATTGCACTGCCTATAGAAATAAAAGAACTATCAGGAAAACATGCAGAAATACTTAAGAAACGATACCAAAGTCTTTTGGCTGGCCTTCCAAAATGTTCCTTAAAAACAAGAGCACAGTTTATTGCTGCTGATGGAATGGCTCCAGCCAAACCATTCCCGGGGAATCAAAAAGTTACAGTTTTAAGCTGGAATATTTGTTGTCTTGGTGGAAGCCTTCCCTCCCTGTTTGGAGGAGTGCTGCCTTGGTACAAAAGAGTTGATGGCATTGTTAATAAAATTCTAGACACAGATGCTGATATTATTTGTCTCCAAGAAGTTTTTTCTGAGGAGTGTGTTGATGCACTTTACCAACGTCTTAAAGAACAATATGCTCATTTTTACCTACATATTGGACCTAGGAAGTATTCTTTTGATTCAAATGAAATTCAAAAACTTTCTAGCGGGCTCTTTGTAGCAAGCAAATATTTTCTTGATAACCCCTCATTTTACCCCTATGACATATCAAAGAATGAAACCGAATTTATTAGAGGTTATGGTTTATTTACCGCTAAACTTTTTAATAAAATTTGTATTTCAACTACACATTTACAACCTGGATCAGATGATGGAGATAAAGAGATTCGAGGCAATCAACTTGCTGTAATAAAACAACTTGCTGATAGTCGTATTACAACCTACTTGTTTGTAGACACAAATATTGAGTATGGAAGTGAGGAATATGAAAAAACAATTACCCCTCATTTTTACAACCACTACCAAGGCAAAAGGGAAGAGTGGACTTGTTGTGAACTTAGAGACTCTTGGCTTACTCCAAATAAATATAAAAAAAAATTAACCCAAAACTCTCTTTCTTTTGAGCACATTGACGCCATTTTGGAAGTTAAACGTCCAGATAAAGTACCATCTGAATTAAAATATGATATTATTTCTGCAGGAGACCTTTGTAGCCCTAAAAACGCCCTTTCCGATCATCGAGCCCTATTCTCGACAATCTCCCTTCCTGAATAGTATATTATATGTATCGTCAATTTGCTCTCTTTAGATCGATTTCGAGATCTTTTTTAGGTGTTTGAACAACACCTAACTTCCCATAATTCATTTCCCATAGGTCTTACCAGTAGCATTCCGATAGAGCAACCGTATGCAAGAGCCTCCCGCGTTTTAAAGATGGCTTTTAAACATCCAACAGTTTTTTCTGTGGGCACGAAGCCTAGCAACCAATAGATCTGCAGTGCCTTCATCGCCAGCCTTCTGAGCAGATTCGATCGACTTGGTAAGCTGCTCAACTAAACTGCTGTTGTCATCTAAAAGAATCCCTAACATATCGTTCTCATTTAACTGTTCGGTCGATTCTTCGAGAGTCGAAAGCTCTAAAAATTCACCCATAGAAGAGGGGGGACGTCCATTGAGGATACGAATTTGTTCGGCAATAACATCGATAGCCTCTGCTAACTCTGTGTAATGCTCTTGAAATAAGGCATGTAGCTGATGAAACCTCGGACCGATTACATTCCAGTGAAAATTTTGAGTTTTAACATATAAAACATAGCTATCTGCCAGTAAAAGCTTTAGATCGTTTACCACGACGTTCTGATCATTTTTTGACTTTTCCATAGTAATATTCATTCTCCCTCCTCAAACATACCTTCTATTCCCTATTGGTAGTACATTTTAACGAAGGAGTCAATATGCTTTTAAAAGATGTAGTAACTAGTTGAACTGGATCTTGTTGCAATCTCCTAAAAATATAGGTATGATTTCTCCTTGATTCATAACTCGAGGTGATACTCCTAAGTAATGAAATATGCAATACCGCAACTACTTACAGTTTTGATTCTCTCTATTAGCCAAGCTTATACCGTCGAATACAGCTGCATCGATAGATCGGAACGCCTCATGGACGATCTTATGATCGCTGAGTACTGGAGCTGCAAAAACTGCGAGCGCTTTCCCGTATTCTATAATCACTTACTACAGGGGGGCTATATCAATATGCCCTCAGCGCAGATGGGACGTGAAGGGGAAATTGCTCTTGGCGTTTCTTGGGTTCCCCCCTACCACAACTGGAACGTACGTACACAAGTTCTCGACCGCTTAGAACTTACTCTCAATTATCGAGTCTTTCGAGGCGTCGATGATCCCGTCCTTTCCGAGCTTGGATTTGGCGATTTCTCCGACAAGGGAGCCAACCTAAAATTTGCTATTTTTCGCGCCGAAGACTCTAACTATAGCCTTCCTGGACTCGCTATAGGACTCGACGACTTCCTTGGAACGCGCGGATTTAAATCGCGATACCTCGTTGCTACAAAAGTATTCCTCGACCATAACTTCGAAGCGAGCGTTGGAATTGGCGAATGGCGCATTCGCGGTATCTTTGGGGGTATCTCATGGATGCCTTTTCGAAGATGTCCCGACTCATTTTTTTCCGAACTGTGCCTGAATGCCGAATACGATGCAATCCCCTACAAAAGTGAAAAACGCGAGCCCCATCCCGATGGAAGAACTAAAAACTCTCCCATAAACCTAGGCATTAAGTGGCGGTTATGGAAATATTTTGACGTATCAGGGAGTTGGATCCGTGGCGATGAGTTTGCTTTTTCTGCTTCTGCGTTTTATAATTTTGGTACCACCAAAGGCTTTGTTTCCAAAGTTGACGACCCTTTACCCTATCGTTCGCCGGTAAACACGCAAGCGACAGGCTCTTTACGTCCGGAAAACATTATGATTCAAGAATTGATCTATGCTTTTAGAGATCAAGGAATCGATATCACAGAAGCGTGGATATGGTATGACAAATGCAATCAAAAGGTTTTACGTCTCACCATCTACAATAACAATTATCGCTTCGAATACCAACTTAAAGAACGCTTAGACTACCTGACAGCCTATCTCATTCCCGAAGATATCGATGCCGTAAATATCACGATTACCTCCGAAGGGTTTCCTATTCAAGAATACAGGTATTTTATGCCGTATGTGCGCCGTTTTGGTGGACGATGCATGGGAAAGTATGAGCTCGACATTTTAACGCCACTTTGCGAAACAAGCTATCCGAAAAAGTGCGTAGCAAGACAATTATATCACTGCCATCGTAATGGACTCTGTTTTTCGGTACTTCCCGACTTTCGCTCCTACTTTGGAAGCACAAAAGGAAAATTTAAATTCTCTTTTGGACTCAATCCTGGATTCGATGGATTTACAATCTACGACATCTACTACTCTTTCCGAGCAGGGTATCTTCTATTTTCGGACCTCGATCATGTTCAAGGAGTCGACCGCTTGAATCCATCGCAAATCATTAACGTCAAAACTGATTTACCTCTCTACCTAAAGCAACGAGGCATTACTTTTCCCGAGCTATACTTGCGAAAAATATGGAATATGGGAAAGGGGTGGTACAGCAAGCTAGCTGGAGGATACTTCGAAAGGCAGTATGGTGGATTTGCCACAGAGTTTTTATACTACCCTGTCAGATCACGTTGGGCATTTGGTATTGAAGGCGCCTTTTTAATGAAACGCAATCACACAGGATTTGGATTCACCGATCAAATTCGTAAGTTTCAAGCTTTTACCCCCTTTTATAAGCACTTTATTGGATCGCAATACTTTGCAAACATCTACTACGACTGTAAAGACTTCAATACTGAATTTCACCTCAAAGCAGGTCAATTTCTCGCTCGGGATTTTGGTATCCGTTACGAAGTCTCACGCTATTTTGAAAGTGGAATGCGGCTGACAGCCTGGTATACGAGAACAAATGGTCACGATAAAATTAATAATGAAACATATTACGACAAAGGAGTGATGATTTCACTCCCCCTCGATATTTTTTATACCTGCAGCTCAAGAAAAAAATGGCGCTATGGTATGTCTGCATGGCTTCGAGATGTCGGTGTTTACTCCCTAGCAGGTGGAGACATCTATACTCTCATCAATGACCAGAGACAAAATTAATACCAATTGTAAGATATTCAGTTAATGTGAAATGCTAGTATAAAATATCAAAATATTGCTCACTTTTAAATATATGGCAACACGTGCTTTGCAGCATAAGTGAAAATGAAATCTGCTCCTGCGCGTTTTATTGAAAGCAAGCTTTCCATAAATACCTTATCAGCGTCGATCCATCCCCGCTCAGCAGCTGCCATTACCATCGAATATTCACCACTCACATGATAAGCTCCTACAGGAATGTCGCATTGATTTTTCACAGCTGCAATGACGTCTAAATAGGCAAGCGCTGGTTTGATCAGAAGCATATCTGCGCCTTCTGCTTCATCAAAAGAACTTTCCATCAATGCTTCACGTCTATTTGCTGGATTCATTTGATAGGTTTTTTTATCTCCAAACTTTGGTGCAGAATGCAGTGCATCGCGAAAAGGCCCATAAAAAGAAGACGCATATTTTGCCGCATAAGAACAAATACCTACATCGCAAAATCCCCCTCTATCCAAAGCGCGCCGTATATATGAAACACGGCCATCCATCATATCGCTCGGTGCAATAACATCAGCTCCTGCCTCAGCTGCTAAAACCGACATTTGCATTAATATATCGATCGTTTCATCATTTAATATTCTTCCACTCGCATCAACAATTCCATCATGGCCATGAATCGTAAATGGATCGAGAGCAACATCAACCATCACACAGAGCTCGGGAAACTCTTGTTTTAAAGCCGAGACAGTTCTATAGAGTAAATTATTTGGACGTACTGCTTCACTTGCATTGTCATCTTTTTTTTCTATGGGAACAACACTAAACAAATCGACAGCACAAATACCACTTTTTACTAGCCCCTCGACCTCACGAATAATTTGATCGATCGAATAACGATAAACACCAGGCATCGCATTCACAGCTTCGACGACATCACTCCCTTCGATAATAAAAAGGGGAACAACAAAATCACTTGGATGCAAACGCGTTTCCTGAACGAGCCCCCGCAACGAAACACTTCTTCGATTCCTTCTGGGTCGATACACAATATCTTTAGGGGAAGATGTAATATTTTCCTTTTCCAACAACATATATTCTCCATTATTTCTGACTGAATAGCTCCAGTAAAAAGAGTATTTCTTTTGACCGCAAGAAAATATTCATTTTACTTGCTCATATCCTGACTATTGTGATACGTTTGCGAAAATTACTACTCAAAAAAAAATTAAATTTATTTTCGCGAGCACCTTTGAAAATTTTGGAGCCACTTTTGTGCCAAGTCAGTTAGAAACTAACTTTACCACTCTCAAAGACACTAACGAGTGTAAGTCTCATTATGTGGTTAATAACTTAAAGGGGACACAATATGGCGGATACTTTAACGACACTTATACAATTGAACTTGAAGATGATACGTACAAGATTTCAAAACTTGTAAGTCAGCAGGGCACCTTAACGTAATACTCTATCATCTAAACTTCTATCAGCAGATCTCTTTTGTTTGAGGTCTGCTGATGGCATCTTTTCGTTTATTTATATTTATCTTCATTCTATTCTATAACCATTCTAAACAAGCAAAGTAACACACTATGAAAATCAGCGTCACCATCCTCACAAAAAATAATGAAAAATATCTAAAACAGGTCCTAGACTCAACACTCAGCTTCGACGAAGTACTCATCTACGACAACGGATCTACCGACAAAACTCTCGATATTGCCAGTGAATACCCAAATGTCAACATCAAAAAAGGGCCTTTTCTCGGATTCGGCCGCTCACACAATAAAGCTACTGAGCTTGCAAAAAATGACTGGATTCTTTCCATTGACAGCGACGAGATTGTAAGTTCTGAACTCATCAAAGAAATTGAAAAAACACCCCTCAACACGAATCACGTTTACTCCTTCCCCAGACACAATTACTATAATGAAAAATTTATCAAATGGTGCGGATGGTATCCCGATCGCCAGTACCGTCTATATAATCGAAAATCCACAAGGTTCACCGACGCGGAAGTTCACGAACAAATTATTGTCGATAAGTTACATCACACTCAACTGCAACAGCCTATTATTCATTACTCATACTCATCGATTTCTGATTTTCTCGATAAAATGCAAAACTACTCCGAACTCTTCGCTAAAGAAAATCGAGGAAAAAGACGATCCTCTCCGTGTAAAGCCGTTTTACATGGCTTATTTACATTTTTTAAATGCTATATTTTAAAACGCGGATTTCTCGGCGGGTACGAAGGGCTTCTCATTTCTGCTTACAACGGACACACTGCCTTTTACAAATACATGAAACTCTACGAAGCGAACAGGTCTACTAACGCGACTCAGCCTGGGGAACCTGTACTTGCTGAACGGGACGCGGAGTGTAAATCTGTGGACTCACAATAACATCGGGAGGAGGACAACACTTACCTTCGCGACGAAGCTGCCTGTCGCGCTTTTGCATGAGTGACATGCGATTCCGCTCGTAAAAAGAGGGAATATCTCTATCTCGATCGGCAACTTCCTCACCTTCTTCAAGATACCCAATAGTATCTGTGGGTAATTCTTCGTCTAGTGGTGCAGCCGCTAATAGGCTTTGAAAAATCAGGCAAAAAAGACCTACACAACACAAGGTTCGTAATCTATCCATGACACCCCCTTTGCTTTACACAGGCTATACTCCTAGATATATCCGATTAGAGATTTAATTTCATCAAAGAGTGATAAACTCGACGATGTCCCGAGGAAAATGCCAACTTTTTGACATCTTCAAATCGAATCCACTGATACCCCTCGACTTCAGCACCATCCATGCTCTCATAAACTCTAGGATAAAGATGAACGCGATAACGCGTATAGGAGTGCAACTGTTTTTCTAGCTTATCTTTTGCTATCACTGTCACTCCAAACTGATCCTTTATGTCTGAAATTAAAGCTGTTTCATCAATTTTTTCATCATTTTTTTCAAAATAAGGAAACTCATGAAGGCCCTGCATAATTTCACCCTTTCGTCCTTTTTTAAGTAATAAACGACGGTCACTAATAATCACAGCTATAGACCGGTGTAAAACTGTGTACGTCATTTTTGCAGCTTTATAGGGGAGTTTGTCCACAACCCCCCGATGGAAAGCGTAACACTCCTTCTTAAGAGGACACTCGCAACATTTAGGTTTCTTTGAGCATACTTTTGCTCCAAGCTCTATAAGAGCCTCATTGAATACCCACGACTCTTTCTCTGGCAAAGCCTGTTCAATTTTTTCACGAATAACTTTTTGTGTTTTCACCTTGCCGACATCATCTTCGATACCATAAAACCTCGTGGCCACTCGAATAACATTACCGTCAATTGCCGGCGTTTTTTTATGAAAAGCAAAACTTCTGATTGCTCCAACCGTATAGTTACCGATCCCTTTAATTTTCAATAAATCTTTTTCATTTTCGGGAAATTTACCATTATAATGGGTTTCTATGTATTTTGCCCCTTCATGCAAGTTACGAGCACGAGAATAGTAACCTAACCCTTCCCACAATTTAATAACTTCATCAATATTTGCTGCTGCAAGATCCTTGATAGTCGGAAATCGTTCCATCCAGCGGATAAAGTAGGGAATGACTACGGCAACCTGTGTCTGTTGAAGCATCACTTCCGACACCCAGACTCTGTAAGGTGTTAATTTATCCCTCCAAGGCAAATCTCTCTTATTATCGTTAAACCATTTTTTTAATCTAAAACTATCCATGCTTATAATCTCAATTATCAAACCATTTTCTATTATCGACATCTGCTAGATCTTTTTCAAGATAAACAGCTTAATAACTATAAAT
>JAYZJO010000018.1:0-7804 GCA_036164375.1 Chlamydiota bacterium | reverse complement strand
GTCTGAATCTGGATGTCGAAGGCTGAGTTTAGAACCAGAATTAAACGCAAAGACGCAAAGTCGCAAAGAGATTTTATAGTCCATTAACGACTCTGCTGATTCCTTGTTTCAAGCTAATACTAGAGTTAACATTTTGATACAGAGTGTGATTTTTCACAATCCAAGGTGATTGAAGTTAGATCAGTGATGCTTTCCGGTCCAAAAAATTGAATAGGTCCCGGGTATATATATTCGTCGTTAAATTTCCAACTTTCTCGAGATTCAACAAACTTTTGGAAAGGCTTTCCATTTAAATCAACAAGAGCTTTTTCGATAACAGGCTTTAGCTTTCCTTTTCTTTTTTCCATTGTCATCATAGCTGATATAGGAATGCCTGCTACTGTCCAATCTTTAACTGGAAGCGTTAGATTTTGTACGCTAGCCATATAACCTGTGACTCCAGAATTAATAAGAAGCGCTGCAACATGCCCTAAAGAATAGCAGTATTGTGAGTCGAAGTTTGATGGTAAGCAAGAACGACCTTCATACCCGCAGAAAAGAGGTTGAGCACTGAATTTCCCTTTGTATTTACTTGATTTTTCTTTAAGTTGTGATTTCACAAGTTCTATGAAGAGTCGTTCGGTTTCAATTTTAGAAACTTGAACATTACCATGGGGGTCTCTATCCATAATCATTTGCAGTTTAATTTCATAAGGAAGGGTCTGATAACATTGAGCGGACTCTTTTGAAAGTTGCTGCGTTACCAAATTAATTCGTTCTTCACGATTTTCAGTATTAGCAATTTTCTCAGCATGTTTACTTGTAGAAAGTAGGTCATTAAGTTCACTGATGAGGGCCTTAAACTCGGGAATAAATTCAATGGTTCCTTCGGGAATTAAAATAACTCCGTGATTTTTTCCTTTTTCCGCTCTTTTTATAATCATATCGCACATTTCGTCAGCGATGCTCTGAAGAGTTTTTTTATTTGCAGCTACCTCTTCTGCAATAATAGTGTAGTTAGGGTGCGTTTGAAGAGCACATTCCAAAGTAACGTGAGAAGCAGATCTTCCCATCATCTTGATAAAAAAGTAATACTTCCCTGCAGAAAGAGCATCGCGAGCTATATTTCCAATGATATCCGAGTAAGTTTTCGTTGCTGTATCGAATCCAAATGAGACTTCAATATGCTCATTTTTCAAGTCGCCATCGATCGTTTTCGGTACTCCTACGACTTTTGTTTTTATATTTTCCTTTTCAAAATATTCTGCAAGCAACGCTGCATTTGTATTGGAGTCATCTCCTCCAATAATAACTATTCCATCTAGGTTAAGCTTGGTAACTGTTTTTGCTGAGTTTTCGAACTGTTCAAGAGTTTCAATTTTTGTTCTTCCTGCCCCTATCATATCAAATCCACCTTGATTTCTATAAAGGTCGATAAAGTCAGAAGTTAGTTCTTTGTATTCAGAATTAATAATACCGCTTGGTCCATTTAGGAATCCGATAAGCTCACTGTTGGGATTAATCTTTTTGATCGCATCGTATATACCCGTTATCACATTATGCCCCCCTGCAGCTTGCCCTCCAGAAAGAACAACGCCAATTTTAAGAGCATTACTAACGTCAGATTTTTTTTCCGTAATATGCATAAAAGGTTGGGATTTAGTGTTGGGAATCAGTTCTGCAACATTACTATCAACATGGGATGGGTGTTCTCCTTTTTCTAGCGTGATCGATTGTAGATCCTTAAGAGTGTTGGGAAGTGTGGGCTTATAGTTTTTGCGCTGATTGGCGAGGTTTTCCATCTTAATGCTCCTTATAGAAATGTACTATTCACCATATTGTGAGATTAAAGAAATTTCCTCAATAGGAAAAAAAACATTTTAAATTATTTCTATGAGTCTTTATTTCGCGAACCTCTTTACAGAGGTGAATAAGCTGCCTTTTTGAGCTTTGAAAGAGAGTTTTTTTCTGGAAATCTGTGTGCCTCGACAATCACGTAATTAAAACTTTTGAACAAGATAATCAGGATAGCCTACGGCTGCAGGATAGGTATTTTTTGGAACATTCAATACAAGCGTCTTTATCACCCTGATTATTATCTTGTCGCCGTAGGTGATCCTACCCATCTTAATCAATAATTTTTAAATCTCATAGTTTGAAACTATAAAAACTATCACGATTTATAATTTTGATGCGTAAGTTCTGAACCTCTTTACAAAAAAGATTGTAAGAAAATCAAATTCAGTGCTTTACTGATCAACATTGACCTGTTTTTTACTTTTATAGGGATCGAAAATGAACAGAGTGCTCAAATCTTCTTTCATCTGCGGTTTAATTCTTGCAGGTATTTTACTTTCTGAAACTTCAAGTGCCAGCGAACAAATCTCTCAAAGTGTAGTTAGCCCATGCTTTGAATGCTATCAAGTCTCAAAAGAGGTTGGCTCTTATCGCCCTAGTAGCTTTCAAAAGGGAAATACAAGAGAACTTCAAATAAGTGGTTTTTTAACTCAAGCGTGGAGTCTTTTAGAGCCAAGCTGCAATAATGACACAAGCTTTAATCAAACATTATTAGAAATCCTCATTCAAGCCGAACCTATAGAAAACTGGTCGTTTTTCACAGCACTTGAGTGGCAAAGGCAAGCGGACATCAATTTTTTCGATCCTAATGACCCAACGTTCAGACGATTTACGCTTCGTGTGCCGATGCTTATTGGATGGGTAAACTGGAGCTGGAAAGACTCTTTTCAGGTGACTTTAGGGCGCTTTGTAACTCCTCACGGCATTATCAACATCGAACAGTTTCCACCTGTTTTACTCGAAAATAATCAACCTCAATTTTTACGCCCCTTTTCAGGAGATACAATTTTTCCAAATTACTTAAATGGTGTACACTTTCATGGCACTCAATACTTAGGAGACAAAAAAGATAGCGTCCTATTATGGCACGCTTATCTCGCTAACCACACAAATAGTCTACCCAGTAAGTATTACGCGGGTGCTCGCTTATCATACACTTTTTATAATTCCTCAATGACAATTGGTGGTAACTATGCGTATGGTATGCGTCATTTTTGGGGCGAGCCGACAAGACTTGGAAATATGTCCGTGACTCCTATAGAAAGCTTAACTTCGAACCATTTTCATATGGCTGGAGCCGATTTACTGATCGACACTAGATGCCTGCTTTGGAAGACAGAATTCTTTTATACATGGGAAAATGGTTATCAAAATAGACTTGGCTTTTATACTCAGCCTGCATGGAAGGTTAGCGAGAGGTGGATCATTTTTTACCGATACGACTGGCTTGTCCCTGGTCAAAGGCTAACATCAAGTTTAGAGCATGTTATAGGTGTTAACTACTTACCAGATCCAATGATTCGAACACGTTTTCTGTATTTCTATAAAGAATTCTGTGATACCCATGATGTGGCTCACGTTTTCCAAACATCGATAACAGTAAGTTTTTAAACAGCTAAACTAACAAAGTTTCTGAAAACCAATTAGTTGTTTCTTCAAGAGCATTGACACGCTCATCTATATTTGAAAAATCATGGTCTGTATTAGGTAGCTTGATAAATTTAGACTTACCTTGAGCATCGCCGCGACAAGTTTCATACCCTTTTGCATGACTCAAATCTACACGTGAGTCAATTTCACCGTGAATATGTAGAAGAGGAATAGATTGCAATTTTTTTAAGTCCGAAGAAACATTAATACCAAAAAATTGGTTAAAAAACTCAAAACTCCCCTGTTGGGAATCTACCTGCATCATTTCCTTTGTGATAGACTCATCGACGGCCCCAGATTGCACAAGCTGCCATTGATCAAGCCATTGCTCTCCACTATACATAGGGCACCATAGTGCTACGCTTCGCACAGACTTAGTCATAGTGGCGGCTCTGACTGCCACAGGCCCTCCGAAAGACCTCCCAAATACACCGATTCGTTCGGAATCGATTGAGGGATGGTTAGAAAGATAATCGAGACACACTTCCGAATCACTATAGTGTGAATTAGGTGTGACTTCATGAAATTCTCCTTCGCTATCTCCGCAACCACGGTAATCGAAGCGAAAAGATGCTATCCCTCTTCGTGCTAGACGGTAAGCTAGATCTACGTATACGCGATGTTTCCCCGCTTTGTGACCAGCAAGACCATGACAAATAAGAACAACAGGTGCTGATTTGTCACAATTCAAAGGTAGGTGTAAGACCCCGAATATTTTCTGGCCTTGATTTTCTACGGTTATAGATAGTCGTTCTTCCACTTTCTCCATACACTGTTAAGCTCTTTGATGTTAAGGCCTCGATGGGACTCGCTATGTATCCCCTAAGGCATAATTAGTAAATCTAACACTCAGGAACGTTAACTGCAAGTCCACCTTGCGATGTTTCCTTGTAAATGGACTTCATATTATGTCCCGTTTCTCGCATAGTAGCGATTACATGATCGAGAGAAACGAGGTGTTGTCCATCTCCTCGCATTGCTAATAAGGCTGCATTAATTGCTTTTATTGCTCCCATTGTATTTCTTTCAATACATGGAATTTGTACTAAGCCTTTTATTGGGTCACATGTTAGCCCTAAATTATGCTCCATTCCAATTTCGGCAGCATTTTCTACTTGAGCAACAGACCCTCCCTTTGCAGCTGTTAGACCTGCTGCAGCCATTGAGCATGCTACACCGACCTCACCCATGCACCCCATCTCTGCTGCTGATATAGAGGCTCCTTTTTTGTAAAGTATCCCAATAGCGCCAGCAACAAGTAAAAATGTGATAATCCCGTTATCTGTAGGGGTTTTTGTCATTTTAAGATAATACTGGATTACAGCAGGAATGACTCCAGCGCTACCATTTGTTGGGGCTGTCACGACACTGCCGCCTGCGGCATTCTCCTCGTTAACTGCGAGCGCCCATAAACTAACCCATTCCATTAAGTCAACATGCTCTCTTAATCCTTTTTCCTCTTTTTCAATGAGTTGATTAAGAATTGCTTTAGCTCTTCTACGGACATTTAGTCCTCCAGGCAAGATTCCCTCTTCACGGCAACCACGGTCAATACAGAGCTCCATCACCTTCCAGATGTTTAGTAAGTCATTTCTCACCTCTTGTTCTGAGCGCCAAGTTTTTTCATTTTCCATCATGATTTCTTGTATATTCATGTTATTATCGCGGCACTGCTTCAGAAGTTCGGCGGCATTTTCGAATGGATAAGGGAGTGGATGCGAATTTTCGATGATGTGCTCATCGTGACTAGCTTGCTTGTGGTCGACAATAAACCCACCACCGACAGAATAGTAGACCTCTTCAGCTATTTCCCTTCCTTTAACGTCATAAGCGGTAAATCGCATACCATTTGGGTGGTAAGGAAGTTGTTTGTCCATGTGAAAAAGAAGGTGCTTCGATTCATCAAAGGGTAATTCTTTCTTTTTAAAAAAATTGATTTTTTTTTCAGTTCTAACGCGATCGATACGGTTTGTGACTTCGTTGGGATCCACTTTTTCTGGGGTGTCGCCTTCTAACCCTAAAATTATTGCCACATCTGTAGCATGTCCTTTTCCTGTAAGAGCAAGAGAACCATAAAGGTCTACTTTAACTGTATGTGTGTCTGTTAATAGTCCTGTAGAACAAATTTGGCTGGAAAAAATGGCTGCGGCACGCATAGGGCCCACTGTGTGTGAGCTTGAGGGGCCAATACCAATGGAAAATAAATCAAAAACACTAATAGACATAAACTTACCTCTATAATCCGGATATTAACATATAAGTTTCACTGATCCAAGATTAACGTTCGAAATGTTTAATGTTTATGTCTATTAAAAGAGCTGAAATTTTTAAGTGATTATAATAAAGAAGTTAGCGGTACTCGGACTCGAACCAAGGACACACGGATTATGATTCCGTTGCTCTAACCAACTGAGCTACACCGCCACTTTCGTGAAAAATAGCGGGGGAAGGATTCGAACCTTCGACCTTTGGGTTATGAGCCCAACGAGCTAACCCCTGCTCCACCCCGCGTCATCTGAGTCTAACCTCTTGACTTTGAATAATCATCTTAGCTCAACTCTATTATTTTCCACAAGGAAAAATCTAAAAAAAATGAAAAAAAATAAAATTCCCTCTTTTTCCCCTCTTAATCATGAGCTAGAAACACTCTTTAAAAGCAGGTCACATGTCTTTTTAGTGGCACCACGGCTACTAGCAGCAAGGCGTATTCCTGCATCCCCTACTCTTCGTCTCTTTTCATTGTCTTGTAAAAAACCATGAACCGTTTTCGGAAGATCTTCGATAGTCACTTGTTCGCCAGCCTTAAAAGCTTCGACTAGTTTTACAAGGTTTGGTTGCGTTTCCATATGGGGGCCAAATAGGGTTGGAACTCCATACCAACAGGGCTCTACAATATTATGCCCTCCTATTTTATCAGAAAAACTTCCAGCAACAATTGCTACATCCGCAAACTGGTAGCATTTACGTAGTAGGCCCATAGCATCAATTAAAACAATGTTTTCATTACCAGAGCGTTTTTTTGGTTCACTAAACTTTGTAAAAGGTAGATTTAGATCGGTAAGAATAGTTGCAACTTCCTCAAAACGCTCGGGATGTCTGGGAACAACAACCACCTTCAAACTTGAATCTTTAAGCCAGAGAGGCTTTAGTTTTTCAAGAATTTGCTTTTCCTCAGGAGCATGTGTTGAGCCGATTACAATAACTTTGTCTGATCGTGCAATACCTAATCCTTCTTTCCAAGCGACGAGCTCTTCTGGTTTTACATCAGGATAATCATCGTCCAACTTTAAATTACCAGTAACTACCAGTAAGCGAGGAGAAACTCCCGCATCAATGAATCTAGGTAAATAATGATCGCATTGAATACAAAAAAGATCGAATAAGCCAAGAAGTTTTTTTGAGAAAAAACTAAAACTCTTGAGTCGTCTTGAAGATTTTTTAGACATTTTTCCATTAACCAGAGCAATTTTTGCGCCATATTTTTTTGCTGCTCTCAAAAAGTTAAACCAGAAGTCAGTCTCGGAAACGATAACAAGGTTTGGAGAAACTCTTTTAACAATGGGAGTTATTATCCAATAAAAGTCAAAAGGCAAATAAACGTGATAGTCTGCGCAGGCAAGAGATTTTTTTGCTTCCGCATGACCAGTCTCGGTTATGGAAGATATAATGATTAAGGGATTCTTATATTTTTTCTTTAAAGACCTAACAAGTGACGAGACTGCTTTTGTTTCTCCAACAGAAACAGCGTGTACCCAGATAACGAAACGCTCCTGAGTATTGATTTTAGGAAAGTCGCAGCCAAGTTTTGAGAAAAAAACTTGAGAGTATTTCCCTTTAAAAATCTTTTGGTATAGAAAAAAGGGAAAAAAGGTAAGTCCAAGTAAAAACAAAGAGACATCGTACAATAAAGAAAATAATATCATAACAACATACATATTCTAATATCAAAGAATAGATAATCGTCAATTTGCCCGTTTTTTTCAAGAACTAATTATATCTACTGACGGATGTGTTGCGTAAATCATAAAATTGACTTTGTCAGAACTTGAGTTAGCTATTCCTTTTTGTAAGTATTCTCAAGTTGTCAATTTTTCTTGCTTTTTCATCTTGTTTCTTCCCGGAAACCTTCTTCGCTTTCCAGGATTTCATTGCTTCAGGTGATAACCATAAAGTTAAGCTTCCACGATTTATTAGAGTCTTGTTATACTCTGACCAGTCACGTTTCTTGTGGCTCATTAGGTTGCTCCTGTGTTTGACGACAAAAGAGTAACCCATGTTTTTTCTTACTGACAAGACTCAATTTGGAATTTGGTTGTTT
>JAYZJO010000017.1:0-104548 GCA_036164375.1 Chlamydiota bacterium | reverse complement strand
TATTTAATTATATCATTTTATTAAATAAAATATTGTTTTTTATGTTTTTATGGTTTTTTTTGAATGTATGTAGCTGAATATAAATAATATAGATGGATTGAAAAGGAAGTGAACCTTGAAGTACTTGAGTGATAGAGAGTTTTGTTACAGCGCCTCAGGGCTGAGGCGCTGAAAAGGGATTAGTAGCGATTGCCGCCACTGCGTCCGCCGCTGTTGCCAGCAGAGCGGTAACCGCCGCCACCGCCTCTGTGTCCGCCACCACCGCCGCTGCGGTTGTCGCGAGCTTCGTCAACTTTAAGCTCTTTACCTTCAACGGAGTGTCCGTTTAGCTTTTCTTTAGCTTCAGCAGTAGCTTCAGGTGTAGCCATCGTTACGAAGCCAAAGCCTCTTGATCGTCCAGTATAGCGATCTTTAACGATTTTTACTTCTACTACGTCGCCGACTGTTTCGAACACTTCTCTCAGGCCATCGTCTTCTAGGCTGAAAGGGATGTTTGCTACGAATAGTTTAGTGTTACTCATGGTTTCCTCATGTGTTTTGGAGGCCAAACCTTCGAACTCACACTGCATATATTTTGCAGAGAAGGAGCTGATTCCTTCATATTGCCTATAAAACTGAGGATGCAATACACGAGTATGGTCCGGGTTTTGTACTGAGGGCAAGACGAATAAAGCTTTGAGAACGAAATGCTTGATAGCTCCTAATTAAGATTAATGAACAAATTTTGTCGAAATGCAAGCTATTCTCGCATCCGATTTGTTGTTCATTCAAAATTTATCATATTAATGATTTCTTTATCTATAGTAATGTTTACTATTTTTTTATTTGGGGGATATTTTCAATAACAAAGTTATAAATTCGATTCTCCTGGTCCTAATAAACATATTAGAGTATATTTAAACGTAGGGAAAGATCGTTGCCGTGGCATCTGGATCTCTATTGTAAGTTAATACGTTGTATTTTAAGGAGAAATAAATATGAAAACAGTGGCCGAAGGCGATAAAGTAAAAATATTTTTCAAGGGGACCACTCACGACGGTTTCACCTTTTCTAGTGGCGGATCTGAGTCTGAAGGTTTTGAAGTTAAGCTTGGGGAAGGGCAACTGTTACCTTCATTTGAAACTCACTTAGTTGGGATGGCCCCCGGTGAAGAAAAAAAGTTTGTCGTTACTAAAGAAGAGGGAATTCCCCGTAGAGATGACCTCGTTTTTGAAGTGGAAAAAGAAATTCTACCTGCAGATCAAGAGTTTAATATCGATGATGAGCTTGTACTGAGTATGCCGACGGGTGAAAAAATCGAAGTAATCATTTTAAAATTAACAGAAACACACGTTACTTTAGATGCGAACCCTCCAGTTGCTGATAAAGAGCTTAGTGTAGAAATGAAGTTAATCGATATCATCAACTAGTTGCTTTTTTCAATTTTTGGACGCCGAAACTCTCGGCGCTTTCATTAAAAGTCTGCATCAACATCTCATCCATATTTGCAGTTTTATTAACTCATCTTATGCAGCTAAAGCTCTGATGTGGCTGTGATAGCTTGTCTACAAAGGGTATTTAAATTTTAATAAAAATGTACTTGAGTGTAATGGCAAACTTAAATAGTTCTCAACGATATAACGATATTTCACAGTTATCCGTGCATCTGAATTGTCTTAAATACTTTGTAATCCTTTTATCGTTCGTATCGTTATATCGTTCATATCGTTGAAAAGTACGCCTTTAAAACCTGTCAATCACGCTAGGCAAACGTACTCTAACAAATGATTCAGTATAGATGCTGAGTAAACATGGTAGCGTATCTAAAAATAGTGTCGAATATAATAGAATTACAAATCTCTAAATTAACAAACAGTTTTGTACAGTCGAAAGAGATCTAGTTATGAAGAAAAGAAAGGAAGCGAAAAACTCCGACTTCATACTGTTCGGGGTTTCTATAAAAAGTGAGGTGCGAGCCTATTTCTGCATTGTTCCAATGAGCTTTTTTATCGAGAATCATGACTAACAGAGAGTAGTCAAGACGGATTCGAACAAATGGCGTTTTCTCTTCGCCTTCATGTACTCGCGTCACCTCTTTTCCGTCGAAGGGTATGTGGTACATGTGGTTGAGGCCTGCATCGATGTAGACGCTCCAATTAGAGTGATATCCATATTCATTTTGATAATGTTTCATTTTATCATGCGCTTGCTGGATCCTTTCAAATAAGTCGACTTGCTCACTTTTGGGAATATGGAACTCAGATTCGTAGGTCATCATTTTTTTAGAGAGAACATTTTCGATGTACTTCGTGCGTTTTACGGGGTCATCTTTCGTGAAGGGGGCAGATGTTTTACTTGTGGCGATGTCGAAATGTTCACCGCTATTGAGGAGGATCATGGTGGCGTCTACGTTCATGTTTTCGAGGATCGGAGGGATGAGATTCGGAAGTTCTTCAAGGTGAGGAGGGGATCTATATCTATTGAGGGTGTGTAATTTTCCACCTAATACGTACTGACCGGCAAAGGGAAGGAAGTAACGGCAGTTTAGGTGTTTCACGTAAGAGATAGCCTTTTGTAGAAATTGATCGCGAATACGTAATTTTTCAAGTACTTTTTTTTCTGTTGAGAGGCTTTCAAAGCACTGAGGGTATGCTGTCGCGCTACTGTAGCCAACTAGGGCAAAATCTACGGCTTCATATTTTTCGACGATGTAATCGCAAACTGTGTGGGCAAGTTCATATTGACAGTCGTTAGTATTGACAACAGTGTGGTTGCCGGAGTTAAAGACGGCGAGAGAGTCAATTTGCATTGTTTTAGTGTAAGGACGTGACATGGGACATCCGAAGAATTTACCGCAGGCAGTTGGATCGCAATTATCTGCAGCAAGTATTTCAATTGTAAAGCCGTTTGACAATGTGAAAGGTTCCTTGTGAGCAACTTCGATTATATTTGTAAATCCTATAGCTCGGAGGATGTTAAGAAGGAATTTTTCTTGATAGTCGTGGATAAGGATGGGGGTGTTTTTGGGGAATTGTTCGAGAGTGTATTTGTCCATGTGGTCAGGGTGAATATGGGAGATGTAAATATAATCGACGTCGCTAAAATCACTAGGGGAGGAGTTTAGAGGAGGGTAGTGGTACCAGCTGCCATAGTATATGCCATCGGTCATCCATGGATCACATAAAACCTTTGTGCCATTGAATTCGATAATAGCAGAGGCGCTTTTGATAAAAGTTACCTTCATAATTTGATAGGGTGTAAGCAGTTCCGTTGCACAAGCTATAATAGATCTTGTGTTAATCGGGCAACTCTTTTTCCTAGACTATACATTTATTCCCGGTAATTTGAAGAAATGAACGGGATAACTTATACCAATGGCAAAAAATAAATAGGAAAACCGTATGATTGCAAGGTCTATGATTTCCCTTTCGCGAGAACTGCACCTATGTGACTTTCCCACTCCTTAATAAACTCGAGGAGCTTTACCTTGTTGGGTTTTGACTTTAGGATTTCTCGTGTCGATTCGCGGTTGCTTAAGTGGGCAATTTTTGCGAGAAGGTGTAGGTGCCTTTTGTCATTACAAGCAAAAAGGAAAAATAGTGTATGTACAGGCTCTCCATCCAAAGCGCCATAGTCTTCTAGAGGTTTTTCAGGAAAGGCAATGATCACGCGGTCGTGTAAGGAGTTTAAAAAAGAGTCGCGGGTATGTGGAATTCCTATGCCGTGACCGAGTGCTGTCGGCTGCAAGTTTTCACGGTCAATGAGCATTTCAGCAAGGACATCGGCATCGAGGTTTAAATCTTTTGCTACAGATATCATAGTATTGCGAATAACTTCATTTTTGTCTTTTCCAGGAACTTGGTGTAGTACATCGCCCTTATGGATCGCTCTATAAAGAGAAAATTGTTGGTTACCTCCAGACTTTACATCTTGTCCGCCTGCATCGTTGAAAGGTGAGTCTTGAGCCTGTTTCTTAAGGACCCAATCTTCAATTTCAATGCGGCTAAACCTATATTGATCATCAATGCGATAGCAAGGGATTGCTCCGTCAATAATCCATTGCTCAATGGTCGCTTTTGAGACATTGAGGAGATTTGCGACGTCTTTCGTTGTTAGGTCCATGGTTTCCTCCAAATAACATTTAAAAACCTTTTAGGAGCTCAATAACTTCTTCTTGTGATGAAGCGTTTATAACCTGCTTTCTTCGGTCATCTTTTTTAACAGCCGATGTGATGCCCGATAAAATTTGTAGGTACTCTGTTTGTTTGTCATCGGGACCACCGATCATAAAAATGATGCGAACGGCAGAACCGTCAATGGTGTTCCAGTCCACACCGTGGGAAAGGATGCCGATAACGATAAAAAAATCATCGTAGGCAGCAAGCTTTGCATGAGGGATTGCTACAGCCATGCCAATGCCTGTTGAGACAATGCGCTCCCTGTCAATGATCGCGTTATAAAACTCTGCTTCATCATGAATTTTACCCCCTTCATGAGCGAGGTTGACGAGAGTGCTTACGGCTTCATCGCGCGTATTAACATCGAGGAATACCACCATGTTTTTGTCTAAATATTTTGATATCTTACTCATCGTCTTAATGTCTTTTACCTCAAACACTATTAATGGGTCCCTGTACTTCCAAATCCATCTTGCCCTCGTACAGATGTCGTTAGTTTTTCACAGCGCTGGAATCGAGCTCGAATAACGGGGGCAACAATAATTTGAGCAATACGCATTTGTGGCTCAACAGAGAAGGTGTTTACTCCGTGGTTGATAAGGATAACTTTTAGTTCACCACGGTAGTCGTGGTCGATCGTACCTGGGGAATTAAGAACAGTAATCTGATTTTTAAAAGCAAGTCCACTACGAGGACGAACTTGAATTTCATAACCTTCGGGGATATCAAAAAAAAGGCCCGTTGGGATGCAGGCAGATCCCCCTGCTAATATCTCTATTGGAGCGTCGATGTCAGCTCTTACATCAGCGCCAGCAGCACCTTCAGATCCGTATGTTGGGAGTTTTTCGTTGTCATTTGTTAATGTGGGGATTTCAATTTCTTGTTGGTGTGTCATATGTTATAGTTTCACTATTTTTTGTTTGTTTTTTTTATTTGAGTTACTGCTCTGAACACTTTCATTGTGGGTAAGAAAGTTAATGAACTCAGAAATAGTTTCTTTTAAATCTTGCCGTTTCACAATACAGTCAATCATTCCGTGTTTCAAGAGAAATTCCGATTTTTGTGCGCCAGATGGAAGTTTTTGACCGATAGTTTGTTCGATAACGCGAGGGCCGGCAAAACAGATCAATGCTCCTGGTTCCGCAATAATGATGTCACCTAGTGAGGCAAATGAGGCCGTGACACCGCCCGTTGTGGGATTTGTCAGCACTGAAATATAGGGAAGGCCTGCTTCGTGGTATTTAGCAAGTGCAGCAGAAGTTTTTGCCATTTGCATCAAAGAGAAAATGGATTCTTGCATCCGAGCACCACCGGAAGTAGCTACGATAACGAGAGGAAAGTTTTTTTCAATCGCATGTTCAATAAGTAGGGTAAGGCGCTCTCCAACAACAGATCCCATGGATCCCCCCATAAAGTTGAAGTCCATAATTCCTAGCGCAGCTTCGATCTCGTTAATTTTACAGGTGCCGACAACGACAGCTTCGTTGCGTCCTGTTTTTTCTTTAGCTTTTTCAATTCTTTCGGGGTAGGGGTCCGAATCGACGAATTCGAGGACGTCTTTCGATTCTAGGTTATCGAACAAACTTTTAAATGAGTCCTTGTCAGTAAGGAGGCGTAGGCGTTCACCTACTGTAAGGCGGTAGTGGTATTCGCATTTGGGGCAACAGTAGCTATTTTTTTCGAGTTCGTTTGTATGTATAAGCTCACTGCAGCTCGTGCATTTGAGCCACCCGCTGAATCCGTCCTTTTTTGAGGACTGGATTTTGATCTTTGGTTTGTTTCGGGAAAATAATCCCATGTAAAATCTCTCGAATTATATTTAAAAGAGTCATCAACATTTTATGCGATTGTTCAAATTAACGCAAGGGTGTCATCTTTGTGTGTAAATTAAAATTATTGTTTAAGTTATCTCGGCGGTGGCGTAACAGTTGTCCGTCTCGTAAAGAATAACTTTCGTGATGATAACCCCTGAGTCTTTCAGTAGTTTAGGGCAGACTTCATGTAAAAGGTATAGAGCCATATTTTCTGCAGTAGGATTAAAAGGGCAGATGAAAGGGTCTTGATTTCTAGGAATAGACATTAAAGCGTCGATTGTTTGAGTGTCGCGTTCCCATACAAGGAAGGTGTGGTCCCAATTTTCATTGATCCATCCGCCAATTTTTTCTTTGATGACCGAAAAATCGATAATACGGCCGATATTGTCGAGAGATTCGCCTTCAGCAAAGAGGTGTGCGTAGTAATTATGGCCGTGGGCGGTTGCGCATTTATTTTCATGGCCCATGACGCGATGTCCTGCTGAGAAGTGAATCTTTCGCGTACAGGTGACTTTTTGTTTATGTGACATCTTATTTCCCGGTGCTTCAAATGTAACAGTAACTTATTGATAATTAATAGATCAATAATTTTCTCTTGGGATGTTCTTCGGAGATTCCTCCTGTAGAGTCCGGTTTTGGCACCTCTTTTGCATACATGTTCTGTGGGAAAGGATAACTACAGGAGATTCATGTGTCAAAAATTACAGGTCCATTAGGTCCACCACCTTCTCCAGACGAAAAGCCTGTGGAAAAAGGTGAGGCTGAGAAAAAAACAGAGGAAAAAAACGATCTTGTATTTGCAGAACTTGATGCCGAACCGCAGGTTGGCGGAGGGGAGAAACATCTTATAGCAAAAGAGGGAGTTGTTAAGGAAAAAAAATCTTCAGCGGAAAAAGATGTAAAAAAAGCTGAGCGTCATTTACGGAAAACTCTCGGAAAGTTGCTAGAAGAGACTGTAGAAAAAACTGAATCTGCGGAAAAGGGCATTAAAAGAACCAAAAAAGTCATCGATGCTGCAGTGACTGTCGCCGAGGGAGTTTCGAAAATTCAAGAAAAAGAGACGGGTGAGCTTCCCTCCTTTATAGAGAGATTGGAAGTTGCTAGTGAAGGTCTTGAGAAAATTGAAAATGTATTAGTGACAGGTTTGTTTATTTACAATTTGGGTAAGGCTACAGAGCGCGTGATTGATGGAGCAAAGCTTAAGAAGTTAGAAAGCAAGCTCGAGAAAGCGAATGAAGCATTGGTCGCTAAAAAAGCCGAATTAGAAAAAAATCCTACAAATAAGAGCCTTCAAGAAAAAGTTGATTCACTACAACAAGAAGTCGATAAACTTTTTGGAGAACTTGAGAAAGTTACCGATAAACTCAACAAAAGTGCAGGTGTAAAAAACCAGGTAATCAAATACTCTATCAAAGAAGGAAAAATTGTAGCAAAATTTGCAGGAAAAACTGTACTTGCGAGTACTCTCGGCGTTTTCGATAAAGCTTGGGGTACATATCTTCAAGCAAAAGGGATAAAACGAAACTCGAAGAAACATAAAGATATCATTAAACAATTGAATATGTTGGCAACGATTGCTAGTGATAAAAGTTGTACTCCCGCAGAAAAAGAGATGTTAAAACTTAAAATTGAAGTACAAGGGAGTTTATACGATAGCATTACTGTTGATACAATTCAAAAAGGGGTACGACTTGGTACGTACTCTTTATGGGCAACTTCAGCTATAGCTTCTACAGGAGTTTTAGTAGCTGGCGTGGGGTCCGCGATAGCAACAGCTACTAGTGGTGCAGGTTTTATTTTAGCTAATGTTGCCCTTGGTGTTGGAGGTGGATATTGTATTTATCGAAATAGACACAATATTCGAATGAAAGGTAAAGGGCTAAATATTGCAAAGAAAAAAACTTTAAATGAGCGTAATATTAAAAAAACCGAAAAAGAATTACAGAGTAATTACAAAACGCTAGAAGTGGCACGCAAGCGTTTTGACGCATCGATGCCAGCTTCTTTAGAAAATCTTCAAGATCGAATGAAAGCCGCTTTAGACCGAGAAGAATCACTTCAAAGTCTTTCCAAAGAGGTTTCGTCAAAATTAAAGAATACCCCTCGCGGTAAAATTGTTCATAAATTTTGTCGCAAAAAAAGTTCTTCAAAAATACTTAAGGATATCAAACTTTATAAAAAAGTTGTCCTTGCAGAAGCAGAAAATAAATTGAATGAGACAAAAATCGGTCTTGTAAAGGCTCAAAATCAATATAGTAAATCAGCATCTAGAGTGAATTCAGCAAAGCGCTCTTTAGCAACAACAAAAATACTCTTAGACAATGCCAAGTCCTCTGGAAATAAAGTAAAGCAAGCAAAATACTCTTTGAAGAGTTCAGCAACCTTTTTTATGTACAAAATAGAGCAATTATTTTTAAAGATTTCAGGGGTTTTACTTTTGAGAGCCGATCGACAGGAGCAAAAAGCGAGAAGCAACATTAAAACAACAATGGAAACAGTAGAGGCTTTTGAGGTTGTCCATAATTTATCGCAAATAAAAGAAGCTATCTCAGATGTAAAAAAAGAGGTTCAGAATTTACAAAAGCTTACAAGCAATGAAAAGAAAAATATTAAAAAAATGAAAGAGAAAAACTGGACAGCTATTACTAAAAAGACGAAAAAAATCCAACAGCTTGAAAATCAAAAATACCAATTATTAAAAGTTCAAAAAGAAATTGCTACTCAAAAAGATAGGCATCGGGAGCTTTCCGCTTTACGAAAACCTGCAAAAGCAGCAAACAAAAGCCCAGAGGAAATAGAAACAATGATAAAGAGTATAGAGGCGAAAATTGATAGTAACTCAGCTGACAACGATGGTGTGAGGCGAATGATAGAGCATGCGGGTATCAATGTTAATGAAGAGTCATGGGGTGATCCCATAAGTAGAAGAGAGTTATTGATTAAATTTTTTATGAGTAAATAAGATAATCCTCCAAAAACGGAGTAAAAGATGGCATTTAACCAACTAAAATACTGTGGAAAAATTCTAGAGGACTATGCTTTTTCGCCAGAATTTTTTAAAGCAGATAAAGAGATTCCCTATGACTATTACCGCTTTAATATCGGACCTGATAATCGGGGCCGTTCTAGATTTATGATAGTAAATATGTTGGGATCGAACAAGCAGTCTGAAGATTCTATAGAATCTGACATTTTACTACAGTTGAGTGTTATATTTCCCTTTAAAGTTTCCGAAGGGGCGTTTCGGGAAATGGCAAGGGTTCTTATGTTTTTTAATAGGAGCCTCGATATACCTGGATTTGGGATGGATGAATTAAGTGGTCATATTTATTTTAGATATGCCTTTATGAAGCCTGAAGGTGTCATTCCAAGAAAAACGTTTCTTTCTTTAATAAGTATTATCATGCTTGCTGTCGATAGCTATTCAGAAGATATTGAAGCTGTCGCTAGTGGATTATCTGTTCGCGAAGTCATGCAAAATTCACTCGAACGTATCCTCTAGAACATTTTAACAATCGTAAAATTGATTTTAAAAAAGTTTATCAGAAGTTTGAAACTTTGTAGCTGTTGCATTCGCTCTAGCTATACAGTCGTTGACAGCTACTCCGTGATAGCTATTGCCAAGAAGAGTGATATTTTCAGAAATTTTTGCAAACGATCTTTGCATTTCTTGAACGCGTGAGTTGTGGCCAATCGTATATTGAGGAATGGCATTTTTCGCGTAGTGAATCGAAACAAAATCTGGGATGGCATCAATATTCATTTGTTTTTGTAGGCCTTCAAGGACAATTTGTTTAATTTCACTTTCAGGTTTATCGATGATCTCAGGTTGGTGCGAACCACCGAGCATTGCTGTTAACCTAATCTGATTTTCGTTTTTATTTTGCTCGGGAAAGACGGAAGAATCCCAGACCACTCCCAGCATATTTTCCTGTTCTTTAGAAGGAATCAAGTGACCAAAACCTTTTCTTTTGAAAACTTTATTGTTATATCCTATGCAAGCAACTGCGATTGAAGAAGTTTTCATTTCGAAGGAATTTTCTAGAAATTTTCTGCATTGATTTGCCGGTATACAAAGGTAGAGGTGATCACATTCAAGGGGGGGACCTTCTTGAAGATGTACACTAAGTTTTTTTCTGTTTTCGATTTTTGTGATTTCTTTGTTGAAGTGTATTTGGTTTTTTAGGTGGTTTGCAAGTGTATCCGTAAGCGTTTTCATTCCTTTTTTGAAAGAGAATAGAGGGAATTTTTGCATTTTTTGAACAAAGTGCGATAAATTTTGTTCTTTTTCTTTTTTTGCTAAAGCTCCTCGAATAACAGAACCATGTAACTGCTCCCATTCGTAAATTTTAGGGAAACAGGAGCGAATTGAAAGTTCTCGTATATCTCCTGCATAAATACCTGAGCAAAGAGGGTCGATAAAAGTTTCAGTAATATGTCGATTAAATCGACGCATAAAAAAATCATAAATTGATTCATCCGTACCTTGAAGAGCTGGAATATTACGTTCTTTAAACAAAGCTTTCGGAACCCCACGCATGAGTGGGGAGGTGAGCGCAGAAAAAAGGCCCGATGGTAAAGCCTGTAGCTTATGATCTTTGTATAGATAGCGGTACTTTGCCGATGCATTTCCGACGATTACCTGATCGGTAATCCCAAGATCCTCTATCAGTTGGAGGGTATGTATGCCATTGCCTTTTGCTCTGCAGCTGCGTGGCCCTAGCTCGAAGAGAAAATTGTTCTCTTCTATAGTTTGGATCCATCCCCCAGCTTCATTATTTTTTTCGAGAATGATAATTTCATGGCTATTCCCGAGTTTTTTTTTAAGACGGTACCCTAAAGTCAGTCCTGTGATACCAGCTCCAACAATGATAATTTTTTTCATGGCACATAGTTTTTAATCGTGTCTACCAACGTTTTTACTGCATCTGGGGAAACATCGGGAGCAATGCCATGACCAAGATTGAAAATGTGGTTGGGTGAATGTTGCATGGTGAATAGCGTGCTATTGACTTCTTTCACGAGACTCTCTTTTGGAGCATAAAGAATATCTGGATCCAGGTTTCCCTGAAGGGCGATATCATTAGGGATAATTTTCCGTACAGTTGCAAGATCTGCATTCCAGTCAATTCCAATACAGGAAGGTTGAGCTTCTGCTAGTTGAGGGGCGAACACACTCGATCCCCTACAAAAAAGTATCGAAGGGCAGTCTTTAGCTTTGACCGCATTAGCAATACTTTTAAGGTAAGTAAGGGAAAATTCTTTAAAATGGCGGTGCGAAAGTACATGCGCCCATGAATCAAATATTTGGATGGCATCGACTCCTGCATCGATTTGCATTTCAATATACTCGATTGTGTCATTTGTGAGTTTACGAAGTAGACGGTGAAAAGAGTCGGGGTCGCGCAACATCCATTTTTTGGTGTTGCGTAATGTTTTACTAGAAGCGCCTTCGATCATATAGCTTGCCACAGTAAACGGTCCACCAGCGAATCCGATAAGCGGTATTTTTAATTCTTTCTTTAGTAGTTGAATTGCTTGTCCAACGTAGGAAAGTTTTTCTTTCATCGAGTGTGAAGGAAGGTTGGGGATATCAGTAGAACTGCGTACTGGCTTATCAATAATTGGCCCTGCCCCTTCCTCAAATCGTAGTCCAGTATCCAGAGCGTCAGGGATAACCAGAATATCAGAGAAAAGAATCGCTGCGTCAACACCGAACGCATTGACGGGTTGTAGAGTCACTTCTGTAGCTATTTCAGGAGTTTTGCACATTTCAAGAAATTGGTATTTTTCGCGAATTTTACGGTACTGTGGCATGTAGCGCCCAGCCTGGCGCATTAGCCAGACAGGTGGGCGACCGGAAAAATTTTTACCTGCTAGAGCATCGAGAAATAATGTATTTTCCATGGGTATACTTATAGAATCCTTTCCATTATTGAGGCTACATTGAATCCAAACTCTTCAGCAAGAGATTGTTGAGGTGCGGACAGTCCAAAAGACTCCATACAAATAGCGATACCGTTAGAGCCGATATACTTATGCCAACCTTGCTCGACACCCGCTTCGATGCTAACACGTTTTCCGAGGTCACCACCGAAAATGCTTTCTTTATATTCCTGTTCTTGTAATTCAAAGATTTCCCAGCAAGGGAAGGAAATTACACGCACACTTTTTCCAATTTTTTCTAGTTCTTTTGCAACATCGAGCGCGAGAGATACTTCTGATCCCGTAGCTACAAGAGTGTAATCAATAGCGCTTTGCTTTTCTTTCCTAATGATATAGGCTCCACGTCCCATCCCTTCAGAGTACGCTACATTTGTTTCTGTTAGTGTGGGAAGGCTTTGTCTCGAAAGAGAAAATGCGGTCGGACCTTGATAGCGTAAAGCTGCAATCCATGCCATTTTGACTTCATTAGCGTCTGCCGGCCTTATGAAATGTAGATTTGGTATTGCACGAAGAGCTGCATAATGCTCTACAGGTTGGTGGGTGGGTCCATCTTCTCCAAGAAAAACAGAGTCATGTGTGAATTGATAAATGACTTTTTCTTTCATCAGTGAGCATAGCCTAATTGCATTGCGCATGTAGTCGGAGAATGTCAAAAACGTGCCGATATATGGCGTTAGCATTTGCGTTTGTGCTAGTCCTGTTGCCATTGCCGCCATGCCAAATTCACGTACACCGAATTTTATATTTTTTCCAGTGAAAATACCTGGACTGATCACAGGAAATTCTTTGAGCATGGTTAGGTCTGAACAAGAGAGATCAGCAGAACCGCCGATTAACTGTGGTAACATCGTTGCTAAATTTTGGAGGACGGTATTTGATGCTTTTCGTCCCGCTATTGGAGAGTTTATCTCAATGGCACTTAGGCGATCTTCTAGATTTTTGGGAAGACGATGATGTGTCATATCTTCAAACATTTTGAATAGATCTGGGTTTTCCTGAGCCCATCCATCAAAGTTTGTTTTCCACTCTTCTTCTTTGACGCGATCTTTTTTAAGACGCTCTTCAAAGAAATCGTATACAGATTGTGCTACCCAGAAAGGTTCCTCAGGTAGTCCTAAAGCTTGTTTTGTTGCAAGAATTTCTTCTTCACCGAGAGGGGAACCATGCACTTTATGTGTTCCGGCCTTGTTTGGCGATCCTCTTCCAATAATTGTGTGAGCGATAATGAGGGTAGGTCGCTTTTGATTGTCGCGGACTTTCGAAAATGTTTGGTGGATTGCATCGAAATCATGGCCATCGACTTCGACAACTTCCCATCCGTAACTTTTGTAGCGTTCTTTTGTATTTTCGGAGCAGGACTCATCGAGAGGGCCGTCGAGAGAGATATTGTTAGCATCGTAGATCACTATAAGATTATCGAGTTTTAGGTGGCCGGCAAGAGAAGATACTTCAGCGGAGATGCCTTCCATAACACAACCATCACCCATGAGACAGTACACTTTATTATCAAAAATTTTGTGTTTTTGGGTATTGAAGCGGTCGGCAAGAATTTTAAGGCCTAGGGCTTGGCCTACAGCATTACCAATACCTTGTCCTAAAGGACCCGTTGTAGTTTCGACACCTTCAGTGTCTAGAGATTCGGGGTGTCCTGGTGTGATGGAGTGTAGCTGTCTAAAGTTTTTTATGTCTTCAAGTGAGACTTTAAATCCCGAGAGGTGAAGACATGAGTACAGCCACATGGATCCATGTCCAGCAGAGAGAATAAAGCGGTCGCGGTTTAGCCATTTAGGATTTGTAGGATTATGATTAAGGACATGACCGTAAAGGTAAGCACCAATTTCAGCGCATCCAAGAGGCAAGCCAGGGTGTCCAGAATTTGCTTTTTGGACGGCATCCATTGAAAGGACACGTATCGCGTTTGCTGTTTTAATAAAAACATCTTTTAGCCCTGCATCGAGGTGAGGGTACTCGTCTTTTGTGCTGTCTCCTAGAGAGATCGTATTAGTGCTGTCCATAGATGGCCTCCGTAAAATTTATAGTTAAACAATAGCTGTTGTGGTGAATTTCTTCAACAGTGCATTTTTCTCTAGACCAAGCCAGGAAATCTCAGAATCATTTTCTTCAAGATTTTTTTGTTTTTAGATAGGTTAAATTAATTATTTTAAAATAAATGTGCTGTTTATATGGTTTGCTTGAAGAAAAAAAACTTTTGAAGAGGGGTGAGGTGAACGATTTGATTTTTGAAAAATTATATGACGAAAGAAAAGAAGAGCTTAATTGTTCTAAAGTGATATTGATTGTTAGGGCGCAGAAGTCAAATCAATTAAAATCAGGAACAAATATTGGAGTACGTTTTGACGCCTATTAACGTTGTTAGTTCATCATCAAGTTCTACTATACCTCATGATTTTCAGCTCAATGGCTTTTTAGGAATTAGCTTTCAGATCATACATAGAATTCACAAAGTCTGGCGTTGGTTTCAGAAATTTAACACCTATACTAATCCCGATAATTTTCTTAAATTAGCGGCAGGGCACACTTTAAATTGGGTTGCAGGAAATAAAGTCGTTGTTCGCATCGCTGCGCAAGCTGTTCTCATTGCTGCTAGAATTAACGATCATGTTAAGGAACAGATTGCATTAGTTAAGGAGTTTAAAGAATTTTGGAGTGTAGCTACCGATAAGTATTCTCTTCAAACAAAGGTAAAATGGGAGAAAAAAGGGGGATTTTTATCTCCATCAATTAGGTACCGTTGGAAGCTTATGGTTAAAGTTCTTATTCATAGGTTTTTAAGGATAATGAAAGCGATCATTTCGATTCTAAAACGGCTTTTCGTGTTAAGCATGAAGACATTAGATGCAACTTCAGCTTTTTCTTATGGTCAAGATACTCGAAATGAAGGTCTTAACGAACTTTTTATTAACAGCAGTAAATGTTTAGAAAGCCTTATTGAAAATAAGTCTCTACTTCTAAAGTGTTTAAAGAAAAATAGAGAGGGGATTACTCGCCTTTTACTTGGATCGTCTTCACTCCTTTCTGTTGATCAAATGATTCATGTGATTGAAAAAGGGATTGGTGTTGCCGAGCACGTTCATCGTGGAGTTGAAAATGCGTCGCAAGTCGTTGGAGTAGTTGGACGCGATCTTTTTAAGAGGGGGGTGTTTGGACTGTTTCAAGTTGCAGGACTCGTCGACTTAATGCCTAACTCTTGGATGCCACCAGTGCATCCACCATGGATGGATGAGAAAAAGGATCGTGCTGGCGGAGAACACTTTCCGGCAGAATTTCTCATAACTCGATTCAGTAGTTGGCAAAAAATATACGAATTAGACTTACAAAATGCACTCACTAAGGTGAAGCCTGTAATGCCAGGGTTGGCTAAAGATCCTTTTTATGAAGCTAAATGTATCGATGTTGAATCAACCTTTCGGAAGAAATATTCAGGTTTGTTATAAAGAAAATAATTGAAGGAATGCACTTGAGGTTAGGTATGTTTAAAAAGGTATGCTTTTTGGTTAACTATAATCAGTATGAATCTAAACGACACTTTACAGATAAATTTATTGAGGCTTTTAAGCGAGCGGGAGTTGAAACCACTTTATTTGACGTTGTCGAAACAAAGATTCATGAAAGTGTGATCGATGCAATCAAAGCATATAATCCGGACTTTACTATTTCCTTTAATAGTTTTCTTCCCTTTCCCGACAATACCTACCTTTGGGACTTACTAAAAATTCCACATTTGTCAATTTTATTGGATCCATCACTATATTCGGTAGGTCTCATAGATAGTAAGTATTCTATTGTATCGTGCGTTGATAAATATGATTGCTTTGGATTAAGTACTCAGAATTTTGATCGTGTTTTTTTTATGCCTCACGCTATAGAAAGAGAACTTTGTGATGAACCAGAACAGCATAGAGAGTATGAAGTTGTCTTTTTAGGGTCATGTTATGATTACCCAACAATGCGCATGTCGTGGGAAAATGAGTTTACTGAATCGACTTGTGAAGCTCTTAAGGAAGCTTGCGATATTGTTTTATCTAATAAAGTGGTTCCCCTACAAGATGCTTTAGTTATGGCGTGGCGAAATAAGGGGCTTCCACTGGAAGGGGTTGACTTCCTCAAACTCTTCACATACCTGGATAAATACACACGGGGAGTTGATCGAGTAGAACTTATTCGCAATATAAATAATGCTGAAGTTCATATTTTTGGAGAGCTTTTTGAAGATGATCCAAATGCAACTAAAGGATGGAAAGACCTTTTAAAAGGAAAAGACAACGTTGTTTTTCATGAACCAGTCTCTTACTCGAACAGTCTCGACATCCTTAAAAAAAGTAAAATTTGCTTAAATAGCAGTCCCTTTTTTAAAAATGGATCTCATGAAAGAATTTTTGCTGGACTAGCTTGTGGAGCGCTTGTTATTACAAACGATAATTTGTTTGTACGTGAAAATTTTTCTGAAGGTGAAAATCTCGTTCTCTATGAACCGGGGAAATGGGAAGATGTTGATAGTAAAATCACTTACTATCTCGAAAATGAAGATGCAAGGCAGCAAGTTGTCTCTAAGGGACGCAAAGTTGTTTCAGAACATCATACTTGGGATAATCGGGTACAACTCCTTCAAAAGGTTATGCCGGAGATGATCAATAAAAGTTTATCTTTGATTGAAAACGCCTAAAATCAAGAGCATACCTACTTATAACTCACCTTACGCAGCCAAAGCTCTAATGTGGCTGTGATAGCTTGTCTACAAAGGGTATTTAAATTTTATAAAATGCACTTGAGTGTAATGGCAAACTTAAATAGTTCTCAACGATATAACGATATAACGATATAACGATATAACGATAAGGAAAATTATCCTTTAACTCATGTCACAGTTATCCGTGCATCTGAATTGCCTTAAATACTTGGTAATTTTTTATCGTTCTTATCGTTATATCGTTTAAAAGTACGACCGTAAAACCTGTCAATCACGCTAGGTAAACATACTATAACAAATGGTTTGGACCCAAACCGGGTTTATAGTCTATCTGGAGGGGTGTGGTTTACTAGATGGGAGCTATCTTTTTCAATGCAGCTAAAAAGACTGATGCCTTTAGTCACGCAAACCTTTATGAGCCCTTCTTTTGTTAACTCTGTGAGGTAGGGTTGTATATGTGTTTTGTTTTTTACAATTTATTAATTTCTAGTTTAAAGGGTTTTTGCTATACCGCTTTATGGCCATAGGTATAAGAGACGTGTCTAACGATATTGATTGTTTTTATTAAATGATTTGCATTCGGGACATTGAGTGACTTCTTTAGAAATATCATCGACATAAGCACATTGGCAATACTCACAGATACGTAATTGATTTTCTGTGGTGATAATTTTGTGTTGGCGCCTTGTCAGATGAGAGAAAATCCAAACCCCCAGGATGCTGCTGAGGGTCAGGGCTAGATAGATCATAATTGCAGTATTGGGTGCAACCTGTATCATATTAATTCAGTTGATTGAAACGTTGTTGTTTTAAAAAACGTTCTTCACTTCTTTGTTTTTGTAATTTTTTTTTGCTTACTTTATCCATCCACGTAAATTCATTAGAGCGTTTAAGATGTGTTTTTTTTCGAGGAGGGAAGCTATCATCGTAACTTTGAATGACTTCTTCTCCTACCTTATTAATAATATCGATAGGGTCACTCTGATTCGATTCTTTTCTATTACAATCTAAATGATGAATTGGCGCATCTTCTGTACAATTTACAGTGTCTCTGTCGGATTCTTCATCTATTTCAAAGTAGGGAGCTTCCGCGAAATGGAAGAGGTCTTTGTCAGTAGCAGTTGATATCATACTTATCTCCATTTTTTCAAATTTTTGGATAAATGAGACCTTAGCACTTTTAAGTAATTAAATTCTAGAGTTAACGTTTTAATTGTTTAAGGCCATTGTGAAGGTGATTTCTATATCACCATATGTAAATAATGTTCCTTTTGTGATGTTGAACTTCAAGTCGTTAAGGAGTTCTGTTGCTTTTTTTATTAGCTTTTTGTTTTTTAATTTCGAAACATTTTCAATCCATATCACTTTTCCTGATTCATTATCGACGATGGTAGAAAAAATTAGACGTTTTTTTTCAATTTGCGAAGCAGGTGCTGATATTTTTTTTTCGCTGATAATTGGTGGCAAACTTTCGGAAAGTGAGCCAAAAGCATTTATTTCATAAGCGGGATGTATCGTTACGATGGAAATTGGGTTGTTGTTCGTAAGAAAAACTGCATTCTCATAATCATCGAAAAGATGACTTATTTGAAAATGATGGGGAGGAAAAATTGTATTAACATCGCCCTGATAGTCGCTAATTTTAGGGAGTTCTACTTTTGAAAATGGGGGAATAAGAGCGTTACGTTTTGCGATGATCCGTTGATCAAGGTTACTACTTGTGTTGTTTTCATTGAATTTATTGTGAGGTAAATCATCAGTCTGAACGGTAACAGGAGGTAATACCAGTTTGGGGTAGTTTAAATTAATAGAAGAAATATTAAATACATATAAAGGAAGAGTGTGGGTCAACAAGGCAAAAGTAAACGCAAAAATAAATGTACTGGTAAAAAGAGAGTCTTTTTTTTTGTAACTAATAGATACGTTGCGATTGTTTTCGTCTCTATTCAGTCGGAGCATATGCATTAGAAGTACTCACTATTTGTTTCATCGGTAGGCTTATAGACGAGTCTAAGATTTTGACAACACTCTTGCGCGATGGAAAAGACCTTCAAAAAATCACCATACTCGACGCGCCTATCAATACTAACAACTACAGTAGGGTCTTGTTGCCCATTTTGTTTTTTTAAATTGCCTATCTCCTCCATAAGTTGGCTTTTGAGAGAATGAAGTCCTACAATGGCTTTTTTCGATCCGACATAGATCACGTTCTGTGCATCAACAATAACGACTAGCTGTGTCGTAAGCGGAGCTGAATCTCTGCTTAATGTAGGGCTTTCAATATTTAAAGATTTTAAAGGAAGGATGTCTGAAGTGATGATAAAAAATATAAGAAGTAAAAAAATCACATCGACAAGAGGGGTTAGGTCGATTAAACTGTGCGAGGCTTTTAATTTTGTTTTAAACCGCATATCAGTACCCAAATCCCTCGTCTTTATTAATGAGGATGTCGACAATTTCAGATGAAGTGGTTTGGATATCGAGAACAAATGAGTCTATTCGACTGACGATGTAGTTATATGCTAGCACAGAAGGAATTGCTACTACTAAGCCAGCGGCTGTTGTGATTAGTGCATATTCCATTGCTTCTCCAAGTTTTGTTGCAGAGATGTCAACAAGGCCACTCATGCGCATTTCAGCGAAAGCTTGGATGAATCCAAGAACTGTTCCAAGGAGTCCGATTAGAGGTGTAATGTAAGCAATAACTGATAGGATTTTCGCATTTTTTTCCAATTGTGCAATTTCAACAAGACCCGTAAGCTCCATACTGCTTTCAATCTGATCCTTACTTCTATTGTGCTTTTCGATTCCAGATTTAACAATATTGGCAACGGTACCTCCTGTTTTTTCGCAAGTTTGGATAGCTTCGATAAAATTACCTTCTTGAATGGAGTTTCTGAGGTTGATGATTAAGGTGTTGGTATCAGCTTCAGATTTTTTAAGCTGAATCAATCTTTCGATAAAGATCGTAAAACTTACTAGGGAACAGAGTCCAATAATAAAAAGGATGATATTCCAGTTTGAGCTCATATGTAGTAGCTCTGAAAATGTATTACTGATATCCATATTCTTTTTCCAATTTTTCTTTTGCTTTTTTTGCCCATTCACCACCTTTTTTGGAGGCAGCTTCGAGCTGTAACTTAGCTAATTCATATCGCCCTTGTAGAGAGTAAACTTCGCTACGTAGGAGCATTGCTTTAATTCTTAATCCTGAAACAGCATCTTCGTTGATAACGCGCGATAGCATTCGCATTGCTTGATCGTAGTTTTCAAGTTCTTGATGACATTTGCTGATGGCGATCCATTGACTTAGTCGTTCTTCTGTATTTAGAATGCGCCCCTTTGAAGTTTCTTCAGCATTATTGAAGAGCTCTAGTGCTAACAGAAAATGATTGCGGGACATTTCAATTGCTGCTAGTTCGCTCCAAGCCTTTGAAAGGTAATAGCCACGAGTAACTTTTGCTGAACGGTACGAGTCAATCATTTTTAGGAATAAAGCTTCCGCTTGAGCGAAATTTTTAGCGTTGAAGTATGTTTTCCCTAAATAAAATGAACTTTCTTCAAGAATGTCCGAATAAACTTGTGTGTTCTCCTTGGCTTCTAATTTGCTAATCAACGATTTAAAAACACTTTCAGCATATTCAAGGTATATTTCTCTTTTAGCACCCATCGATTGATCGGCAATTGCCATATTTGTTAATGCGCGCTCTAATGTTGAGCGGTGATATAGCCCTTCGTAGTGTTGTTTTTGCTCTTCAGTCAGGGTCGGGCTTATAGTTAACTCCTCGTAGAGAGTCTCTAACTCTTGAAAAGCACAAATGGATTTCGATAAGCTTTTTTTACTCAGCCATTTTCCGTCGGAGGACTTTCTGTCTCTCTTTGCATCGATTCCTATAAGAAATAAGGCGTTAAGCGTAAAGGGACTTTTAGGAAATAGGTTTTGAAAATTTTGTAAATGTTTAATAGCATATCGGTCACCTTGAAGGTAGTCTTGATAAGAGTACATGCGAAAATTTGCTTCTGCAGCAAGGGGAGAGTTAGGGTATTTTTCATACAATCTTTGATAGTACTCCTGTGCATGGTTGCGGTTACTATCGATGATTTCATAGGCCCTTCCACACCAATATAAAGCTTCAGAAGCTACTGATGAAGAGGGGTAATCTTTTGGGATAAGCTCAAGCACCTTTACTGCTTGTGTGTTGTTTTTGGTGAGGAAGTGTATTTTTCCAAGAAGTAAAAGGGTTTTGTCGATATCTTTACTTTCAGCGTGAGTATTTATAGCTTGAAATAAGTAGTTTTTAGCTTGTTCAAGAAGTTGTGGATGCGGTGTTAAAGTATTAATACTTACAGCCAGAAGGGATGCTAAGTAGAGATATCCATTTTCTTGTTGTGCAATAACAGTTGCCTTGGATTCGATGAGCTTTGTCAGTTTATTGTAAGCACGGTTTAAATTTTGAATGTCATTTGTTTTGTAACACGTTTCAATGAAAAGGCTTAACGCTTTGTTTGCTAACTCTGAACCTTGGTCATTTAACAGATCGAAAGCTTTGCTATAATAATCGACGGTATGTTCAGAGTTTGTTTTGAGGTCTTCTAGTTTGTTTTGTTTTTTTTGATGTGAAACCAAGTCTTCCGCGTTTAAACCCCGTAGAAGCCATCCAAATGCGTATAAAGGAGGGTTTGTGTTTCTGTCCGATGTTATTTCTCGAAGGTAGCTTTCTCTTTCCAAGTAATCATCTACAGCCTGTGCTTTTAATAGTAGAGCTTCGATTTGGCTATCGTTCGTTTGAAATAGAAGGTTGTTTTCAAGAAGAGAAAGACACTTTTTTTGGGCGTTTATGTCACCTAGGCTTTTGAATATCATAAGATTGAGCTTTGCTAAAAGAAGTGTATTAAATTCGTTTGGATTTGCTTTTTGCAGCTCTTCTAGTAATTTTGATGTGTGATTAAGTTGATCGATAACGGAGTTTTTAGATTCAGCATATTGAGTATATTGCTTTATGTAACAGTCAGATAGTAGCATAAGTACATTTTGTACTTGGCAATCTTTCCAGCAATGCGAGTTAACAATGATAGTTTCTAAAAAAGGAATTGCCTTGTCAAATTGTTCGAGTTGGTAGGCTGTAATACCTTTCAGATAGGAAAATTCGGGGAGTAGGGGATGATCAGAAGTGATATGAGCATCGATAGCAGAAAGGATTTTATCTGCAAAGCGAGGTTCTTTTTTTCTATGAGCAATTTTTGCTTGATAGATTTTTGCTAGCGTAAGTGTATTGTTATCAGCTTTTTCGAAATTAATTTCATCTAAAACCTCTTTCGATTTTTCTAAATCTGCATTCGCAAAATAACTTATTCCAAGCTGTAAAAGTATTGCGGAGTCACGTGTGTTTCGCTCGATGAGAAATTTTTGTAAAGAAGAAATGGCTTGATTGTTTTTCTTTAGTCTTCTAAATATTATACTCTTAAGAAGGGTTTTCCATTTATCTGAGTTCGCTTGCACAGAGAAAATGTCGCCCTTACTTTCATTATTTTCTAGAGATTTTAACGCTCTTGTATAGTCTCCAATCTGAAAAAATGCTTCGGCAAGTCGAATTTGAATCGTCGAAGGATCCGTTAAGTTTTGAACGTTAGTAGCTAGTTCCAAGGACTTTTGGTAGTAAGGGATTGCATCATGAATGAGTTTCCATTGGAAAAGATCTTCAGCTTTGTTGAGTGAATCTGTGAACTCGTTTAAAATGGGGTTTGAGCATATAATTTGGTTTTCAGTTTGCATTGAAGCATGGACACTACAAAATGTAGATGTAATGGGTAAAATTAAGCTGAGTAGTACTTTTTGTGGTGAAAATGTTTTCATGGTCTTAAGATACAGTATTCTCATATGAGTTAGAAAGAAAAAAATTTGATTTCAGAAAATAAAAAAAATGTGTTTTTTTTATGGGAAATTTTTTCCCTTTATATAATAATATGTAAAAAGAGTGATTACCCTTCCAGAATACTTCCAGAGTTACAACTTTTTTCGGATGCTCTGCATTTTTTATGTATACAATGGTAGGGTTTTTATAAAAAAAAGTAATTTTTATTCAAAAAAAGTGTTGCAGAATATATGGAAAGTAAAATATTCAATGAATTGTCATGAAACAGTAAAAAACTAGGAGGAATTTGGGCATGGCGTTGTCAACTACCGTTAAAAATTTAGAAGACTTGCTTAATGAGGTCTTATCAGATATCCATAAAGCAATGAATGGTAACAAAGCTGCATCTCAACGTGTACGCACAGGAACCATAAAATTGGAGAAACTTGCGAAACTTTATCGTAAAGAGTCAATCAAGTTTGAAAAATCTCCTTCAGGCAAGAAAAAGCTTAAAGCTATTAAAAAAGCAGTAGCTGCTTCTAAAAAGAAGCCTGCTACAAAAACAGCTGCTACAAAAACAGCTGCTAAGAAAAAGCCTGTAAAAAAAGCGGCAGCTAAGAAAAAAGCTGTAGCTAAGAAAAAGCCAGTTAAAAAAGCAGCAGCTAAAAAAACAGTCGCTAAGAAAAAGCCTGTTAAAAAAACTGCAGCTAAAAAAACTGCAGCTAAAAAACAGCCAGCTAAAAAAACAGTAGCTAAGAAAAAGCCTGCTGCGAAAAAAGCTGCTGCTAAGAAGCCTGCTAAAAAAGCTGCTGCTAAAAAGCCGGCTAAAAGAAAAACAACAAAAGCGAAATCTCGCTCTCTTTCTGTAAAAAGAAAACCAGCAAAAAGATCAACTGCGACACGCAAACGCGCTCGCGCTTAAATCTTTCGACTTTTGATTTTCATCAAAAGGAGCCACATGGCTCCTTTTTTTTTGCTCTTATTTATGCAAGAGCCTCCCGGGTTTTAATAATTAACTACAGTGATTTCACTTGTAAATAAGCATCACCTGTTTTGTCTCATTTTTCATTTATATTAAGTTAGATGCACATCAAAAAATTGAAAAAATCCGCACTTGTAACTCATCCGTACAGATAACTTTATTTATTTTGATTCATATTACAGTTCTTTTATGGTCGCGCACTCTACAGAGTATTAAAACAGTTCTTGATAATATAACCTATTTTCGAGTAACCTTAATGGTTAATTATTAAGAAGGAAGGACTAATGAGTACAGTGAAAAAAAAAGATTTGCTCACGGTGAAGATTACAGGTTTCAATAAAAAAGGAAACGGAACCGGTGATGTTGTCATTGACGAGAAGGCTGTTGCTAAGGCGGAGGTTCCCTTTGCTATTCCAGGTGATATAGTCAGTACACAAGTTTCTAAGTATAAGAAAGGTAAGTGTTTAAGTCTGTTAAAGGAAATTGTTGATAAGTCAGAGTCTCGCATATCTCCCAAATGCAAGCACTTCGGATCCTGTGGTGGTTGTCGCTGGCAGCAAATGTCTTATGATCGCCAAGCAGAATACAAAGAAGACTATGTGCGAAAGTGTTTTGCTAATTTGTTAAATGAAAATGTTACTTTCCATTCACTGATTCCATGCATTGATGAATGGCAATATCGCAATAAAATGGAATTTTCCTTTTCGTCCGATGCTCAAAATAATAAGTTTTTAGGCCTTATTATGGATTCAAGTAGGGGGCGTGTCACTAATTTATCAGAGTGTCATCTCGTGAGTCCGTGGTTTACAACCGTGTTAAATGCAGTAAGAGAGTGGTGGGATGCTAGTGGTCTAGATGCTTTTCACCCTTTTAAAAATGTAGGCGCACTTCGTACTCTTGTATTGCGTGAAAGCAAAAGTATTGGCGATCGGATGATTATGCTGACTGTTTCGGGGAATCCAGATTATGCACTTAATAAAAGTCACATCGAAAAGTTTGTATCTACAGTAATAGACGCAGCTAAATCTAGTAATCCCGAAGCAAAGATTAGTGTATTTTTACGGATACAACAAGTAGCAAAAGGGATGCCCACAAACTTTTATGAAATGTTGCTTTATGGTCCGGATCACATAAGAGAAACTTTAAATGTTCAACTTGACCCTTCAGCTGAGTCACAGAAATTTTTGTTCCATGTCAGTCCAACAGCCTTTTTTCAGCCAAATACTAAGCAAGCAGAAAAGCTATATTCGACAGCTTTACAAATGGCAGGTATTCAAGAGGATTCTGTGGTATACGATCTTTACTGTGGCACCGGCACACTGGGAATATGTGCAGCAAAAAAAGCTAAACAGGTAATTGGTATAGAAGTATCTCCTGAGTCTGCTCTCGATGCAAGGACAAATGCTGCATTAAATAATATTGAAAATATTACGATTTTATCGGGAGCTGTTCGCCACCTTCTTACCCAAATAGTCGATGAGAAAAAGTATCCTAAACCCGATATCGTTTTAGTTGATCCTCCAAGGCCAGGTCTCGATCCAATGGCCATGCGTGGGCTCCTTTCTTTGGATGCGGAAAAAATTGTTTATGTTTCATGTAATCCGGAAACACAAGCTGAAAATCTCGAAGAAATCATAAAACATGGCTACGATTTGGTTTCAGTGCAACCTATCGATCAATTTGCGCAGACTGCGCACATTGAAAATGTTGCCGTATTAAAAAAAAGTGAAGGTAATGATGGGAACGTTAAAATACACGATAACTAAAAAAGACGAACAATCAAAAGCAAGGCTTGGCAGTATACAAACGGCCCATGGTGTAATTGAAACACCAGCGTTTATGCCTGTTGGAACGCGAGGTGCTGTAAAAACACTCACAAACCAACATCTTAAGGATATTGATGCACATATTATCTTAGGAAATACTTACCATTTGATGTTGAAGCCCGGCATGGATATTATTGCAAAAGCTGGTGGGTTGCATCAATTTATGAATTGGGATCGTCCGATCCTCACCGATTCAGGTGGGTTCCAGGTTTTCTCTCTCGCTGGATTAAATAAAATTACCGATAAAGGTGTTAGTTTTAATTCCCATATCGATGGATCGAAACACTTTTTAGGACCTAATGAAAGCATGGAAATACAGAAAGTGCTTGGATCGGATATAGTGATGGCTTTTGATGAATGTTCTCCTTATCCCTGTGAGAGGGAGGATGTAGAGAAAGCTTTAGTACGTACGCATGAGTGGGCACAGATTTGTAGAGACTATAATCTACAAGAACACCAAAACCTTTTTGGAATAGTACAAGGGGGTGTTCATGGAGACTTACGTCGTGAGTCAGCAGAAGTACTTGCTAAAATGGATTTTGATGGGTATGCCATTGGAGGTCTTTCTGTGGGTGAACCGGCAGACATCATGTACCGTGTAATAGATGACACGGAGCCGTACATGCCTGTAGAAAAGCCTCGCTATTTGATGGGAGTAGGTACTCCTCGCAATTTAATTGAAAGTGTTATGCGTGGAATTGATATGTTTGATTGCGTGATGCCAACGCGCAATGCGAGAAATGGTACCGCTTTTACTTGGTCAGGAAAAATTAATATTAAAGCAGGACGCTATTCAGAAGATTTTTCACCGCTGGATCCTGATACTGACTGTTATACATCTCAATTTAGTAAAGCCTACCTTCGTCACCTGATCAACGTCGATGAAATTACAGGTCTAACGCTGATTACTATCCAAAATCTAGCTTTTTACCTTGATTTGATGGCTAAAATACGGCAATCTATTCAAAACGGAACTTTACATGAACTGTACCAGAAGATCTGCGCAGTCTATCCAAACTAAAACTACAGGTTGAAAAATGCAAAAAATATTTTTATCATCAATGATGCTATTATCTCCAACACTTGCTATGGCCGACGCTGAAGGGATGCCTCCCCAGCAAGGAATGGTTCAGACTCTCGTCATGATCGGAATTGCCGTCTTATTTTTTTATATCATCCTTTGGCGTCCAGAGCAAAAGCGTCGCAAAGCTTTGGAGGAACAGCGTAGCAGCCTAAAAAAGGGCGATCGTATTACTGCAATGGGTATTATTGGAACTGTCGACACTATTAAAGAGCATAGTATTATCCTCAAAAATGTCGATGGTAGTAAAATAGAAATTCTTGCGGCAGCTATTTCTGACGTACACCACGAAGAGGAAAGCTCCGAAGAAGCTAACTCTTAAAGCTATTATGGGTGAGCTCGAATTTGATCGAATGCGCCAAAAGATGGTTGATGATCAAATCATCAGTCGCGGTGTGAAAGATGCGATGACTATTCAGAGTATGCGTGAAGTGCCGCGGCACTTGTTCGTGCCCGAAACATCTCAATTAATTGCCTATAACGACTCCCCAGTTCCTATTGGGGAGGGGCAAACGATTAGCCAACCTTACATCGTTGCATTAATGATTCAAGAAGCAAAATGTAACAAAAACTCTATTGTGCTTGATATTGGCACTGGATCTGGGTACTCAGCAGCAATTTTTTCACGGTTTGTTGAGGAAGTGTATACGATAGAAAGAATTCCTTCTCTTGCCAAGCAGTCTAAGAAACGCTTTGAAAGTTTGGGGTATAGTAATATACATGTAAAAATTGGCGATGGAACTCATGGGTGGAAAGAGCATGGTCTTTACGATGCTATTGTAGTGGCTGCTGGTGCCCCTATTGTTCCCAGTAATTTATTCGATCAATTAGCAGTAAATGGAAATTTGATTATTCCTGTTGGGAGTTCAGAGGTACAGCGCCTCATGCGTTATCGTAAAGTTGGTGAGAAGGAGATTCAGTCTGAAGTACTAGAGTATGTTCGCTTTGTCCCTTTGATTGGTGATATGGGTTGGAAAGATGAAAGTTAGTTTGTTATTCTTTTTTACTCAGAGATTTGCTAATTTCATCTAAGCGTTCTTGGATATTCTTGGTATCGATACTCAGTTTATATGTCGACATAATAATTTTTACGGATACCAAAAAAACACCCGCCTCGAGAAATAAATCGTGGGTCATTCCCTTAGTAAAAAGAGCTAACACAAATAAAACCAGTGTTATACCCATAACTATTAAAGATCCTGTGTCTATATGACCGTTGAGAATTTTCATCATTCACTCCACATTAGGGATTTTTTGTGCCATTTTTATAATTTGTGTTACGACATTATCAAAAGTGATCTGCCCTTTTCCAACCTCTTCAATAACTTTGTAGTGAAGGTCATAAAATAGCATCGCTAAACCAACAATACTCAAGAGGACTTTAGTGTTTGTCCCTTCCGTAGTTGTCAGCTGTTGTTGCCTATAGATGACAGTATGATTCACTTCGTCCATGACAAAACCAGAAAGTTTATGCTGTTGGTTGAGAAAATGCAGCAAACTAGATACCTCTGCTGTGTAGAGAGGGTCAAACTCAAAAGGGAAGTCTAATTGGAAAATAGCGTTGATTACTGTTGATTTAGGCTCTATTCCTTCAGGAAACAGGGACTCGCCCATTTCTTGCTCTTGAATCGTGATTTTCAGGAACCGGTCGCGGCCATTTGGGTCTCTACCGAGGTCTACAATCAACATGGGGAGTAAGTTATCCACATCGTGACTAATATACTCAGTGTCAAACTGCTCGTTTTTAAGGATAAGCTCCATTTTTTTAAGCTGTTCTTCGTCTGACATTGCATTGCTCCCTAGATGGATACTTAATTCGTCATTATGTAATAGAGATTATATTTTCATCAACAGGGCTTTTCTGAGAGAAAACTCATGATATCCACCCCAATAAATGCATTTGTAAATAAAGACACTCGAAGTGGACGCTTATCTGTAGTTTGATTTATTAACTAAAAAAATGTTTCAATTTAATCAAGTAGTTTAGGTTTATATATTTATTTGATTCGCAATAGGGTTGTTTTTTTATCATTTTTTGTGTAAAAAAAATACCTAGGAAATTAATGGTAAAGGTGAACTAGTTATGAACTTGAATGATGTAAACAATTACAGTTGGAACGAGACTTTAAACTTTCTTTTATCTGAGTCTATTGATGAAAATCACTCTGAAAATGTTGTGGAGAGTTTTATTGACGATTGTATGGTAAAACGTTGCCGATATATGAAGGTTTCAGTTTTTTTAAAAAATTATAAAATTTTTCAGAAAATTGATGAAGCGACTTTAATACAAAAAATTAGAGGCGAACCTTATTACGCTCAGGAGTTCAGGGTTGTAGATGATACAAAGGCGAAAGAGAAGTTTCTAAGAGTGTTTGGTCAGTCGATTGTTCAAAGAGTTAATGAAGTGTACCAGTCGAGCGAAAAAAATGTGTATTTAGAAAAATTAAATGAACAGAAAGAGCGAATTAACTGTTTTAAAACGATGAAAGTTATTGAAGTAGAATGGACATTGGAAGGGTTTGAGGAACCAGGAATTCTAATTCGTCATCGAATTTCAGGACTCGATAGTTGTTGTTTAGATTGTAATTTACTTTAGGGGATCGAACGTTGTTTTGGCTAATAAAAAATGTTTCAAGCTCACAAGATTTTTATGATATAGCAGTTTTTGGGCTATCTAAAATGCCAAAAAAATCTATTGCCGTAGCTACAGCGATTATCTTTAGTGGTAATCTACTTTATTTTACGTCTCCCGATTCTCTTATTATTAGGGGGTGTGAGGTAGTTGTTTGCTCTGGGGCTGCTTGGGCAGTGACCGAAGCAACTCACCAATTAGCGAACAAGTTGTGGGATAGAAGGTTCGCGGAAATTAAGGCGATAGATTCCAGAAAAAATTTTGTTCTTTCAGAAGAACAACAAAAGTTAAATCAAGAATATGTAGTTAATTACTTGTCGATTTCGTAGCTTTAGTGGTTTCTTTCGCGATTTGATAGATATTTCCGAGGCCTGAGCTAAAAAACTGAGAGATACTTTTGGGAAGTTCTTCTTCCAAAGATTTTCCTTCTTGGTCTATCCGTTCTTTTAAACCGTCGAAGTCGAGCCCCATTTTTTTTGACATTTCGTCTTTCACACTTTGGGAGAGCCCGCCATTTTGGTCGATTTCAATGAGCGCCTTGATAATTGTGGTGGGATTTTCTTTTCCCTCCTTGATTTCTTTGTTTAGGTCTAAAGCACTAGGCTCTTTTGGAAAAATAATACCTAGCTCTTTCCAAGATTTGTCTTTTGGCTTTAATCCAATTAGTCCTCGTAATGAGACTCCTCCATGAAGGGCGTCTTTACGTGAGGCCTCAGATAACTTATCCAAATGTTTTTGAACTTTTTTTTGCCTCTGATCAAGCTTTTGATTGAGGATTTTAAGCTCTTTTTCTAATTTTACTGCCTTGCTACGATTTTTTAAGCGAATTTTCTCAAGGTATAGTTGATCATTTTCTGAAAGTCTAGGCTTGCTCAGTATTTTTTGTACTTTGGATGGAAGGGTATCGACGATAAGTTCGAGGTCTTTTTTAGATAGGTTTTGATCTAGTCGAGCAGAAATAGCACTTTGTAATAGATGAGCATATGAAGCTTCAATTGTACGTTTTTGCTTTTGTAGCTTTGTGATTTCAAGAGGAACCTGTCTAATCAACCGACGTGTACCTCTAAGATGTGCAGCATTTTGCCATAACTGTCGAGGTTTGTTACGTATTTGATGTATAATACCTACGACACTAAATCCTATTCCCAACCAAAATAGTGCCGTTCCTGTAGCTGTCAGTACGAATGGCGTAGCAGCAAGGGTACCCGTCAGAACAAGGACTGTAGTGACAATCGATAAGGCTGCTATTGTAATAGATAAAGGACTTAATAATTTCTGGGTGAACCAAGGTAAATTAAAATACTTTCTCTCGCGTACAGCCTTCTCTTTACTCATCGCGGCCAGCCCATTTTTAGAAGAGGATGAAAGTGTTTCAATTCTACGAGATTTGTTATGTGCAGCTATTCCAAGAAGTGGTTCTTTGGAGAAGTCTGTTTTAAGTAAAGTTCTCAAGTTGTCGATGCTTGAGCCTCTAGCGAATTCGCGAGAGATCGCTTCTCGATGATTTTCATGATCAATACGTTGATCAATTAATTTCTCTCTTTCTTCCTGAGAAGTTGTTTTAAGTAACTGGCTGTCAATTTTATCAATTTCATTCTGTATTTCGATAATTTCAGTAAATTCATGTGAATCCGGTGGCGGAAGATGAGCTAGATTTAATCCAAGTTTTTTAAGCTTTTTATCAGCATCAGCAAAAACCTGATTTACTTTACTTTCGTCTATATTTACTGCAGCTTTTGTCTGATCGAGAATGGCAAATAACTCACTACGAATTTTATTTTTTTGCTCGGAAGTACGAGTGAGGTGTGTTTTGTACCTATCTGATTGCATTGCTTGTAACCCTTGCACCATCTTTTGCTTAGAGTGTATTGCAAGAAACAGCGCATCTTTAAAGCTGCGATGCGAAAGCTCTTTTATGAGTTTTTCCTTAGACGTTGCCTTATTTAGTGAAACACCATTTAAAAAAAGAAACTGATGAATTTCATTCATTGTGGTATTTGGATCGATTAACATTTTTTTCAGTGTTTTTAACTCATTTTTGGCATGTTGAAAGTCTCGTTGTTTAAGTAAGTTAACCTTAAATTTTTTGTTTTTTGTAACGAGTTTTAAAAAGAGGTGTCGATTATTTGTATCTATATTAGGGTCGTGATTTCGCATAACATCATCGAGGGACAACCCTTTTTCATTGAGACTGATAGTCTTTTTGATATTTTCAAAAGTGAGATCTTTGTTTTGTAGCTGGTTTGTCAATTCAACAAGAAATTGTTTATTTGATTTTGCGATAAACGATTTTTCATCGATGCCTTTGATATGAGCATCTATCCCTGAAACAACTTTTTTAGACTTAAATAATTGATATGGAGTCGCGATAAGGGTGATAGTATTCATTCCCAATCCCACAAAAGGACTTGCCACACTAGTAAATTTAAAGATTCCTTTTTTGAGATCGGGGAATTTTTTTAAAAGGTTGATATTACTTCCTAGCACAAAATAAAAAGCTTTTCGAAACTTTCCAAAACGTGATTTTGTTGTATTTGTAATTTGAATCCCGGTGTCAAAGGTCTTAAATGCTGCCTTTTTTTTGCTACTACTATACTGAGAGCTTGCTTCAGTATAGTTTGTATAATTTTTTAAAACTTCTTCTCTCGAATCTAACTCTTTGCTTAAAGTTTGAAGGCCCGTGTCTACTAGTTTACCAATTTCTTTTGTCTCTTCTTTTTGGACGCCCAGCATTGGTGTAGATCTTGTACTTTGTATGTCTTTAACAGAAGGAGCTTGATTTTTAGAAAGCTTTTCGCCTTTTTCTTCTATAGGCATATTGGAGATGTTTTGTATGTGAATTGGATTGATATTATCTCCGCTCATGACCTCTCTCCTTAGGCAAAAAAGATTTGAACCTTTTCTTTTTGTATTGTTTCACGTAGAGATGCCGTAATCGATTCAGATTCTTTTGGAGTATCTAAAATGGGACTTTCAAATTTTTTCGCCCATAACATTCGATAGGCAAGAAATTCTTCCATTTGGTCTGTAAAGTATCTTTCATTTAAGAGCTCGTTGGGAATATATTTTGATAAAATAAGAGTTTGTGTGTTCTCATCATAACCAAGTGTCGATAGGCCGGTTTCCTTACCAAATAAATTTGCTTTAATCGCATTTAGCGTGATCTCTTCTTTACGTTCGGGGGGAACAACTCCCACTACCGAGTAGATATACGCTCCCTTTTCTTGAATATCATTTTCTATCGATATGTAGTAAATACCCTCATATTTAAAGGAATAAACTCCCTGCTCATCCCATTGTAAGTTACCTATTCCAAAATTTTTACTCCACGAATCGAGAATGTTTTTGATTTCCATCTTCACCTAAAATTTTTACATAATCTACGCAGATTAGTATGCGAGTTTCATGCCAACAATACTAATCGAGAAATAAGGCTTGAATTGGTATTATAGGTATTTTATTTTGCGATGCGAAATCCTGTACAGGCATCAGAATAGTCAGGAGGAATCGGAAGACGCTCTGCTACCCTTACTCCTTCAGGTAAACTCATATAACAACCTCCCTTAGCGATTTTGGGAGAAGACGAGGTATTGGATGGGTTATCACTAACAAATTCCCACACATTACCACTCATGTCATATGCTCCTATGGGGCTGACAGCCTTCTCTGTTGTTAATTGCTTGTTGTCATTTGATTCAAGGGGGAGTAAGTTTTCTCCGTTGTAAAAACCTACGGGAGTAGTTTCTCCTTTATATTTTTCGTCATCCTTAGTGAATCGGTAGTTAGCCCAAGCCCTTGAAATTTTATCGCTACTAAATCCATATTTATACTTTTTCAGTTGTTTAGAGCCTCCACTTTTTACCATTCCCGCAGCTTTTTCCCACTCAGCTTCTGTGGGGAGCCTACAGCCATTGTCTTTACAGTAGGTAGTTGCTCCAAACCATGTTACATATGTTACAGGGTGGTTATCTTTTCCAGGAATAGGCTCGAAATCGATGTTTTCATTCGACATTTTAGTCGCGAATATTTGGCTATTTGGGATTGCAGTATTTGTCCTGAAAATAACATTTCCTGTCGTATCTGTGACAATTCCCTCTGAAGGACCATCATCATTATAGACCAGTTTATTTTCTGCATATGCTTTCGTTAACCAGTGAGCAAACTGTTCGTTAGTCACCTCATACATTCCTATTTGAAATGCATCGACATAGACTGTTTTAGCTTTCTGTTCATTGATTTTAGAGTCATCAAAAGGGTCACCAACAATTGTATTCCCAGCAGGTACATCGAGAAGAAGTTTTTTAGGATCCAAAGGAATTTCTATATTTTCTTGAACGTATTTACCATCATCGACTTCATCATTGTCGTTTAATGTTATTGAAGGGTATTTGCCGTAAACTTGTGTTTGCTCAAAAGCATTAACGGTTACTTCTAATGGATTAGGTAGATTACTTGTAGGGAAATTCTTTTGTGGGAGGAAAGAGATGCGATATTTTCCTTCTGGGAGTGGAATAGATTTTTCGTAATTGACGATAGTTTCTTTAAATAAGGTACCACTACTATCTAGGTTTGATATTTTGACAGCAAAATTTTTTAAATTGCTTGCAATGTTTAAATGTCCTGCATTTGTATATTCAGCGATTACTTCAGGATTAGTGCTTTTGTATTTTGAAATAATAATGCGTTTAGATTGTTGATTAGCGGTCTTATTTGTATCTTCACTTGAAAAATGTAAATTATAGGTACCGGGAATAAGTCCAACAAAAATATGCTTTTTTCCGTCTCCAATCCATTTTTGTTTTCCATCTTGCGAGGTTAATGTATACACACCGTCAGAGTTGTTAGACATAACGGTGATCGTTCTGTTTCCTATAAATGCTGGCCTAATGATAGCCTCTTCGCCTTTGTCAACATCGACGTAGATGGGGTCTATGGGCTTATAGTATTTAGGTGGAGTGATTTTCACAACATATTCGCCCGCTGGTAGAGAGTTACTTCTCCAGGATAAGGTATCTCCACTTGCTGTCGCAGTTGTGCGTATGGGATCGAGAGCGGGGCCGCCGTCTATGGTGATTTCTAGTGATTCTCCACTTGGTAAATTGGTGTCGATGGCAATGTTGCCATATTTTCGCTTGTAAACAAGCTCTACTTTTCGAGATTCTCGATCTTTTAATTTTAGAGGGTCAGGCGGGTACATTTTTAATTCATAATCATCAAAAGTTTCACCTTCGATGTAGTATTCTAGGCCTGGAAAAACTTCGACTTCAGATAGAGACCCTTTTCCTGTAGTGACGATTTTACCTCCTTGATATAAAGTCCATCTCGCAAGAGGTAGTGAACTTTCGATGATAATTATGGCTTTTGGGTAATCTTCTTGCGTTGGAGGGTATGAGTAGATGCGCTCTCCCGTTTTTTTCAGGATGATCTCACTCTCTGGCCTATCATAGTAGATATTCCTTTCAATGATGGCAGCAACTTCATTTCTTGGGATAGTAGTAATGGGCTGATCGATTCTGATGACGCTTCCATTTAATACGGAAAGGATTCGGTTCGGGACTGTATAAAATACCCGGTCCTTGTTAGGAACAAGAAACTCTAAGGTGTATTCACCTTCAGGAACATCCTCGACAAGAACCATCCGTGTATTCTGCCTAGGATTATCTACATATTGCTCACCCTTAGGGAATAAGCGTCGTTCACCTTGTGAATCAACCATCCAAAATCGAATTCTGTCAAGCCGAGTTCCCACGTTATCTGTGCGGTAAGTTACGATAACTGTACCCGAGTCAACACTTGTTTCCATGTTTTTCGAATAGGAGAATTGAGTACTTGAGAACGTTAACAGTAGAGACAAGATAAATGTAAAGCGCTTCAAGAAAGCCATATTTAAAAAACCTATATCAGTTATTTATGATTAATTATGAGCTTAATTTGTGTGATGAGCGATCTTCAGGATGTCTATTGTCGTGTGGTAGCCGAAACATAACACATCAAGAAATATATTGATAAGATAGAGTTTTCCAATAATAAAGTACTTGAATAGGAGTCATATGGGAAGCCTTAGCCGACAGTTGGTTGTAAGTGCTAGAGGCATTGGAGGTTATATTTGGTATGTTTGAATGTTTCTCAATATGTTGGGGATATAGTAGTGAAGATACATACAGCCCTAAAAACGAGAGTACTAAGGTAATAACCCCTAAATTATTACCGCCTCAAGAATCTCCCAATCCACTACCCGCCAAAAAGCCTTCCAAAGAAAATATTCGACAAATAAAAAAAATCAACACTCTCAGTCGTTATATTAGCTTTCCAGGTTATCATACGGAAGAAGAGTCTTCCGAAGAGGAAATTGGATAGTTTATTTTGGACTAGCTTTTTACCTTATTGTATAATCAGGGTGGAGCCTAATTAAGTAAGGAGGCTGTAATGGGTGATTTTAATAAAGATAACATAAAAGAAGTTCTTGAGTTCATGTCCAAAGGTTTTCCGATTAGTAAAAATGAGGATGGGAACTGGTTACCGCCGGGGTCGTGGACTTTTGGTAATGAGGTTCTTGAGCCTGATTTTGTGAAGTATTTAATTGCTGAAGAGCTCATTCGGAAAGAAGGGAGTGATTGTGTAATTACGGAAAAAGGGAAATCCTTTATCAAGGATCGATAATTAATTTTTTGCGTAGTCGAAAATGACTCCTTCACCGTCGATCGCCATGAAAAATCGGTGCGAGCCATAGAGAGTGACTAAAATAAAATGTCTAGAACCTTGCGTTTTTTCTAAATACCAAGTGCTTTTAGGTTTTTTGGGAGTGCGTGGCTTTTTTATACCCCATGCTCCATCTCCTAGATAGAGAATGCCTTTTTCCGGGTCGACCTTCCCTTGGTAAATAGGTTTTGTTCGTTTATAAACGTGGTCGTGATGTTCGAAAGCTGCGTTTATGCCGTATTCTTCAAATAGAGGTACCCAATGCTCCCTAACTTGCGTACTGACTTTTCCCTTGTATTTTCTTACGGAAGGGAATGCTGGTACGTGGTATACAGCAAATTTGTGGGTTGTATTCCTACGGGGTTCGAGGTTTTCTTCCAACCAGCTTTTTTGCTCTAAGTCGATAGCACTTGTGTGGTCGGAGTCTAAAAGGAAAATACTGAGGTAATTACTAAAATCAATAACTTGGAAGCTCTCAGCCTTTGGGTTTCGAAATAGAGCGTAGAAAAATTTAGCTTTTTCGGGGGGTTGTCCGTACCTTCCGATGACTTCGTGATTGCCGATGGTAATAAGCATGGGGATTAGAAATCCTTTCGGTGTGACCATCGTTTCTTTCCATGTTTTCAACCAAACTAACCAGTTTTTAAAGTTTTCTGAGTAAAGACTGAGGCGCGGTGCTGAATAGGCAATGTCGCCGCCGAGAACAGCAAAGTGAGGATCTTCCATGGCCGATCTACGGTTTGTGTCAGCTAGATATTTGGGGTCATCGTGAAGCATATCCCCACCTTCAACGAAACGGATAGGCTGGTCTAGACGTTCAGGCATTGTGCGGAACTTGTAGTTAGTGCCATCTTCATCGAGACGGAAAAAATAGTCGCTATCGGGATTGAGCCCAATGATTTCCGCTCTATGGATATGGTAGGGATGATCATCCGGCATTGGAATAAAGGAACTTTCGACGGACTCCCAATCGGGGTAGCCTCCCTGGCGGTATTGTAATCCTGACCTTGTTTCAGTATTAGAGGTTATCCAGCGTACTGTCATTGTGGTTGTTGGGTCGCCTTCCCAAGTGAGGTATACGCTTATAGGCTCTTTGGACTGGTCAGCAGATATATTTTGGCTAAGAAAAAATAAGGGGAGGAAGGTGCATAAAAAGAAAAAATATAGTTTTAGTTTATGCATAGCCCTTCCTCCTACTAAAGCTTAGAATTTAGTCGTTTGCGACTTTTTCTGAAAGCTTTTCTAGGATTTGAGTGTTTTTAGAAACAAAATCCTGGAGAGTAGCCGGATCTAACTCTCTTTGTGAGAGGCGAGATAGATCGTATACTTGGTTAATAAGTTCTTTGGCGAGGCTTTCATCTTTAGATTGAAGCTTCATGATGGAACTAATTAATGAGTTGTTAGTGTTAATGACGAAGGTGTTTTTTCCAAATAGATCGGCGCCGCCCATTTCCATATTGGGATTGACCATCTTCATATAGTCGCGCATTCTGCGTTGGTTTTCGTCGATCATGATGAAGCCAGGCAATGTGTTTGAAGATAAGCTTTTCGCTTCCACTTCGATATTTTCATTGTCCAAATTCTTTTTGAAAAATTCAGCAAGGCGACCAGCCTCTGTTTTTCCGTCAGCATCGACCTCTGTGTTTTCCTTCTCTTTATCGATGAGAGCTTCATCGATAGCGCCATCCATACGTTGGAACTTGGCTGGAGCAATTTTTCCTTCGAGGAACTGCATTAAGTGACTGTCAAGTTGACTTGTTGCGCAAAGAATTTCAATGCCTTTACTACGGTACATTTCAGCGAAATGAGAGCGGTCTTCTTCGCCAGTAGTGTAGATTACCTTATCTTGTGTTTTTTCGCGGTTTCTTTCCAGATAGTCTTCAACAGTTGTCCACTCTCCATCAAGGTTTTTCCAGACGAGGATATTTTTTACTTTTTCGTAGAAACTCTCATCTTCTAAAATGCCGAGCTTGACGACGAGAGAGACATCTTGCCAGCACTTGATAAAGCGATCGTTATCATTTCTATGGAGGTTTGCTAAGCTATCAGACACTTTTTTAGAGATGTGTTTTGAAAGCTGACGTACCGTTCTATCCATTTGAAGGTAGCTTCGCGAAACATTGAGGGGAATGTCAGGGCTGTCAATAACACCGCGAAGTGCTGTTAAGTAGTTTGGAATCACATCTTTACAGTTGTCAGACACAAATACTCTATTGCAGTACAGGTTTATACTGTTTTTATTGATATCAAAGTCTCGGCGGATTTTAGGGAAGTAGAGAATCCCTTTTAAGTGGAAAGGATAGTCTACATTGAGGTGTAGCCAAAATAAAGGCTCCTCTTCCATTGGGTAGAGATGTCTGTAAAATTCAAGATAGTCTTCATCGGTACATTCCGATGGATTTTTTATCCATAGAGGCTCTTTGTCGTTGATGCGGCTTTCGCCAAGGTACACGGGGCAAGGTAGGAATGCACAGTACTGGCTTAAAATTTTACGTAAAGTTGCTTCTTCGAGGTACTCTTCATTATCTTCGTTGATATAGAGAGTGATTTCTGTGCCGCGCGTTGCTCTTTGTCCCTCGCTTAGCTCGTATTCGCTTGAACCGTCACAGGACCAAAATGCAGGTTTTGCCCCTTCTTTGTAGGAGAGAGTGTCGATTTCAACTTTGCTGGACACCATGTATGAGGAGTAGAATCCAAGACCAAAATGTCCAATAATCTGATCGCCCTCTTTATTGGATTTATATTTTTCAACAAAGTCTTCAGCACCAGAAAAAGCAATCTGTGCAATATATTTTTCTACTTCATCGGCGTCCATACCTATGCCGGTATCGATGAATTTCAGTGTCTTAGCTTCTTTGTCGGCGATGATGTCGATACGAAACTCTTCATCAGTAGCATCGGTGGCACCTTGATCGCGAAGGATTTTGAGTTTATGGATGGCATCGCAGGCGTTAGAGACTAGTTCTCTAGCGAAGATGTCCTTATCAGAGTACAGCCACTGCTTGATGATGGGGAGAATGTTTTCGCTGTGGATCTTTAAATTTTTTTTTGTCATTTAATTACTCCTATTTAAGTTTAAAATTCTGCAGTTTAAAGTGAGATGATACCAAAAATGTGTAAATATTAAAAACAGATTTTCCCTTTTCTTTTCCGTGGATTTTCTAAACTAATGGTAAATTTACGTCCTAAATTTGAGTTTTAATGAACATGCTTTCTTCTCGATCGATTGATCGTTAAAAAGAGGGAAAAATAAAATTTACATAAGTCGTTTATAGCTTGCGTTATGCAAAGTGTAGTCCTTTTTTCTCGAGTAGTCTTCATGAGGATATATGGCGAAATACTTGAAGGTAAAATCCCTAGAGGAATATAAGTAAAAAGAAAGCTCAAACATACACTAGGTTGCCATGGATATTTTACCCGACATGTTAGCAGTTACTTTTTTAGGAATCGATCCAGTTCTGAGTTTATTTGCAGTCATAGCCTTTATTGCTATCGGCCTGCTTTTGACTTCGATGATCCTCTTTACTAAGGCTAAATTTGTGACGTCTGAAGAGTGCAAAATAGTGATCAATGATGATGAATCAATGACTAAAACTGTGCGAGGTGGGGGGACGATACTTTCAGCCTTAACAGCGAGCGGAATTCCCATTCCTTCTCCATGCGGAGGGAAAGCTACTTGTAAGCAGTGCCGCGTGAAAATCACGGAAGGAGCAGAAGATCCTCTAGAAACGGACAAAGGAACTTTCAGTAAAAAGCAACTCAAAGAAGGATGGAGGCTTTCCTGCCAAAGCAAAGTGCGCGGTGATTTACATTTAGAGATCGATCCTGCCTCTTTAAGCGTTAAAAAAATTGAAGGAACAGTCATTAGTAACGACAATGTAGCAACATTTATCAAAGAATTAATTGTCGAGGTCCCCAAGGATGAGCATGTCGACTATCGCTCAGGAGAATACTTACAGTTTTGGGTGCCGCCTTTCAAAACAAATACGACGGAATGGAAGGAGACAATGGATGAAAAGTATTATTCCGATTGGGAGCATTTTGATATGTTCGATCGAGAAATTGACTTTTCCGGACTTCCCACTGGCGATGAGACAGTGATACGCGCTTATTCAATGGCTTCATTTCCCGCAGAAGGCAATGTTGTAAAGTTCAATATACGAATAGCGACTCCTCCATTTAAGGACGGGAAACTTCACGATTCGATTCCATGGGGGATTTGTTCTACGTATACTTTTGGGTTAAAACCTGGAGATAAAGTCACATTATCCGGACCTTATGGCGAATCGTACATGATCGATGATAATCGGGAGATCGTATTTTTAATCGGTGGTGCAGGTTCTTCTTTTGGACGTAGTCACATCATGCACTTATTCCGAACAGAAAACACCAAGCGTAAAGTGACGATGTGGTATGGTGCGCGTTCTGCCAAAGAAAATATTTATGAAGATGACTACAAGACTCTCGAAAAAGACTTCGAAAACTTTAAGTACAATCTTGTTTTATCCGAGCCTCTTCCCGAAGATGTCGAGGCGGGATGGCCAAAAGATGATCCTGTGCGGACCAACTACCTCTTTCGCGCTTTCGAGCTAGGGCAGCTGAAATCAATGGACGAGCCAGAAGAATGTTTGTATTACGTTTGTGGACCTCCAATGCACAATATCAGCGTAATGAAACTTCTTGACGACTATGGGGTTCCTCGTGATAATATCATCCTCGATGATTTTGGAAGTTAACCCTACAGCTGGCTAAAAGTTATGAAAATATTTCTGGCGCAGATTAATCCGATAATCGGCGACCTCGCAGGTAATACCCAAAAAATAGTTTCTGCTATTGATCGCGCCAGGTCTGAAGGCGCACAAGTAATTCTTTTTCCTGAAATGACAATCACGGGATATCCCCCAGAAGACTTCCTCGTGATGCCACACTTTATTGAAGCTGTGGAAGAGTCTCTTCATACGATTATTTCAGCTTCTACAGGAATTGCAACGGTCGTTGGTCTTCCTAGGAAAAATCCGGAGCTGTCCGGCGAGTTTCTTTGTAACAGCGCCGCTATCATCGACGATGGAGTACTTCTTGGATTTCAAGATAAAGCCCTTCTTCCCTCCTACGATGTTTTCAGTGAAAGGCGCTACTTTGCTCCCACAGAACAATTTCATGTTTGGGAACTCTATGGGAAAAAGGTGGTCGTTACCATTTGTGAAGACATTTGGCAACACTCTGATTTGATCACTCAAACGCGCTATCCTTATGATCCGATTGAAGGGATACAGTCGTTAAATCCTGATATCGTTCTCAATCTTTCCGCTTCCCCTTTTAACTTAGAAAAATGCGAAGAGCGAATTTCTGTCTGTAAAAAAGCCGCAGCAACATTAAATTGTCCGGTCGTTTTATGCAATCAGGTGGGCGGTAATGACAGCCTTATCTTTGATGGGCATAGTGTCTATGCCGGAAGTGATGGGCAAGTTTTGGGGCTTGCTAGAGGATTTGTTGAAGATTTTCTGATGATCGATACAGAACACCGCAACACACTTCGCGAATTTGATGTTAATTCCTTGAAAAATCTTTACGACGCTCTTGTTTTGGGTGTGAGGGATTATTTTCACAAATCGGGCTTCACTTCTGCCTGTCTTGGATTGTCTGGCGGTATCGACTCGGCAGTCGTTGCTTGTCTAGCAGTAGAAGCTCTTGGGAGTGATCATGTTCTTGGTGTGAGCATGCCTTCAAGGTATTCATCAGAGGGAAGCGTTTCAGATGCAAAAGCTCTTTCTAAAAATTTAGGGATTGATTTGTGGTCGATTCCAATAGAAAAACCCTTTTCTGCATATTTAGAGACTCTCGAGCCTTTCTTTAAGGACTATCCAAAAGATGTAACAGAAGAAAATATTCAGGCGCGTGCCCGAGGTATGATTATGATGGCCATCTCCAATAAACTTGGTCATGTCGTCCTTGCAACAGGAAATAAAAGTGAAATGGCCATGGGATATGCCACTTTATATGGTGATATGTGTGGGGGCTTAGGGGTTATTAGTGACTTAACCAAAAAGCAAGTTTATGCTTTGGCAAACTGGATTAATCGTGAAAAAGAAGTGATTCCGGTAAGCACCATAACGAAGCCGCCTTCGGCAGAGTTACGTCTAAACCAAAAGGACTCAGATAGCCTTCCTGATTATGAAGTTATCGACAATATAGTATCAGCGTATGTTGAGAAACACCTTTCTGTTCTAGAGATCGTTAAGCGTTACGGCTATGATCGGGAACTCGTGGAAGAATTAGTACGTAAAATACACCGCAATGAATACAAACGTCGTCAAAGTGCTCCAGGATTACGTGTATCAGCAAAATCATTTACTACCGGCAGACGCTTTCCAATTGTTCAAGGCTGGAAATAGCTGAGGCTCGTTTCCTATGAGCCACTGTCTTCAGTGTCACTTGTATAAATAGCTAATACTATACGTATATCCTTAATATCCCTTTTCAAAGGAGTAGCGGACATGACTATTGTTTTATTGAGCTTTATTCTGATGTTTGTTACCTTCATTTTTCTGGTTGTATCTTATAAGTTGAGTTTTAAAAAACGAGAAATTTATGAACGGTTCATAGGTATTAATTTTATATACTGAATGAAATTGAAAATGACGCTTGATAGTCAGAAATTTTTGGTTCTGACGAAGTGTGGAGATCGCAGGTAACTTAGACAAGTTATCAAGATCGAACACAAAGTCAGAGGCGAAAAGAATGGTTATCAAGCGTAATTTCCAGTTTTATTCATTATAAAGGAGATAGAATATGAGTAGTTCTGTAGAAAATAAAGCCCTTGATTTCACACCCTGTGGTCTTTTTCCAAGTATGAAAACAGCAGATAAAGATCCAAAGTGTCTTGTGATTTCCAAAGTTTATGAAGAGATGTTAAGTAATCGCAATACGGCATCTATTAGCCAACAAACTCTTAGAGAGGATGCAGCAAAAAAATATAGCTATCTTTCAGAAGAGGGTGAGCTTACTATTTATCAAGTAGACCATGCAGCGCTTACTATGTTTCTCAATGGGGTTACGGCTGCGACAGCAAAACAATACTTTTCTCATAGGCTTAAAAAGAGTGATGTAAAAAAATGGAAAATAATTAGCGTATAGTCGTTTAAACTAAGGTTGTCTCCTTTGCTCATAAGCTATAATATCCTTACCTCAGCTTTAACAGCGTAAGGAAAGTCATTTATTGCAATTGGCGTTATGCTTGGTTCCAAACAAAAGGTATAACGTCAGAAATGTCTTTGGTATTATGCCTGAGCATCATTAGCCTGTCGAACCCTACGGCTACGCCACATGAGTCTGGAAGACCAGACTCTAAAGCTTTCAAGAAATTTTCGTCGATAGGGAGCTGTGTTTTTCCAAGTTTGATCCTTTCTCTATTGGCTTCATGCAACCTTTGACGCTGCTCCTTTGCGTCGGTCAGCTCATGGTATCCGTTTGCTAGTTCTACGCCATTGAAATATATTTCAAAGCGTTCAGCTACAGAAATGCCTTCGATAGTTGTTTTTCTTGCAAGGGCTGCTTGGCTTGCAGGGTAGTGGGAAAGGATAAATAGTTCTTGAGAACCAAGTTGTGGTTCTATGGTGTGTCCGAGAATGAGATTGAAAAAAGCATCGAGACCTTCATCCTTGATGCCTTCATACAGAGGGATGTTATGGTTGTCACAGTATACTATAAGACTTTTTAAGTCTGTCTGCGCAATATCAATGCCAGTATATTTAAGGAATGTATCTCTATAACTTGCTTGCTTAATCGGTAAATCGCCAAGAAATAATTTAATAAATTCAATGGTCTCATCAATCATTTGCTGAAAAGTAATGCCTTCACGGTACCATTCCGCCATCATAAATTCAGGATTGTGTTTAAGACCTATTTCAGCACTTCTGAAAACGTGCGATAATTGGTATATGTCGCCTACGCCTTTAGAAAGTAGTCTTTTCATTCCATATTCAGGTGAAGAATGAAGGTACTGACCATCGACTGTGGTAATCAGATCAATATGGGCATCCACAGAAGCTTTCTGGGTGATGATAGGGCAGTCGACTTCAAGGACAGCTCGATCATAAAAAAATTGGCGTGCTGCCCTAAACATAGCAGCACGGTCTTTTAAAACGGAGTTTTGCATTAGTCAGATCGTGAGGTGTATTCACCGGTACGAGTGTCGATACGAACGCGCTCACCTTGCTCGATAAAAATTGGAATCTGCACTTTGGCACCAGTTTCTAGGGTCGCAGGTTTTAGTACTCTTCCCGAAGCAGTGTCGCCACGTGCACCAGGATCTGTTTGCGTGATTTCGAGGTCCATAAAAGTGGGAGGTTCAATGCTTACAGGTTGTCCTTTGTAGATGAGGATTCCGTAAACAGTGTCCTCTTTGAGCCATTGGTCGTTGCTGCCAATGCTCTCCATGGGAATAGTAATTTGCTCAAAGGTGTCGTCATGCATGAAAACAGCACCATCAGCGTCGATATAAAGCATACGCATCTGCGTTTCGAGAACATCCGCGAGCTCAAATTTGTCGCCTGATTTAAAAGTTCTCTCTAAAACTTTGTTGTTAAGTAGATTTTTTAAGCGAACGCGGTTAAAAGCTTGTCCTTTACCGGGCTTTACAAATTCGTTAGAAACGATAACGTAGGGTTGGTTGTCAATTTCTAATTTAACGCCGCCACGAAATTCGCTAGTGCTAATTTGTGCCATAATGTATTCCTTTCGTTTTATACCGATCGATATAGATTAAAATTGTTTAAAAGGGAATTATAACAAATATACTTTCTCCAGTCCACTTGCTTTTTTCCTGTCCTCCTATTATGCTCCAATTTACGGCATATTGGAGGTATTATGTGGCCTAAAGAGTACAAAGACTACCCAAAAGATAGTCCCTTAAAGAAAGAAAGGGTAAGCACAGGAAAAGGCATCATTGGTTGCGAAATGCACGAACATAATGGGTGGGGAGAAACAAGCCATCGGCCAAAACCTCGGAAAAGAGGACTAGTTTATTCTTTGTTAAACGCATTATTTGGGTCACAGTCATGAAGATAAATCCAAAGCAAGAAGGTCATCATACATGGAATCTTACAGTACACTACCATAAATGCCCCGAATGTGGGTATATCATCGAGAGTAGAGAGGACTATTTTTACCGCTTAGGAAAGTATATTAAAAATGTCGAGTGCGACCGCTGTAAGCACGCGTTTACACTGCAAAAAAGAGTGAAGCCAAAAGTTGGGCCACTCTTTGGAGAAGGAGACACTGTCGAAATGGAATGGGGGGATTAAATGAAAGAATCATTAGAAAATTCCAGAGAGGAACAAGAAGAGAAAATCGCAAGAGACACACTTGAAAGATACTCCGGATCGCCAGTTGAAGATTTTCAACCTTACCTCCTTCTTACAAATTTTCCGCAGTACGTCCATTATTTTGCTGAAGTTCGCGATATTCCTGTGCTTGAAGGGAGCATGTTCAAGGTTGCGCACTCCAAAAAAGAAGGAGTAAGCATCTTAGACTTTAAGATAGGCTCCCCTTCAGCTTCTTTAGTCATCGATCTGTGTTCTTACCTTCCTATTAAGGCCACTCTGATGCTCGGAATGTGCGGAGGTTTGCGGCGGCAATATGAAGTTGGTGATTATTTTGTTCCTGTCGCAGCCATTCGAGCAGAGGGAACATCAGACTTTTATTTCGATCCAGAAGTTCCATCTCTCGCAAACTTTCTTGTGCAAAAAATGGTTACGAATGTCCTTGAAAAAGAGAAGATTAGCTACCATATTGGGATCACCCATACCACGAATAAACGGTTTTGGGAATTTAATGAGGATTTTGTTAATCGTATTAAAGTAACTCGACCCCAAGCAATCGAGATGGAGTGTGCCACTTTATTTATGTCGGGCTACTACCATAAACTACCTGTTGGTGCCTTGCTTCTCATTTCAGACCTTCCTTTGAATAGAGATGGCATCAAAACGAAAGAAAGCTCGGAAAGCGTTTTTGCGAAATTTACTCAAGATCATGTAGAGATCGGTGTTCGTATCATGCATGAGTTTGATAAAGGATTACGCGAACAGCCAAAAGGGATCTTTCGCGGGCGAAGAAGTCACTTTGAGAATAGTTGAGCTACAGAACTGACGCATCAAAACAACCCCAATAGGCACTTTCTCCGAAAATCTGGTGAATAAGCGGCCTTTTTGAGCTTTGATATGAGCATTTTTTTTGGAAATCTGTGTGCCTCGATAATCACGTAATCTTAAGCTAAGATATTGAAGTCTAATGAAGGTCAATTTAAAATTTTTGAACAAGATAAGCAGGATAGCCTACGGCTGCAGGATAGGTGTTTTTTGGAACATTCAGATTTAACGAAAATAATATTGGATTCGGGTTTTAACGTTATGAATGACCTTGGATTTGGGGTGTTGATAAATTTTGACAAAAGAAAAATTTAATGCATGCGGCTTTGTCACCCTGATGATTATCGTGCCGCCGCAGGCGATTCTGCCCATCTTGATCAATAATTTTTAAATCTCATAGTTTAAAACTATAGAAACTATCACGATTTAAAATTTTGATGAGTCAGTTCTGGTTGAGCTAACGTTGCCCTTGGAAGGAAATATTTGATTTTGTAAAGTGTTTTGCAAGATCGTAAGTGGAGGGAACATGACAGCATTAGACTCACAAGTATTTTTAAATTATAATTTTGTTGAAGATGCCAAAAATGGTAACTACCTTTCTGTAGGATTTGATTCTGATGGACAGAGTTATTTAAGAACTACTGTTTGGAGTAGGCTCACGATTAAAGAAAAAATAGAATATACCTACCATGAAAGGCTCGCTCTCCCCCTAATTGTCGCTTTCGTAAAAAAATATTTCACGTATCAGCACTGTAGTAAAGACGAGAAACAGTTTCTTACTTGGAAAAAACAGATGGCGTATCTGAGTGAGAAAGTTAAACTATATAACAAAAAACATAGTCGTCAGATTAAGTTTCGAAACAAGCTCAAAGACTTTATTTCTCTTGAATTGATCCGTCCTATATTTCAAGAAAAGGTTTCGGATGGAATGCGTTCAATTACAAAAAAATATAAAATTTCATACACCCCACTCACCAAATTTGATGAAATAGAACGCTTTATTCTGGAGACTTTGGGGCCAACAGGTTTCTATATCCATGCTGAAGACAGCGATGGGCCACTGATAAAAGAAAAAATAAAAAGTAAGGAAACGATTCAAAGCTGGCTCAACACAACAGGAAGAACAAGCTTGCTTATCCATTATACCGATATCAAAATCACAAAATATTTAGCGTACCAAAGAGAATTTGCTGCGATACGAGGGGAGTTAAAAGGGTTTGAAAAAGGTATTTTTAAATATAATTCTTTATCTACATTAAAACATGTAGAACTGTGTCAAGAGCTTCGCGAGTCTGAAAAAGAAAAGATGTCTAATCTTATCAGTAAATACAACAAATAAAGTTTTTACTTTTGGGTAGAAGCTTATAATCTTTATTTAATCTTAACGTTTTAAGTTTACAATAAGAGTTAATTTATGCACAATGCTAGCAAAAGGATCAAGTTAAGCTATGGAAAAAGTACTTTTTGACAGTAAATTTAGCTCTTCGGCTGCACGCTCTAGGACAAAACCTCAATCTTCAGCATCTGACTCAGGCTCAATTTCCAATCGCTGGCGTGAGGTTTCAGAAAGAACCCCCAAAGAAAAGGTAAATGAAAAGTCGACACCTGAAACTAGCGAAGGCAAAGATACCAAAAAGAAAAAAATCGGTAAGTCCAAGCAACCTTTATCAGCATACAATAACTCTATCGAATCACTAGAAGATGAGGTTCGTAGCTCGCCATTTGATTTAATCGGACAACGCGAAGAAATGAGTGATGCATCCGACAAAATGATCAGTTTTATCTCAATTGAAGACTCAGAACTTGAGGAAGGGGTTGCGAGCATTTTCTCTACGGACCAAAAGAAAAAAATTGAAGTGATTGACTTACACCAAAATAATGGTGGGAAACACGATACTTCCTTGATTTCTGCAACTATGGCTGAAGCTGCAGCTATTGCAGGAGCACAGCCAACAGGTGATGGAAGTATTGGGGCTATGATGTCAGATTCTGCCGTTCAGCAGATGGAAGAGTTAATGAATAAACTAGCTAGCGAAATCTCTATTGCGAAAGCAGGTGGTAAAACAGATACGACGATAGAAATAAAAAGCACTCCTCTGTTTAAAGGTGCTAAAGTCACAATCACTGAATTTGACTCGGCAAAAAATGAATTTAATATCAAATTTGAGAATCTCTCAACTAAAGCTCATGAAATTGTCAGCATGCAGGCAAACCGCGAATCCCTAAAGTCAGCTTTAGAACAACGCGGCTATAACGTACATATTATCACGGCGAACACTGAAATTGAAGGCACAGAGGAAACCTTTAAGGGCCATCAAGATCGTGGGGGAAGCGATAAGCATGATGAACAGCAGCAAAGAGAGCAGCAGCGCGATCAAAACGATCGGTAGGCTTTCTTTAGAAATCTCCTACAGGAGCTCTTCGTTATTAGAATAATCATAATTATCGACGAGATTACTCTCTGCCTCAGTTAGGCTTTGGAGTAAATTTCGCGCTTTTTTTTGTATCTCGTCAGGGGTGTAGACATATTCCGTTAATCCAGTCGGATCTGCAAAAGGAATAATTTTGAAGCGAGCTTTTGCAAAACTTTCAAGTGAAGATTTAATATTTTTTTTCCACAGATTAGAGGATCGGGGGTCGTAATAAATCCAAACTAGAGCCTCTAAATATTGTACATTGATAATTCCTAGGTGTTGATGACAAAAAGCATGAAAATACATCTCTCTAACTTCATTAGTTAAGTAAAATAGAGGGGCCTCAGCCATTTCTGTAAGATGTTTTCCAAGAAATTCATTTTTGTGGTGCGGGGGAATATCATCGTCGGTGAATGTGCCCGTCAAGATATTTGCTAGGTGGTAGTCAGAGTGCGCTTTAGTTCCAAATGTCTCTAGGTAAGTTTTTTTATTTGAGAGCTCATCGAGGAGTATCCTCTCTGTTGTATAATCTTCCTTATAGCCTTGGAACTCTGCAATAAGCTGTTTGTGTAGGTCATTTTTAAGGTGTGAAGGGATTTTGGTGACAAAAAAGCTGGCCAGAATATAAGGGATTGAACATTTGTACTCTTTTCCTGCCGGATAACTTGATCCGCTGATATACCCTTGTAAAGTGACTGCATTATTAATTTTTTTGAAGAGTGGACTATGAATGACTTGATACGCACTGCCTTCTTTGTGAGTATGCTTGAGTTTTTTAGGGTGTACTAGTAAGTGTTTGAATACAGTTGCAATTTGTTTTTGGGCATTTGTATCTATTTCATCGTGTAGTGACATCCATGTGAGTATTGCAACAGCAGTCTCTAGGACTCCAGAACTTATCGTATAAGTAGCTGACTCACAGTAGATACTTTTTTCAATTAACTCTTCTTGTAAATAGAGAACTTTCTTGCACAGTTTTTCAATCATACCATCAGATCCATTAATGAAAGAGGAGTCGAGAATGGAAACGGGGAATGCATTTAAAAAGTATTGTATCCGTTCTTGTTGATAAAAACTTGTTAGCGTGTGTTGTGAGGCGGATGCTATCGGAATGTATGAATTTTTAGCCTTGGATCCAATTGCATAACTTTCACGAAAATCGTAGCCATCATCCCATAGACAGACATTGATTTGGGGATAGTGTTCAGGATACTCAAAACATAACTCACTGCGTAAACTTTCGAAAAGTAGCCCTTTGATATGTAGTGGGGTATCTGTTGAAGTAAGGAGGTAAATGATAAAATCAGTGATACGATGACAAAATAACCGACAAGGAAACTCTTCTTCATAGCTACTATGATACGTACGTAATAGGTAGTCTGGGCCATGACCTTGTTGTTTATGAAATAATGTGTTGGTCCATAATGATAGAATGATTTTTATAAATTGCACCGTATCAAATTCATAGATGTTAATGCAGAGTTTCCAAATATGTACAAGTAGGTCAAAATGCTTTTCTGGATTATCTTTGAACGCATTAAATATTAACTCCAAGGACATACGTTTAAAAGGAGCAAAAAATGTAGCTTTTAAAAAATTCGGGCATAGATCATCGAGAGTGTATATCGGGTCGAGAATATCGTCGAGGAAGGCTACCGAAATGGGGCGATTATTTACGGTAATATCTAAGTTTTTAAAATATTTTGTGTCGATTTTATCAGGCAGGATAGATGTGCCGGTAAGAGTCAGTTCTCTTAAATTCTCATGGTAAGGAAATAAACAGTTATTTGTGATACTGCTACAATTTGTTAAATCTAAACTTTCTAAATTGCTAAAACACTCCAAAATATAGGTGATTGCAGAATCTTTTATGTATATTAAGGATTCTGTGTGCATATCCTTTAAGGATATATGAGTGACTCTTTCCTGGTATTTGTAGTGAATATATTGCTGCTCATAGGTCGGTAGAGCTTTGAAAATAAGTGAGTCTTTGACGATTTTTTCTAATTTTTCAGTTGGATGACTGAACTTTTCATCACGATTCATACACAGAACAAGTTTACCTAAAGTAGAAAGCTCATTATATAGAGTATGAAACTGTCTTTCTGAAAACTCCGCGGGGATACTTACATTTTCTGTATAGATTTCACGAAGAGTGAAGTCTAATGCTCGTAGCTGAGTTTTAGTTAACTTACTTACGTTAGGAACATTTGCAATGTTATCGCTTTCGCGATTTTCAAAGGGGATTCCAGAAAATAACTCATTTACTCTAGTCGCGATTTTTCTTTCTAGTTGATCGCTCCAGCTGTTGAGAAATTTTTTTGCCGTACAGCTCCATTCATAATTATCAGCGCGCATATATGAGTACAGTGAATTGTTAAAGCATTTGATGAATAACTTTTCAGTTTTTGAATCTCCGGAAAAGGCTTCTTTATGCTCAATTTGTTCTACTAGATGATTGACAGAGGGCGATGCTAAAGTTGAAAAGGTCATAGTCTTCTCCTATTATATTATCGCAGAACCTTAATGAATAAATGGAATTTTATCAACCTTGTAATATGAGGAATAATATTTCGGCAATAGGGATGGTATTGCCGAAATATCTGAAGCTACTATAAAGTTTTTGATGCAACAAAATTTATAGTTGGGCCCCAGGCAAAGCCATGTGTTAAGCAGTTTTGCGGTGTTTCTTCATTAGAAGCTGTATTAAAATTATGAGATTCGAGTAGTTTTTGTACTGTTAAAAAACGGCTAGTGTTTTTAATTTCTTCAACATACCACCCGTTAAGAATTCCTCGACAAGCAATGTCCTGGTGACGATCTGAACTTACGAAAAAATTTCCAGCAAATAGACCATTAGGTGCCAGTGCCTGATTGATTTTATCTAAAAGAAGGCCAAGTTGAGCAGGTTCACAATAGTTGAGTGAGTCATTAGCTGTAATAAGCGTAACATTTTTAGGAAAGGTAAATTCCTCCATCTTACAATTAACGGTTGTCAACCTACCGCTTTTTACATGTTCTTGATAGAGCTCGTTGCATTTGTCAATTGCATATGGAGCATTATCGACTACGATAACTTTCCACCCTTTTTCCAAGAGATAGTTAGCCATGGGACTATACCCTGAACCTAAATCGATAGCAATTTTATCAGTAATATTTTGCTGTTCTAAATGTTCTACAGCTCTTAGTGTACTTTGAAATATTACAGCTTCATTTTCACGCGCCCTAAAATTATCGATTAAAAAATCTTCCCAATTTTTCTCTAGAGGGGCTTCCGCTAGGATACGTATTTTTTCATTCTTTTCGGCACTAGGGCCTTTAAATATTTCCAAGTGTTCTATTCTTGGTTTGAGCCAAAGGCGCTGTTGTTCCTGGATCATTTTATCGACTTCATTTGTTGAAGGGGGTGTCGATGCTTTATCTTTTTCAGATTGAAGTAGTGCTAAAAATACTGGGTGAACAATTCCGAAAGTGGCAAGTCCCATTTTTCCTCCTTAAGTGGTATTTGTTTTTTGAATTCTACCACTTAAAAAAATAATGTATATAACTTTCTCTGTCAAAAAGTCATTCAGTATTTTACATCTCCTATAGGGCCAAAGGCCCGATAGGCAGACAGCCTGGTCCGTAAAGGCTAGGTTTGAGATTTCATAACCGTGAAAGCCCTGAAGGGGCGAAAGAAGAAGAAATAGGCACTATTGTAAAATTCTGATGCGTAACATCTGTTAATTAGAGAAGGGCGATGATCATTTTCTCTAGTTCGGAGGGATCAGAAACAGGTTTGAGCATATGCTTGTCGCCAGTTTCTTTGGAACCTTCTTTTTTGACAACCATCATAAATTTCTTTTCGATTTTAACTCTCGAGTATCCGCGTTGCGCAGCGTAAACGCGTATTCTGGAAAAGTGGTACAACCAGTGCGCAGGGGTTGGGGGGGAGCCGTACCTGTCGATAAGTTCTTCCCAAATATCCTCGACATCTTCCCATGTCATTGCTTCACCAAGTCTTTGGTAAATTTCCATACGTAAGCTTGCCTCTTGAATATACTCCTCAGGAAGGCGTGCGTCGTAGGCAAAATCGACCTTTGTTTCAACGAGGCCCATAGGCATTTTTCCTTGCAATGCTTTGATCGTTCTTTTGAGCATTTTGCAATAGAAATGGAATCCAATAGCAGAGACATGCCCAGATTGCTCTGTGCCTAGAATATCACCGGCGCCGCGAATTTCAAGATCGCGCATCGCTAGCTTCATACCTCCTCCGTAACCGGTCGATTCGGCAAGCGCATTAAGACGTTTACGTGAAATTTCTGGGAGCGCGTGTAGGCGGCGCACTAAGAAATAAGCGTAAGCTCTTCTGTTCCACCTGCCAACTCGTCCGCGCATTTGGTAGAGATCGGCAAGGCCAAAATGATCCGCTTTGTCGATAAGCATCGTATTGGCATTAGGGATGTCGATACCGCTTTCGACGATTGTTGTTGCGACGAGGATATCGATATTCCCACTTTTATATGCGTGAAATACCTGATCAATTTCATCACTTCCCATCTGCCCGTGAACAGTTGCAACACGTGCTCCTGGAAGAAGTTTCTTGATATGAGCAGCAACATCAGGCAGTGTTTCAACACGATTATGAATGTAGTAGGCTTGGCCATCGCGAGCAAGTTCACGAAGAAGAGCATTTTTTATGACATTGTCATTGGGTTCAGTAATGACCGTTTTAATCGGGAGGCGATCTTGGGGTGGAGTATTGATTACGGACATATCGCGAGCACCGATGAGTGACATATAGAGCGTACGTGGAATGGGTGTTGCCGACAACGTGATACAGTCGACACCGACTTTTATTCTTTTGAGATGTTCTTTAACTCGTACACCGAAGCGGTGTTCTTCGTCGATAATGACGAGTCCTAGATTCTTGAAGTTGATGTCACCGCTGATTATTCGATGTGTACCGATTAGGATATCGACAGATCCATTTGCAACACCTTCAAGGGTTAGTTTCCTTTGCTTTGGTTTGACAAACCGGGATAAAACACCGATCCTTACAGGAAAATTTCTCATTCTTTCGACAAAATTTTCATAGTGCTGCATTGCAAGAACTGTTGTTGGTACTAGAATGGCAACCTGTTTTCCCCCATCGAGAACTGCCTTAAAAGCTGCGCGCATAGCGACTTCAGTTTTTCCATATCCCACATCTCCGCAGACAAGGCGATCCATTGCTTTTTCAGAATACATGTCTCCTTTAATGTTTTTAATGGCATCCAACTGATCTTCAGTTTCAACGAAAGGAAATTCCTCTTCGAAGGCACGAACATCATCACAATCTTCGGGATATTGGTATCCCCCTTTAATTTCGCGTTTGGCGTAGAGTTCGAGGAGGTCTTTTGCGTACCCAATGATAGCCTTTTCCGTTTTCACTTTTGTGCGTTGCCAAACTTTACTTCCAAGAGTGTGCATTTTGGGGAGTGTTTCGTTGGATCCGACGTATTTAGATACCATATGAACCTGATTCATAGGAACATACAACTTGGCGTTATCGGCATATTCGATGATCATAAACTCTTTTTCCACGCCCGTGCTATCGGGGCGTTTTTCCTGCCCTAGGTATTTTCCAATTCCGTTATTGAGGTGAACGACCATTTCACCGGGTGAGAGGTCATAGACTTCAGCGGGAGTCGTGTGAAAAGTGCTTCTGAGCTTTTGTCGACGTATTTTGTAGCGCTTTGTCACTTCGGACATAGGTAGAATAGTAATATTGATGTCGCGGATGACGAACCCGCTGGAAAGGTAACCTTGCTGAATATGCGTATTTTTGGGTAGGATGACTTCTGCATCGACAAAGCGCTTATGGAGATTTGTCTCTTCAGCTTGAGAGTTACAGAGAATCGTTAGCTCACTCTTTTCGTAATCTAGCTTTCCAAGAGAAAGAAGGACCTCTTCGCCAGAGATTTCAGTCTCTTCGGCTGCATCGGGAAAGAGGTGATTTCTTATAGCTGTAAAGGGATGCACCCATCTACCAGCTTGTAGCTTCCTGTTAAACATTTCAAAGCCAATCTGATGGATTGGCGCTTTCCCTGAGTAGTAACCAGCTCCTAGTTTCTCCAGCATGTGAACTTCGGTGAGCTCTTCTAAAGGAGACTGACTTAAATAGATTTTTTGCATGCTAGCAATTTGGTCCATCAGCTCCTCTAAGCTAGCAAATGTTGCTGTTGCCGTTCCACACATACTTATCAGTTTGGCGTATCTGTCCTCTAGGGCCAACAAGTCGTCAAAGATAACGATAGCATTGTCGCCAAGGTAGTCGATAATCGTGCTGAGAGCGTCCTCTTTTGTGATAAGCTCCATCTCCTGCGCAGGAGTGATCTGCACAGATTTTACGGTTTCGACAGATTTTTGACCTATCGGATCGTACGAGCGTATTGACTCAATGTCGTCACCCCAAAATTCTATACGATAAGGTTCAGGCATCGAAACAGGAAAAACGTCGATGATTCCACCACGAACCGCAAATTCACCTTTATCGGCGGCAACAGAAGAGCGGGTATATCCCATTTCTTTAAGTTGCTCGATGAGGCCTTCGTAGTTATGGTTTTCTCCTACCTTTAGATTAAGATATAAGCCTTGAAATTGTTTGGGTAAAATAAGCTTTTGTAAACAGGCTTGTAGGCTAGTGATTACAAAATGAGGTTCTGAACCCTCTGTTAGCTTTTCAAGGACTTGATACCTCTCGCCGACGATATCTGGACTCGGCGCCACAGACTCGTTTGGCATCGTTTCCCATGCAGGAAAATCCACTACAGGGCGTTCAGAGAAAAAAGAAAAATCGTGAAAGATACCCATTTCTTCATGGTGAGCACCTGTAAGGATAAGGACATGTTTTCCCGTTGCAGCTTGAGCTATCGAAGCAATAAGAGCCTTTGGGGCATTCCACAACTCTTCGATGAGAAGAGAATCTCCCTTTTGCAGAGCCTGATGAAGTTCTTGTAGTTTTTCATTGGCAAGGAGTTTCTCGGTGATCTGTCTACTTTCACAATTCATATTTAATATCTACTAGGTGCCTAATATTGGTTTAAAAGCTCTTCTGCTTTGACTAATGCTTCGTCAATTTTTTCTGGAGTTTTACCTCCTGCTTGTGCCATGTCGGCTTTACCTCCACCGCTGCCACCGACAATAGGAGCAATGGCACGGATAATATCGACGGCCTTGATCCCTTTTTTGACGCAGTCGTCGCTAACTTTTACGATTAGGTTACATTTGTCACTGCCAGCTTCCGCTGCAATAACGAGGACGCCGTTCCCTAATTTTTGCATGAGAGCGTCGGCAAAGGGTCTTAGGTCTTTGGCAGAAACATCAACTTTTACAGAGAGGACAGGGGTGGTGTTAATAGTTTTAATTTTATCGAGAAGCCCTGAGATTTTCCCTTCAGCTTCTTTTTCTTTAGCTTCTTTAATATTTTGGGTTAGTGCTTTATTCTCATCGAGAAGTTTTTCTATGCGGCCCATCAGCTTTTGAGGTTGTGTTTTTAGGAGCGATGCCATCGTGTTAATTAGGTCGTCGCTTTCTCTTTGGAGGGTTTCCGCATCGGCGCCTGTGACAGCATCGATCCTGCGTATACCCGCAGCGATGCTCCCCTCTTTCGCGATACGGAACAGTCCAATATTTCCGAGTGCTGAGGTATGTGTTCCTCCACACAGTTCTTTCGAGTAGTCGATGTCGATGACGCGGACTTTTGCTCCGTATTTATCCCCGAAAAATTGCTTGATGTCATCGCGTTTTTGCACTTCGTCATATTTAAGTTCGTAAGCACCGACAGATAGGTTTCCGCGGATTTTTTCATTGACGAGGTCTTCGATTGCGCGGATTTCTGCATCTGTCAGAGCTTTATGGTGACTAAAATCGAAGCGCAAGCGGTTTTCGTCCACGACCGAGCCAGCTTGTTGGATATGTTCACCAAGAACAATTTGCAATGCCCAATGCAGTAGGTGCGTTGCTGTGTGGTTATTGGCAATTTTTTTTCTTCTGACGGTATCTATTGCAGCAGTGATTGTGTCGCCCACTTTCAACTTTCCGCTGGAGAGTTTTCCTATATGTGCTGTCACCCCTTTAAATGGCGATTGACAGTCGGTGACAGTAAACGTATGAGTATCTGAAGATAAAGTTCCCGTATCGCCGACCTGACCGCCCATTTCTGCGTAGAAGGGTGTGCTGTCGAGAACGATCATCCCTTCTTGACCTTCAGTAATCGATTCAACAAAAGATCCATCGACGACGATAGCAGTGATTTTACTTTGAGATTCACTTTCAGTATAACCTGTAAAAGAACAAGCACCATGCTTGCTTGTATAATCGGCAAAGAGGTTTTCGCTAGCGACTTGCTTTGTTGCTTTGTGGGCTTTTCTCGACCTTTCGCGCGCTTCTTTTTCTAATTCATCGTATCTTTTTGTGTCGACAGTGAGGTCAGCGTCAATAGCGATGAGAAGAATCTCTTCGAGAGGTAGGCCATAGGTGTCTTTGAGTTTAAAAGCTTCGTCACCAGTAATCATCTTGCCATGTTCTTTAGCATGGGCAATAATCTGATTAAGGATATTGCCTCCACGGCGGAGAGTGCGTAGGAAAGCCTCTTCTTCAGTGGTGAGAATCTCTTCAATGCGACTTTTTGCTTTGACGATTTCTTGGTAGTCTTCACCCATCAATTCAATCAATTTAGGGAGTAAACTTGCGAGAAATGGTTTGTCAATTCCAAGTGAGCGGCCGTAACGAACAGCGCGGCGCAATACTTTACGTAAGACGTATCCTCGGTCGACGTTACTAGGCTGCACGCCATCGGCGATAGCAAAGCTGAGCGCTCGGAGGTGGTCGGCGATGACACGAAATGCAGGGTAGTGTTCTTCATCATTTAGGTCGTATTTTACACCTGAAATTTTTTCGATTTCTTTAATGATCCCTAAAAGAACGTCCGTTTCAAAGACGCTGTCGACATCCATGATAAGGCTCATCACGCGTTCAATACCGGCTCCGGTATCGACAGAGGGTTTTGGTAATGGCTTTAGCTCACCTGAATCCGTTCTATTGTATTGCATAAAGACAAGATTCCAAAACTCAAGAAAACGGTGCCCTTCGGGGTCTTCAGCAGGGCAGGTGGCTTTACTATATTTAGGACCTCGATCATAAAATAATTCTGTACAAGGGCCACAGGGTCCTGTATCGCCCATGGACCAAAAGTTATCTTTTTCACCAAAACGCGTGATCTTTTCTGCAGGGACATAGCTTTGCCATAGCTCGAAAGCTTCGTCGTCATCTTTGTAAACGGTTGGCCAGATTTTATCGGGATCAAAGCCAAAAACCTGGGTCGACACTTCCCAAGCAAATTTGATGGCTTCTTTTTTGAAATAGTCTCCAAAAGAAAAGTTTCCAAGCATTTCAAAAAAGGTGAGGTGTCTTGAGGTGTGCCCTACATTTTCGAGGTCGTTATGTTTACCGCCAACGCGGATACATTTTTGGGAGGTGGCTGCGCGGGTGTAGTCGCGCTTGGACTCACCAAGGAATACATCCTTGAACTGATTCATTCCGGCATTGATAAATAGAAGGGTCGGGTCGTCGTGCGGGATTACCGGGGAAGAGGCAATTTCAGAGTGGCCGTTATCTTTAAAATACTGTAAAAATTTTTTTCTAATGTCTTGTGTTTTCATTATCATATTTTCCTTTGATTTTGTGTCTATTGTAAAGGATTGCAGCAATGATTACAAGTTTTGCTCAAGTCGAGGAATTGTCTCCTATCCGAGAGGGGGAATGGTTGATGACTGAGTGTTCTTCCATTATTTCTATTTTGTCGGTTAGAGTTTGTGAAAAAATATTTATTACTAAATAAACTCATTAATTTTATGGGATTGCCTTCTTTGGTATGGCAACTTTGCTTGAAACTGTTGGCTAAATAATGGACAACAAAAGTATAGTCGTCGATTTTAAGCAGCGCATTAACCCGCAAAGGAGTAAGAAATTGACAACCTTAACACCTTTTAAACCTCTTCCCGAGTTTACCTCGATTGAAACTTTACGCCACTATGCATTTAGCCATGAAATGGAGCAACACTCAGAGGGAGATATTAAGCATCTTCAAGAGATGGCGGAGGTACTTCAAGATGAAAAAGGTTTTACGGTACTTCATGAAGCTGTGTTTAAAAATGACTTAATTCAGATTCAAAAATATGCTGAAAAATTAGCAAATGTAAAAGATGCAAAGGGAAGAACCCCCATATTTTATGCACATTCCCAAGAGGTATTTGACCTTCTATTTAAGTATGATACAAGCTGGGGTGATGCAGATGTTTTTGGAAATAATTTTTTTGGAAAGTTAATCGAGCATAACCAATTTGATCGCATTCAAAAAATTGTAGAATCTCCAGGTTTTTGTCAACGAGATGATTTTTTTCAACTAATCTACAAATTAGAACTTTCTATAACTCATAAAGATTCTCTGAAAATGAGTGACTTTATAAAACGTCTATATACAGTGCTCTCTAAAGAAAAAGTGCTGTTTATAAAATATCCTAAGTGGTTTATTAGTAGTCTTGGGTATGTTGGATATGGATTATTCGGCCATCTACAAATATTAGAAGAATTATCCAAAAAGGGAATATTTGATTCATCAGCAAACTTTGAATGTGGAAAATTTACCAATTTGGCCTTTTTACTAGACGAAAAAAAAAGTGTAGCCACATTTGAAAAACTCCAACTACAGATGCCCCCCGATTGGGTAAGCTTTAAGGAAGAGTGCGACGATGCAAATATAGCCTTTCTTCTGACAAGACGACGTTTAGCTAATCATCCAGAAGTGACTATAGAACTGCTAGGTAGCCTTTCCAATCTTTTCGAGAAAGCTTCAAAAAGAGACAAAGAAAATATAAAACACTGTTTTCAGGAAAGTGCAAAGTCGTTACAGGATTTGCCTCAACTTTTAAGAACGTTCATGCGTTCAAGATATAGTTTAAGAATTCTTAACTTGATGATTCGCTACGACTTAGGGTATCCACTAGAAGACTTGCGTCAATCTATTACAGAGTATGTCGATTATTTCAGTCTCACGGATGTGCATGTGACAGGTTGTATATGGTCACGATGTTTCGCCAATATTGATATCATGGAACTTTTTGATAAGCTATTTTTTGATGATACTAGGCTGCATAAGCAGTTATATTTATCTCAGTTTTCTGGACTTACAAAGATGAAATGGCATAGGCGAGCATGTCCATTTGAGTCAACAGATAGTCGACTACAAATTGTTCGTTTAATGATCGCCAATGGATATCACCTCCCAGACATCGAGCCATTTACTGAGTTTAAGTATATTGAAGATCGTTTTATTTGTTTCATGGTAGCTGTCGTTCTGAACTGTAAAGATAATGAGTTTGCTCGCTGTATTTTAAAAAATTTACATTCAAAAGAATACGAAGAAGTTTTTATTGCGTTATACTCCAATAAAAATATAGCTAAAAAATATGCTGAAAAAATAGCTGAAAGAACTAGAGGGGACGTAAACTACTCTTTAAGAGGTTTAACAAAAAATACAGAAGTGAAAATAGCAACTTCCTATTTAAAAGAGGAGATTGTAAGGGAGCTTTCTCCTGAACTATTTTTAACTCTCATGCCTTACCTGCCTTTTATCGAGTCTATGAGGAATGATCAAACAAAAGTTAGATCAGATTCTATTTTAGATGTTACAAATCAACTTCTATCTTTACTCAACATAATTTTAACTTCTGATTTCCTCGAAAAGCAGCATCATAAATTGTATCTCAGTATCCCTCAAGATACGCTATGTAAACAATATATCGAACGCTATGGAGTATTTGCATGTGGTTGCTACGAAAAAGAAGAGGTTATATTAATAGAATTAAACCTTAATAAAGATCTTTCTGAAAATTATAAAAAAATCATCAGCGCAGGCATTAACAAAGTTTCTTATTTAACGAAACGAAAAAATGTATTCCATAAACTTGTTGGATATATAAAGTATTTATCTGATAGCTCTTTTGGTTATCATAAAAATTGGGAAGTCTCTTGTATTATTTCCTTGATTTTGAATCCAAAAATGTCTTTGAATTTTATTGATGCTTTAAGTGAAGATATTCGTCGAGAACTTCTTGAGGAGATTTTTAATCATCAGGAAGTTGCTAAACAATTCGTTAGGAAAGCATTCTCTGAAAATGCAATGGATTTTCGAGGAATGGGGTTTGTGAAGCATAACTATGCTCGAGTATTTAAGTCGATGATGAATGGTATTTCATACTGGAAAAGATCTGCTTGGTGTATGAAAATAAATGAAAGCTCTTCAAACAGTGAAACTACCGAAAAAATTCAAAAAGCAAGACAAAGTTTTTTGATACCTAAACCTGTAGAGACTCTTTCTGAACTATCTCTCATAAATTATAATCCCCACGAATTTTTTGGGCGTACAGCTGTTATTTATCAAAGAAAAAAACAAATCACTGCCTATAAATTTAAACGCCCTGATGAGTCAACTCACGACTTTATTAAAGAATACTTCATGACTCAATGTTTTTTATCCGATAAGAGGTTTTTGAGTGATTTACCTAAACCTGAAGGAGTTTTTTGGGTTAAGCACGTTCCTCAATGCGTTAAAGGTACGGATTTACCCTATGAAGAAGGAAAACCTCAGCTTATTTACAAGTACACCTGTAAAAAAGGGTATTTTTCTCTTCTTTTTCAGGGAAATATTCACGATGAAGAGTGGAGTCATGGTAGAAAGTGTTTTCTTGTCGACTCTGCAAGACAAATGGCTTGTGGAAGCTTTCCTGTGACCGCCAATATGTATCATGGAAGCAATAGTCACTTTATTCCTATCAACTTATATAAACCGACTGGTTATGTAATAGAAACGGGAACAGGGATGATTAGTCAAGCTTTTAAAGGCGTTCGTTATCCTAATGCAGGCATATTAGGGTGTCGCGATGTGGGAGATGAAAATAATTTGGATAAGACGGTCGCGAAACAAAGACTCCCAGATTCTTTTCACAGCATGCTTCCTTCACACGCATCAGGTGTTATAGTTGTTTCAGAGCTTTCAAAATTGTGTTTAGTTGATGCATTAATGCGCGTTAATAGACTTAAAGAGAGGGATGCTCTCGATTGGACAAACGATAGTCTTGTTAAAGATGTTGGAGAACAGCTAATGCATGCTCAGGCTATGGTCATTCATGGTTTTACAGGGCGGGAATTAGATAAGTGCTTGGAGTTTACAAGTTCAGGTGCTATTGACTGGTCTATGGCAGCAAAGCAACTGTTATTCTGGTCTCAGAACGACCACAATGGGTATATTTCATACGTAAATGAAGGCAAACTTCCCGATGGATTGTATGCTGAACATATTAATATTGATATTTCAGAAGCAAAAAATGCCACTAATTACAGCCCAGAAAATGGATTTGAAACGGACGGCGAGCAAGATATTGGTCCTAACAATGGTCCTTGGGGATTAATCGAGCTCGAAAAGAGTATGTACTTCGGAGCTCTTATCATGCTTGGCTTGAACTCCAATGAGTCCCCAAACTTGCCTTAGATGCCTTTATTTATGACCTGATGTGTAGGAAAGCCTTGCTGCTGTGAAATAATAGATAAAAAATTTGGACGCAAACCGGGTTTTAAGTGGTGACAAGAAGAGCTGCTTTCTGTTAAAACAGTTTTTGAGTATGCTTTCTTGTTGTAGTTTTTCATCGAAATAAACTGTAACAGTTTGCAGTAAATATCCAGTATTTTTAAAAAGAACTTTTCGTGGTTAAACCGAAATTTGACGAAACTATCTAAGGTAAGGATGTAATTATGACTTCATTAATCCCTGCGATTTTAACAGAAATTCAAGGAAGTAATCTAAACACTGTAGCTCAATGTAATGCGTATAAAAAAACCGTTAAAGTGTTAAAGTACACTGCTTTTCTGGATCTTGCACTTTCGATAATTTTTTCTGTATTAGGGGTTGCTTTCTTATCATGCCCTCCTCTTTCGTGGTCATGTTTTGTTGTGTCACTGGTTTGCTTAGCTTCTGGAAGTGCTTTTCTAAAAATGCATAGTTTAACAAAACAACTCATGGAAGCTCGCTTGGAATACTTTCATTTCAGACGGTCGTACGCTCTTGCTTGAAGATAATTTGTGACCAAAGAGCTTTACATCATCTTCTTTTTGTTGACGCAACTCCCTTGTTTATAAAGTCCTGATTATAAATTAAAAAATCTGATTTCAAAAAAAAACTACTTAGTACACACTGGCAATTTAGAGACTTTTTAAAAAAGACTTCTGATTTGGTTATGGTAATAATAGAAAACAGATATCGTACATTTTTCCTCTTTAAATTCTTTTATATAGCAGTGCTGTTTATGCTGACTGGCTGTTGCCGCGATCCAAGCTTTACTGGTGAAACCTCTAGGTCACGCTGTTCTGAGTGGGAGCCAAAAGGGAAAGCAAAATGTTATTTTTCTAGTAGCCTCTCATCAAAAGCGCCTATGCCGGATGATTTACCAGATTTATCGGAACCTCTCAACGTTTATCAGCTGATCGATATCGCTCTACGGAATAATCCTAGCACCAAACAATCATGGGCAGATGCACGTGCAGCAGCCTTCAACTTTAGAGCTCAGAAGAGCGACTTATATCCCTCTTTTGAATTAGATCAGTCGCTGTCTTACACTAAGCAGGATAGTGGCTTAGGATCCGCTTCTACAAGTTCCAAGTCAAGTATCGGGGGAATATCATTTTCCGGCGACGGTAGTGGAGGATCGCAATACTTTAATACCTTGATTACCGATTTTATTGGATCTTACCTCTTAATAGATTTTGGAGAGCGATGTGCTAATATCGATGTTGCCCGGCAAGCACTCTACGCTTCGAACTGGACGCATAACCGCGAGTTACAGACTGTAATTTTTGATGTGATCACAGCCTATTACAATCAGTTGAATGCTGTAGCTTCCTACCTTGCGAGCTTAAGGTCACTTGAGGATGCCGAGACAGCTTTTGACTCTGCTGAGCAAATGCTAGAGGTTGGAGTGAAAAATGTAGCTGATATGCTACAAGCTCGATCCAACTACGCAGGGAGTAAGCTTGAGGTCTCTAACGCGAAAGGTAACTTGATGGTGAGTCGTGGAAAGTTAGCAAGGGCTCTTGGCCTACCAGCAGATGTTGAAGTCGAAGTTGATTTACTTCCCGAAGACTTGAATATTGAGAGCATTTCAGAAGGGGTTGAAGATTTGATCGCCGCAGCAAAAGAGCACCGTCCCGATCTTGGAGCTGTTCATGCCCAGATGATGCAAAAAGAGGCAGAGCTACGTTCAGCTCAGTCGGCAGGTATGCCCACGATAACAGCAAATGTGGATCTTGAAGACGATCATTATATTAATAAGAACAAACTAGATGGTTATATTTATAATGGTGCATTTGCATTGAATGTTCCCATATTTACAGGATTTTACTACACCAATAAAATTCGGCAAGCCCGATCAGAGCTTCGAGCCGCATGCGCTAATTTACGAATTCATGAGTATGATGTGTTGCTTCAGGTATTGGAGGCGTATTATGACAATCAGACAGCTGTAGAAAACTACTATTACAGTAAAGACTTTTTAGAATCGAGTACCGAAAATTATGATGTAGCACTCGAAAACTACAAAAATGGTACGGGATCTATTTTGGATGTATTAAATGCGTTAAAAGATTTAGCACAAGCTAGATCTCAATTTGTTCAGTCAAGGACAAAATGGTTAACATCGCTTGCTAATATTGCCTATTCAACAGGAACTATTGGTGCGACTGGAGCTAATGCTCTGCCGTATGAAAAATTAAGGAATGTCAATCCATGAGATATAAATCGTTTAATTTATTTTTCTGCTATTTTGCCACAGCTTTACTTGTTTCTTGCTCCTCTGAACAGCAAAAAAAGAAGGAGCATCTTCTCCCCGTTGAGGTAGGGAAAGTAACTCAGAAAGATTCCCCTCTATATATTTATGCTGTAGGTAACACTTCTGCGAATTTTACTGTCGATATACGCTCTCAAGTGACGGGCACTCTCGAAAAAGCGCATGTAGAGCAAGGTCAAAATGTCTCTGTTGGGCAACTCATTTATACAATCGATCCAGCACCATTTATTGCTGAACTTGAACAAGCAAAAGCTCAATTACGCCTCGATGAAGCAAGTCTCGCACTCTCTGAAGATAAAGCCGAAAGATATAAATCGCTAGCAGAAAAAGAGTATATTTCACAGCTTCAATTCGATGAACTTATCACTGATGTAGAGCTGGCAAAAGCAAAAGTGGATGTCGATAAGGCTAAAGTCAATGAAGCAGCAATTAATTTAGATTACTGTTACATTCGCTCGCCAATTGTTGGTAAAATGAGCTACAACGTATTTGATCCGGGTAATTTAATTACTGCAAATTCTTCAGAGGCAATGACTACTGTAAGACAGTTAGATCCAATGCTCGTCAATTTCAGTATTTCTCAGAAAGATTTTTTGAAATTGCAGCATGAGAAAGGCGAAGGGCAAACTCAATTTGAATTTCTTATGCTTGATACAGACGGCAAAGAGCGAAAAAAGTCGGGAGTCATCTATTTCATCGACAACAACTTTGACTTGGATACAGGCACAATTTTGATGAAAGGAAAAATTGAAAATAAAGATGACTCATTATGGCCCGGAGAATTTGGCAAAGTGCAGCTGATCGTTAAGGAGATGAAAAATGCCATTTTGGTTCCCGAAGCTGCTGTCCAGACTGGAGAAAAAGGACAGTTTGTTTTTACTTTGAAAAGTGACGATACAGTTGAGTCAGTTAATATCACAATATTGGAGAAACTTGGCGATTACATGGTAGTATCAGAAGGATTGAAGCCAGGTGATACAGTCGTGACAAGTGGGCAAATTAATTTGAGACCTGGAATGAAAGTAACAGTTGTTTCGAATCATGACGAAAAAAAAGTAAATAATATCTCAAAAGGATAGCCATGAACCTATCAGCACCATTTATACGACTGCCGGTAATGACAACACTCGTAATGTTAACTGTCGTGGTTTTAGGATTTATGTCATATAAAAGCCTGCCTGTTAGCGATATGCCTGATGTCGACTATCCCACAATTACCGTTTCCGTATCGTATCCAGGAGCAAGCGCTGAGCTCATGGCTAATAACGTAGCTCTCCCACTAGAACAGCAATTTATGCAAATCGAAGGATTGACGAATATTACCTCGCAAAATAGCATTGGAAGCACCAGTATCGTTTTGCAATTTAGCGTAAATCGTAGTATTAGTGACGCTTCCACTGATGTGCAAGCTGCTATTTCTAGAGCTCAGTCTAAGTTACCTTCAAATTTGCCAAATCAACCGACTTATATGGTTGTAAATCCTGCTGATGTTCCCATTTTATTTATTACTTTCTCATCGGAAACAATGCTCAGAAAAGATTTATATGATTTTGCGAATACATGGGTTGGGCAGCGTATTTCCATGATAGAAGGAGTTTCTCAAGTATTAGTATATGGTGCTCCCTATGCTGTTAGAGTTCAAATGGACCCAAATATTTTAAAAGCAACAAATCTTTCTCTTACGGATGTTGCAAGTGCATTAGTTGACGGTAGTCCAGTGCTTCCCTTAGGGCAGTTTGATGGGAAAACAGAAGCTCCTCTGATTTATATTAATGGGCAAATTCCTAATGCAGCAGCCTATAATGATCTAGTAGTAGCCTACCGAGATGGAGCGCCTGTTCGTATACGCGACGTAGGTAATGCTGTCGATGGTCTCTCAAACGATCGAATGTCAGCAACCTTGTCAACAAAAGATCTTGAAGAAAATACTGTCATTTTAGCGATACAAAAGCAGTCCGGAAGCAACACAGTAGCTGTCGCTGAAAATACAATTAAACTTGTTGAGAGTTTACGCGATGATATTCCTGGTGCTGTCGATATGGAGATCCTTTACGATAAGTCGATCTTCATTAAGGAAGAAGTTTGGGATGTAGAATTTACCTTGATTCTTGCTTTCGTTTTGGTGGTAATGGTCATTTTTCTCTACTTAGGGAAACTTGCAGACACCATAATTCCTTCAATAGTTTTACCTTTGTCGATTGTTGGAACTTTTGTGTTGATGCGCTATGCAGGATACTCCATTGATGAGCTGTCTTTATTAGCACTGACACTCGCCATCGGATTTATTGTAGACGATGCTATTGTTGTTCTTGAAAATATTGTACGTCTTGTTGAAGGGGGAGTTAGCCCTTGGAAAGCAGCAATGAAAGGTTCAGAAATGATCAGCTTTACGATCCTCTCTATGAGTATGTCGTTGATTGCTGTGTTTATTCCTCTAGTTTTTATGGCTGGAATTCTCGGACTCGTATTTCGAGAATTTGCTATGACTTTAATTTTTGTAGTTCTCGTATCAGGGGTGGTTAGTTTGACTCTGACTCCGATGCTTTGTAGTCGATTTATTCCCCCAAGAGATGAACATGAAGAAGGTGAAAAGGTTCCCATCGCCGAAAAGTTAAATCAATTACTGTTAAAGTGGTATAAGCCAAAACTGAAATGGATGTTGAAACACAAAACAGTTCCAATTGCTGCTGCTGTATTGAGTATCTTAGGAACATATTTTTTTATGACTCACTTGCCAATAGATTTCATCCCGAACGAAGATGTTGGCTTTTTTACAATATACACTCAATCTGAAGAAGGAACCTCTTCAGAGGAAATGAAACGGTTACAAACAAAAATTAAAGACATTCTAGTGAATCACCAAGGTGTCAAAAATGTTGTGTCTGTAGGAGCGTATCCCGAGTATCGTCAAGGGGTTTTATTTGTTAATCTTTATCCTATAGAGGATCGACCACCTGTTGATCAGCTTATTCAAGAGCTATATCCTAAAGTTAATAGCGTGCCAGGAATACAGTCTTTTATTAAGGGTGTTCCCATGATTAATTTGTCAGTGGGTACAGTATCAAGAGGGGATTATCAGTTTGCTATCCAGGGCTTGGATACAAAAGCGATGTATTCTTCAGCGGAAAAGTTGATTAACAAACTGCAGATAGATCCCATGTTTCAAAGTGTTTCCTCTGACATGGAGCAGTCTACTCCACAAGTTGAGATGGAAATATTAAGAGATAAAGCTTCTTCTTTGGGGGTTACGGCAAAAGATATAGAAAAAGTTTTCGACTATGGATTTTCTGGTAATTATGTGAATAGGCTTCTTACTGATATCAATCAGTATGATATCATTCTCGAGCTTTTAGATGAGTATCAGGATAATCAAAAAACCCTAAATGAACTATACGTTCGCTCTAACACTTCAAATGACTTAATTCCTTTAAGTGCACTTGTTAAATGGAAAAATGATTTGGGTGCACAAATGATAAATCACATATCACAGTTTCCATCTGTAACGCTATCATTTAACCTTGCTCCAGGCATATCTTTGAGTGAAGGAATGAGCAGGTTAAAAGAATATACAGACGAACTATTGCCAAGAGGTGTTTCAGGTAAAAATATCGGAGCTACTTTAACTTTTGAAGAGTCAATAAAAAGCTCTGCGATTCTATTGATATTTGCTATATTTGTTGTTTATATCATATTGGGTATTCTTTATGAGAGCTTTATTCACCCTATCACCGTGATGTCTACACTGCCTCCAGCTATGTTTGGAGGTCTACTTACGTTATGGATTTTCAATATGCCGTTGTCTCTCTATTCATATCTTGGTCTCATCATGTTGTTAGGTATCGTTCAAAAAAATGGGATTATGATTGTTGACTTTGCTCTTCATAATATACGAGATAAAGGTGAGTCTCCCAAAGATGCAATTTTTGATGCATGTCTAGCAAGGTTTCGTCCGATTATGATGACGACAGTAGCTGCCATTTTCGGTGCAGTCCCTATTGCAGTTGGTATTGGAGCTGGTGGTGCTTCAAGACGTCCTTTGGGTATGGTGATTATTGGTGGGTTGATGTTTTCTCAGCTGCTGACCTTATTTTTAACTCCAGTGATTTATCTATTGATGGAAAAAATTAATGCAAAAATTGGTTTCAAAGATGCGAATGGGAACGAAGCGAAAGAGATAAAAGAATAGCAAAATACTAGTGCAGTTTTACTAAAATTTCACATCAAGACTTTGCATTAATTTTCAGTTTCATATACATGTACTTTATCTAGCATATAAAAATATCCCTATTTACCCCTTTGCAGGTGAGGAACTGTTTATGCTTTCAGCGATTTCTGCTTTTCCTAATAAATTGTTTTCTAAAAGTAACAGCGTAAAAAACGAGTCCATTAAAATGAAGTCTCGTAAAATTATAACAAAATTTCAAGAGGTTGTCACTGCTGGGCCATTTATTCGTTTTGATAAAATTGAAAATTCCATGTGGATAGGCAGTGTTGTTGTGATTACACACTCATGTGTTCAACCTCCTCTTTTACACATTCAAGATCGAACTGAAAAAGCTAAAAGTATAATAGAAATTGTGGATCGTGTTTTTTGGAAATATTCTCTTACTTTAAAATTAGAATATAGCGATGCATTTTATGAGTTTTACATAGCTGAAAAAAGCTTTAAGATTCATGTTCCAAATAACGAACTCTCTTGGAATGTGAAATTTTTTCCTTATATAGATCACGACATTTACAGTGAGCTTGTGGAAGACGATTTCATCGTAGAAAATCCTACTTTGAATCTGTATCAAATTGATCAATCCACTTTTCACGAAATTTCTCAACTTCCGTCACTAAAAAAATGGTTGGAAATTAACGATATCGATAAACTGCGAAATTTTCGCTTTAATCCAAAGATGGAAGAAGAAATCTCCAAATACTTTTTCGAAAGCTATATTAAATTATTCAATGGAAAAAATAATAGTTCTCGGTATTATCGCGCCTTCTCTGTTGGAAACATTCTTAGTGACGAAATTCAACAGAGAGATATTTCCTCAGTCGAAGTTATCAGAGGATTAAAACGTATTAACACGCTATTCATGAACTTATTTTTTTTTCACTCTTCTATTAGTACTCAATTAAAAGAGGTGACAAAACCGTATCAAATCTTACGGTTTGCTGAAGGCATTTTTCTGTCAATAGATGTAGAAGTTACCAGAACAAAAGAACAATTTTTTAATCAAAGTACTTATCGCGCACTTACTACAGATTTAATTCAAGCCTGCAATACAGGGGTTAAACACTTGGTTGTTACCATCAATTCAGCAGAATTAAATGAAGTTGAACAAGATAAGAAAGAGATATTGGAAGAGACTTTTTTAAATAAAATGTGGTCATATGTCGATATTCGCAATTTTTTTTCAAAAGGTAATAGTTTCTGTAAAAAGCAGTTAAGTGACCTGCTTTTTCTTTTAAATGATATTCAAAATGAAAAGGATATTCGTGTAACAATTTTATTCAACTCACTAGTAAATCGCAGTATTCACCTACTTTCTTTGAGTGAAGATATTCCTCTTTCAGAAGGGAAAAATTTTCAGTTAATCCCAATTGATCAAAAGCTTATGAATCGTGACGGAGGTGAAATTCATGACAATCAAGTGCTTACGTTTACAATGCAAGTCGATAATTCACTGAAACTCTTTAATGATGAAGGCGATAGTATCACTATTGATGCTATTGAGGAAAATGTTGATTTCAGTCCTTCTGTCTTAGATAGAGTGAGTTGGGTTAAAAATATTTGGTGAAATGACAAATAATTGGCGATTTTTCTCGATTTATTCCCCCCCCATGGTAAGGTGAGCATGAGGGCTTATTAAGCCTGTATTAAGGCCTAGGAGTGGTCGTATGAATATGGTACCTTATATTAGCTCTAATAAAAAGAGGTTAGAGGAAGTTATGTTTCATGAAGTTACTATCATGAGAAACTTTCTTACAAGTCTTCAAGATGAACATCTCGCTATCACCACAGATAACCAGTTTATGATTGATAAGGTTATCGATGAACGTACTGAGCTCGCTAGTTCTTTTGAAGATTGGAGCGAAGAGTTAATTGAGATTACAAAAAAACTTGCTGGTGAAAAACTCGTGTCTATACCTGACAATGTTCGCCTTCGCCACTCTGAAGCACTAGAGATATTGCGTAATTGTCTCGATCCGGAAGACTTTGAGTTGCTTTCTTTAAGAGAACAGATTGAGGTTATCATGCGTGAAATATATCATCTGAACGATATTAATGCGCATCTAATACAAGATAAGATAACGTTTGACGGTTTCCATTGCCCGCTTCCGGAATTAGAAAAACCAAAACCTAAAAGTACTGTAGCTCTTCTTGATGAGTAACTTACTCTCCTTACGCAGCTAAAGCTCTTATCTGGCTATGATAGCTTGTCTACAAAAGATATTTAAATTCTAATAAAAATGTATTTGAGCGTAATGGCAAACTTGAATAGTTTTCAACGATATAAGGATATATCGTTCTTATCGTTGAAAAGTACGATCTTAAAATCTGTCAATCACGCTAGGCAAAACGTACTCTAACAAATAATTCACACCAATTGCAGTAAATAAAGTTACAAATAAGAGACAGGTGCTGGATGCTCGGAAAAGATGCTTTTTTGTAACTTTAGGTACTCAGATTCAGATCACTTACCGCTTGCTTCATTTGAAATTTTGGGAAGCTCAATATGAGCGCCTTCTTCTGAAGCTCCTGATGGGTTAGAAAGCTTTATTCCTGTAAACCCTTGGAATGCCATTGACATGAGACCTGACATAATAAAAACAATGCCAATTTGTTTAAGACCAGGTACAACATCTGAAGTGACGAGTTTCTCACGGATCGCTGCAATAAGTGCAATTGCCAACCACCAACCTATACCAGAGCCCATCACATAGATAAGGTTGGGTACAAATGGGTAATCGCGGGTTACAGCAAAGAGACAAGCTCCTAAGATGGCACAGTTAACTGCGATGAGTGGGAGGTATACCCCGAGCGTGTGGTAAAGAGCTGGAGATATTTTTTCGATGACGATTTCTGTCATTTGTACGAAGGCCGCAATGACCGCGATAAATAGCAAAAACTGTAAAAAGTTTAGGTCGATATGGGCGGCATCGATTCCTATGACGCTAAGCCAAGCTAGTGCGCCTGGTTTGGTAATATATGCCTGTACGAGCCAGTTCAATACCCCAGCACAAGTAAGTACAAATACTACAGCTACACCTAAACCGTTCGCAGTTTTTAGTTTAGTCGAGCATGCAAGGTAAGTACACATTCCAAGGAAGTTCGCTAAGAGGAAGTTTTCGATAAAAATCGACTGGATCAACAACCCAAGTAGATTTATTGGCTCGTAGTTACCCATTAACATATGCTGTTATCCTTTTTCTTTGTTTACTATATTAAATACCCAAATCATACATCCAATGATGAAAAATGCTGCAGGTGGGCTTACCATCATCAAGAAATTTTCATAGGCATTAGGGTTTTGAGGGGTCGCGTACCATGATAGGGGAATGATTTGAATATTGAAAAGTTGACCAAATCCAAAAAATTCGCGGATAGCTCCGATGATAAATAGTACCCAAGCATACCCTAGGCCTGCCCCCATCCCGTCAAAAAATGCCGATACTGGATCTACTGACAGTGCCATCCCTTCGGCACGCCCCATGACAAGACAATTGGTGATAATTAACCCGACAAAGACACTGAGCACTTTAGAGATTCCAAAAAAGTATGCTTGTAAAAACTGGTCGATGATGATCACGAATACTGAGATGATAGCAAGCTCAGTGATCATACGTACACTATCGGGAGTAACTTTTCTAAGAAGAGACACAAAAAATGAAGAACATGCCGTCACAAAAGTTACTGATAGCCCCATAGTTAATGCTACGGATAAACGGTTAGTTACACCAAGTGCTGAACATATCCCAAGGATGGCTACAAGGATTTGGTTGCTGTGCCAGACTTGATCAGATAGATACGTTAGAGGTTTGCCTTTCTTTACTGCCATGACGTTGCCTTTTAGTTACTACCGTTACTGTTGCTGCCCTGTTCGTGAATCTTTATAAGGAACGGGCGATAAGGAGCTAAAGAGTCTTTATAAGCATCGGTTACGCCGTTACCTGTTAAAGTTGCTCCCGCCATTCCATCAACAGCACTTTTTGCTTTTGGGGTATCGCCGAGAACTTCAGAAACTTTACCTTTAACGACAGTGATTCCTAGAGGAGCTGTTTTAAAGTCTGTCTCACCATCAGGATTTTGCAAAAAAATCAGTTTGCCAGGAAACTCTTTTTGCCACTCGGGGGTTGCTATATTAGCACCTAGTCCAGGAGTTTCTTTTTGCTCATACCATGTAATTCCAATGACTGTTTCCCCATCCGGTTTAATAGCAAGATATCCATAGATGGCATCCCACAATCCAAATCCATTCACAGGAATTACCCAACCTTGCGCTTCAGTATCCATGGGATCAACACTCTCTCCTTCCTTCGCGTTGGGGAGGATTTTGTAGATCAGCATTAATGGAAGCTTATAATAACCGGTTTTTTGGAAATCAGCGATGTAGGCGTTTTCGTCTACGCCAGCTTCTTTAAAGGTGGTTAGCTCACCTTTGTCGTTGACAAGGAGCGCTACTAAACGTTTGTCAAAAACTTCGAGAATTTCCGAGCTTGTGGCAAAGTCTGTATCTGAACCAGGAACGAGTACTCCACCGCTAGTATATTTGGCGGGAATGAGTTTGTCATCCTCACTTTTCATGAGGAAGTATCCGTCATAACTCAGGATCTTAGAGGCGATCATCATTTGCTGGCTACGGTCTAATTCTTTAGCTTTTGCTTGTGGCTTTGATAATACACTTGCAACAATAGATAACACTAAAGCACAAACCACACTGAGGACAACCATAAATGTCAAAGTACGAGCATTTTCGCTACGCTGTTGCTGGGACACGGCGTGTTCTCCTCTTTCTATAAATTTTAGCTACATAGTAATCCATAAGAGGTGCAAATACGTTCCCCATAAGGATAGCAAGCATGACGCCCTCTGGGTAAGCTGGATTAATCACTCGAATCACAATGGCGACAATTCCACAAAACGCACCGTAAAGCCATTTTGCCGCATGCATATCTGCTGAAGATACCGGATCTGTGGCCATGAAGACCAGGCCAAAGGCAAGTCCTCCTAGCAGAAGGTGTTTGTATGCAGGGAATCCAAACTGAGCAGGAGTCCATGCACCACCGTCAGCAGCAAGATAAGTAGAGCCATACTGGAAAAGTGAAGCCATAATGAAGGCACCGAGTCCCATGGCAAGCATTGTTCTCCAAGAGCCAACTCCCGTCCAAATAAGAAATAGAGCACCAAAGAGGATCATGAGGCCTGAAGTTTCTCCAATGCAGCCTAGTTTGTTACCAAGGAAAAAGCCCCAATCATTGTTTTCACCAATACCATAGTTCAGTGAGGAAAAGTGATAAGCATCGGCGTATGAGCCTGAGGAAAGCCCGAGTCCACCATCCGTTAAAGGACTTGTGACAAAACTCCTCATTTGATCTTGCGAAAGCTCTCCTAGTGTGGCACCGTGATTGCCGATTTCATTCCATTTGTCGAAATGTTTTTCAATAGTACTAATGGTACTGACCTCATTACCGAGGTTGTTAGTTGCTATTGTGTCAACGTGTATACGTTTGATATCTGGAGCTATGTTAAACTGGGAAAGTTTTGTAGCTTGTGTGTAACCGTCTAGTCCGCTTTTTCCAGCATCCGCATTCATTTTCACGAGACTTTCTCGAACAGTTGTTACATTTGATCCGACCCAGACGCTTCCTGACATTCTTCCGGGGAATCCAAAAAATAAAAAACAGCGGCAAGCTAGAGCGGGGTTAACAATATTCATTCCGGAACCACCGAATACTTCTTTAGAAAGGACGACCCCGATACTTACTCCCACAGCCACCATCCATAGAGGGATGGTTGGTGGAAGCACAAGGGCATATAAAATACCTGTAACTAAGAATCCTTCGGAAATCTCATGACCTCGAACACAAGCAAAGATTCCTTCCCAAAGTCCTCCAACTGCATAAGAGACAAAAACTACGGGTAAGACAATCAACGCTCCCTCAGCAAGAATTGATAACCAACGGTTATCTTTACTGGCAAATTCAAAGTACTTTTCTAGAGATGATGTAGCCCCTAGGTACTCGTTCATGAGTTGGTAGTCGCCACTTGAATATACCATACTTTGAAGGCCCGTATTCCAGATAGCAAACATGATACAAGGAATAAGGGCGAATACTACGATAATCATCCAACGTTTGATGTCGATAGCATCGCGTATATGGGGTCCTCTAGTGGTATTGATAGCGGGTTCATACATGAAGGTATCGCCGGCAGTAATCAGAGGTCTGATTTTGTGAAGCGGTTTACCTTCTTCTGTAAGAGAGAGTTGGTAGTCTAAGAGTTTACGTAGCATATTTATATACCTGAACACATGCGTTGTTTCCATAAGGCTAGCAAAATAAAAGCAAAAGTCAAATAAATTTCTTACAAGAGCTCATTTAATTTTTTCTTTTTGATGGTAATTGCGCTTTGAGGAGGAGATTGGGATCTAAGCCTTTATTATTATTCATATAAATTTAAATGCACGAGATTCAGGTAAAAAGATTGAAAAGCGGGCCGATAGGCCCAGTTAAAATCTTTTTCGCCTCAAGATTGTGTATTTAAGTGGCATAGGTAAGAGCAACTCCCAAAAAGAAAGAGAGTCATGGGAGGCAAACCGGGTTTTAATCAGCTATTAGCAATCAAGATGATTTTACTTTTTTATTTTGAACCCAACTTGTATTTAAGAAAGGTCGCTCTATAGCCGGCTCGAGAACTCCCATAGTTTCAAGCATATACCTTGCAGCGTATCGACTGAATTTCCCTGTGGGATTTCCATCCTGATCTTGCTCATAAATTTTTTCATTTAAAAAATTATACGCAAAATGATTTCTAATCGCTACTCGATAAGAAACTGAAGAGTCTTTGTGAATGCGATGTTTTAGAAAAATTGTTCGATGAATTTCTTCTGCGTTAATATTGTTTTTCTCCATGCGTGTTAACATCTTCGTTAGTCGGTTGCGCTTTTCTTGTTTCCAACTACTGGGAGTGTTGTCCATAAACCACTGGACTACAAGGTCTGCAGTTTCTAGTTTTCGACTCATTTCAAAGAGTACATTTCGTACTTTAGTGATCAGAGTTGCTGGATTATATCTCGCATAAAAATTATCAAGATCTTCATCCAGGTTTTCGGAAAATGATGCTATTGGATCCTGGAAATCAGTCAGTATTTGACTACAGGATAGATTGAGTATTTCTCCAAAGCAATGCATGGATTGGTCGTAGGAATGAGAATCTCCTTCTGAGATCATATTGCGAATAAGGTCAGTTCGTATGTTTTGGAGTTCGTAGAATATTTTACCTTGGAAAGACTCAGGAGGCATCTCTAGTTTCAATGAACGGTAGAGAAGATGCGCCTCACCAATCCATCGCCCACCACATGCTTGTGATTGTAATGTAAGGTTCTGAATAATATTGGCTTTATTCTGAAGATCGTCCATTTCTAATAGTGATTTTGTGATGTGCCGAAACATCAAACGAAGGTTGTCGTAGAATACATGGAGTTCTTTAGTTCCTTTTTTTGGTGTGCCGATATTAGGAGTTTTCAGATCTAATATTTTGATAATTTTAGAAATTTCACGTTTTTGAATTTTTGGTGCTACCCAAAATTTTATCTGGTTGTTAGGAGAGTGAATCTCTTTTAAGACATCCATTAATTTGTTGTAATGGACATCAGGAGTTAATGGAAGTTTTGTTGTCAACTCTTTGTCGAAAAAGTGACTTGTATTTACGATAAGTAGACTTTCTTTAATAAAATTCTCACCTTCTTCACCGTAGGCGATTTTTAGTTTATCAATGTAAATGCTCATTTCTGAAGGTAAGCAGTTTTCAAAAAAGCCTCTACATATAGATGGCTCATTTAAAAGGAAAGCAAGTTCTAGGGGGGTATTAGGGTTAACATACTTATGATATTTTTCAGCTATCTTTTCTAGTATACTATGAAATTGAGTACGCTGTAAACGTCGGAAAAAAGTGTCATAACTCTGGAAGACTTTCAGTAAAACAAACCTAAGGCCATTTTTAAAAGCAAGTCGTACAGGAGTTATTCCGTAGTCGTCAGGAATATAGACCTTTGCCCCTCTGTTAATAAGCATAATCGCTATTTCCTGATTCCTTGTTTCTATAGCTACATGAAGAGCTGTTTGTCCATTTGCATTTTTAATGTTGGGATTGACTTTAGCAGTTAGTAAAGTATCGATCTGCTCTATTTGTCCTCTTCTGGCCATCTTATGAAGGATGGTTTCTTTATTAAAAATCGTATTGAAATCAATACCAGCATCGATAAAGCATCGTAGTTTTTTATTATCAACATACTCTATTGGAGCATGATTTTTTGAATCTAAAGCAAAAGGGTTAGCTCGCTTTGAAAGAAGATAACTAATTGTTTCGTTTGAAAATCTTCTAAGATAATGAAGGAGGGTTTTTCCATATCCGTCTAGGGCGTTAATATTTGCTCCATGTTTGCAAAGAATATTGGCTATTTGTAAGTTCCCGTTAACACATGCGTAGTAAAGTGGAGGCCAGCCTCCTCGATTCGCATCTTTATTTGCCAGTTTTCTGTTTTTCTTTAATATGTACTGTACAACTTTTGCTTTCTCCTCTTGACAAGCTTTTAATAAGATCGAAAATAAATCTAGATATAAAAACTGTTCAAGGAGAGTGATTGTATATTCTTCATCGTTGCGGTCAAAAGATATATTTATCAAATACTGCAGATCAATATGTCGTTGGAGAGGTTCTGAACTCGTTGCTTTTGGGGTAATTACCCGACTATTACGACAAAGATGAGTCGTAACACGGTTCATTGTACTTTGGCGACAATCGAGAGAAGAAATACAATAAAGCGCTTTTTCAATGACACGTGTAGTTTTTTCTGTGGTAAAGTCAGCATAATCAAAATTTAAGGGAACGGCTTTTAACTCTTTATTGAGGTTTTTAATAACACTTGGGTAGTTTTCAAAAACTGAAATAATTTCAATCTCGGAAGAGTTTTTTACCCAATACCAGTAAGGGTGAGGGGATCTGTCATATAGCAGGTGGTAAGTTGAATCGCATAGCCGTGAAAAAAGATTTTGATGAATCATAAGTCTACTGTCCTTTTCAAAGTTCTTAGATGTTTTATGTCACATATTAAAAAAATTAATTAACATGCGAGCGACAAAAGATGAAACTGTTTTTATTTTTCTCTTGATATGATCATTCAGACTCTTCAGAATGGAAATCGTTTTGGTGAACCCTCAAATGTTGTTTATTCTTATGTTTAAAAAATGGTTGTTTGCTGTTTCCATTGTTTTAATTTCTGTCACTGCTCTTTCCTGGAATAGTTTATTAGGCAATTTTATTGAATTTTATCTGAATAATTACTGTATCGAATGCTTTGGTACAGAGCTTAAAAGTGACTCCTACGCCTTAAATTCAAGTCAATTTATTTTGAACAGTCCAAAACTAAAATCGACTGAAGGAATTGATGAAGGAGGGCTTAAGCTCTCTGCTGAAAAAATTATAGTTGATTACAAAATTCATTTTTTATCCCTTACGGTTGACTTAGATGTCGTTATTGAAACCCCAAAACTAAATTTAAATAAGAGTTACGATTTGTCAGCTCTTTTTGAAAGGCTTATGCGAAAGACACCCTTTGTCACATTCAGACCAAACTTTGAAGTTTGTGACGGCCAGCTTTCTCTTCATGACTATGAATCAGTAACTCCAAAGAAACACAAACTTTTTTTTTCTACAGCTGTAGATGTGCGGCACCATCGCTATGCTAGACTGGCTATTAGCTTGGATGATAAAGACCTAACTCAAAATTCTATAAATGTCGATTTCTTTCGAGATGAAAATGTAGATTTTTCCTTAAATGCAAAATTTATGAATGCTAACATTGGTGTCATAGCACAAATGTTTAGTCAAATGCATCCGATGATACAACATTGGATTATTGCAAGTGGGATTGCTGATGGGCAAATATCAGTAGTACGACCCCATGGCCGTCATATGAAAGCAAGAGGTGTAGCCTCCCTAAAAGAAATTATTCTTCTCAACCCCCAAATGGATTTCATTGCGAAAGTTGAGAGCTTTGATATCGACTTGACTCGTCGAAAATCAGAGGGAAGAAAAACTTTAGGAAGAATTGAGCTTGGTGGAAATTCCTCCTTTTCTATTGTTAAAGGGGGAAGAACAACTTGGGAAATACAGAACTTTTTAGGTTCTCTATTGTTTGAAAGACATGGTAATGTTCATCTCTCTTTAAAAGGAGACTGCCTCGATGAGTATAATGATTTCGCGACAAGTTTAGAGGGAAATGCTCGACTCTTTGATGATAATAAAACATTTTTAAGTCTCAATTTGAAAACGCAGCACCCAGATCAAAAGGAAGGAGTTGCAGATATTGTTTTCAAGCAATTGGATAGCTTGTGGAATTCTGCAGAGATACACTTGAAAAACATTAGTCACCGTGAGTTTCAGTTTCTTCAGGTGGCTATGTCCAGCAATTCAAATTTGATGAATAACTTACATTTTACGAAGGGAATTTTACAAGCAGAAGCAACAGCATTTTTTAAGGGATTTAGAATCAATAACCTTAGTGTTAAATCTCTTGAAGTTGAAGACATCGTCTTCGATTACTATCCTTGGGATATTTACGGTTATGCAGAAAAAATAAATGGTGAAGCTACAGTCAATTTCAACAATCCTAACGTATTTGATAGCCTTAATGCAGAGCTTAATGTTGTGAGAGGACTCACACGTTTTGTAGGATTAAATAAAGAACTTTGGACATTTTCAGATATAGAAACTCAAGTGAATTTCAAAAATGGAGTGATTCAAAAATCGGAAGCTCAAGCAAATTTTGCCGGTCTAAAAGGTACGATTGAAATGGACTGGCTAACAAGCAATGATATCTTTAAATTACGTTTCAAGGGAAATCCTCGTGAATTGACTCATCATGTAAATGAGCGTATTCGACGAGGAATTCAAGAAAAATTCATGGATGATAGTCTTACCTTTAGTGCTGGAGTTCGCAATACAGAAAATGGGCTTCATGTTGAGGGAATACTGGAAGTAGAAAGTGCAACTAATTCTGTCGTGAATGATATTGCTTTTGGTTTCGACATAAACAAAGTAAACGCCAAGCTTGGTATTTCCATACAGAATATTACAGAATTAGGTAGCTGGGAAACAGTGAGTGTTACATCGTTTAAAAAAATTATGCCGGGATTAGCTTCCCCAATGGTTGTTTTAAATGACCACTGGATGGATCGAGAAAAAGGAGTTTCAGGTTACGTTGTAAAAAATGGATGGTTTTATGCTGAAAATTTACCACTAGGTAGATATGTGGCACCTTTTGCTTTTCAATCTGATACAGAAGATTTAGAAGCTCAGTTAAACCTTGAAGGCTATGGCGATTTTAGAGGAACTTTTGATCAAACAGGTCTCGCTCTTTCCTACGGAGCTCGAGATGTTGTCGTGGAAAGTGAAGATTTCCGTATAGAAGTTCCGCAAATTTTTCATCATGAAAGTGATAGAGCTGACCTCCAGTCACATGCTTTTCATGTCGTTGAATTTAATAATACCAATCACTTTGGGAGTATTCCTATCGTTCATGGCACATATATGGATAAAAATAGTGGATTGGTATTCAATGAGGTGAGCACAAGAATGAAGCTTGAAGCTAAGCAAATTCATGCCACTGATATTGAAACATTTTGTCAGGGTATATTTTTTGGTGGTGATATAAATATTGATATCAGTAGCCCCGAGAAAAATACTTTTGATGTCGAAATTATTGTGGATACGATGAATGGAAAAGTATCTCAAGTACAGTCACTATTTTCACATTTCGATAAACCTCCCTTATTCATTAACTTCCCTATGGAGGGAGACATTCGTTTTCGCAATGAAGGGGGATTTTTAGCTTTTCAAGTTAGACCTTCGGGCACGCAAGTACAAACAAAGTTTGAAGGTGTTTTGACCGATGGTAACCTTAAGTTTTCTCCATTAGATATGTCATTAACAGAATTAGAAATGAATATTTCCTATGACCAGATCCAAAATATTTTGGATTTAGATGATATTCAAGGGACTATTTTAGTGGGGAAACCAGGAAAAATTGAGGAATATATTTTTTCAGGTGAAAAATTAGTATTTTCGGACTTCCAGAATAATGTTTCTGAATTTGATCTTTGGATTGGACATAAAAATCGCGATATTATGCGTATTGTCGGAACAACAAAAGGAAAAAAAGATATCGAAACAGAGTCTGACTGGGTAGAGTTTGAAGTCGATAAAAAATTGACTCATTTTGGAGATGTTTTTCCTTCAACGTTTGTTCTCAGACTTAAAGACTGGCAAATTGTTGAAGAGTTTCAGTTGGATTTAAAACTAAGGTTATCAACCCTTTTTAACGACTTAAAAAGAGTAAGCCGTACAGGTATTTTCTTTTTACCAGAAGTGTTGATTCAAGAGCTAAACAAAATTGATGTTGCTAATGGTGATTTTAGGATAAATCTAAACTACAGTGAAACAAAGGATCTTTTTTCCTATGACGCTATGGGAAACGATATAAAAATAGGTCCATATAACTATGAAACAGTACTCTTTAATGGAACTTTAAAGGATCGAGTGTGGTCTATTGATCAGCTAAGTTTTGACGATTTATCAGTAGCAGCAGAAATACTTCGTAAAGAGAAAAGCTGGAGAGTAAACTTTTTAGGTTTACGAAGCGGCAACTCAATATTGATGGGGCTTGAAGGCGAATATTTTGATGGTGCAGAAGATTTGGAAGCAAAAGTTAACCTTTTAGAAGTAAACTTAGATCACCTTAATGAATGGTCGCAGCTTCAAGAGTTTTTTAGTAAAAATAATCCTAAAGGCTATCTCAGAGGTAATGGTAAATTATTATTCGGTAAGGATCCAAGAACAGCAAGCTGGAATTATGATGGGTTTTTTACAATGACAGGTAGCAATGTGGTTATACGTGATATTGCCTTTGGTACTGCGCCTAGTTTTTCCTGCCAAATACAAAAAGACAAAGGATTAACCGTTAGAAATATAACGACGGTAATGCTAGCGCCTCACGGGCGTCATGATACTGTTGACTTCCATATTGAGAAAGTACACTACGATCTATCCAAAGATCAAACGTCTATCGAAGGTGTGCAAATGAACATTCCGCATACAAGCCTTCAATGGTTTGCTGCAAAAATGCGTTACGCTTTTCTTGAAGACATTTCTCAAAATACTCAAAACATTATAGCCTCAATTAAAAATCACGGGACTGTTAATCCAATCATTAACTTAAATTTATATCCAGATAGTCACTTGTTAACACTCCGATTACCTCCCGATACCTATAATTATGCTGGTAATGATCATATTTTAAATGACTTTCTCATGACTCATGAACCACAAAATATGATCATTACAACTGGATATCGTTATCATCAGAAAAATTTTTGGGTTACATTTCACTCCAGAGACCCCAATGTCGATAGAGGAACTATCGTTCTTAGTGATAGAAAACCTGACACACTTTCTAAAAATTATGAGTCGATTTACTTTAATTGGGAGAATGACCCGTATTCTGGTTTTTACATTCTAGAAGCAAAAGGTCATTTAGGGGGAGTGAATGTAAACTTCGTTCGAGATCTCGAAAAGCCTAAAGATTCGAATTATGCATACTTAACAGGAAAAATGAGCCTCTCAATTCCAGAGTCTTTAAATTTTTGTGAAAAAGACTTTAAAGGCAAGTGTATAGAAAATAAAATAGGGGGAGAGCTAAATCTTAACGGCAAACTTGCACTAAGCAAAAATGTCCATTACAATACTGAATTTTTGGGGGCGATGCAAGGACAAAAAATTAAATTGAAAGGATATCTATTTGATTTTCTTCGTTCTAAGGTTAGCTATACGACTGACGCTTTATCATTCACAGATTTCACTCTCGAAGATGCCTCCGGAGAAGCAGAAATTCCTGAAATTGTATTGAAAAAAACACCACAAGACTATTGGTGGATGACTGTTCCTGATATTCACGTTAAAAATTTAAGACCAAGTAGACTTAAAGAAGTAGGTGTTTCTCAAGGAGGAAAAATTAGCTCTTTAATTTTTAATAATATAGATGTCAAAAATGTGGTGGGGCAAGCAGGGGATACGTCAACGTGGACTGGTTCTGGAGCTCTTAAATTCTCTAATCCACCACGTACAAATTTACAGCACACGATTCTTGCATTGCCTCACGAAATAATTACTCGTATTGGACTGAATCCTGCAGTCTTAACTCCCGTGACAGGTGTAGTCTACTACGACATTAATGATGGAAAAATAGTTTTTACGAAATTCAAAGATATTTTTAGTGAGTCGCGAGGGTCAAAATTTTACCTTCCAAGTACATCTAACCCCTCATATATAGATTTTGACGGTAAAATGTACATCCAGGTGCGTATGAAACAGTATAATCTACTTTTTAAATTTGCCGAATTAATTACGGTTACCGTTAAGGGATCTATCGAAAATCCAGTGTATTCCATAAGGCAAGAAAAAGGGCAAAATACGAAGTGATGTTCTTTTTATAAAGCATACTTGAGAAGTTCGAATTTTCACTTTCATTTTACTTCTCAAATTTTACATTAACGCTTGATGGTTAAAATATTTTGTAATAACATGCCATCATATTTATTGGGTGGGATGGTATATGAAAATTAAGATTTCTATGCGCTATTTTATTGCGATAGCTTTATTTACTTTTATCTCTTTTCGCATTTACTACAGGACTACTGACGACTTTCGTATCGGAAATATTATGCACGATATGCCTCATCAAGAGTCTTGGGAAATTGCTGATCTTAGTACAGAAGAAAACTCACTCTTAGAGCACATTTTCAATCAAAAGTTTACTTATATTGGTAAAGGAGCTCAGTCTTATGCTTTTGCAAGTGAAGATGATAAGTATGTCATCAAATTTTTTAAGTTCAAACATCTAAAACCATCATGGTTTGTTGATAATCTTCCGAGTATAAGTCCATTAAAAGAATTTCGCGAGATACAGCAGTATAAAAAAAAGAGAAAGTTATTGAGTGTCTTCAATGGCTATCGCCTTGCTTACGATGTTCACAAGCCAGAATCAGGTCTTATTTATGTACATCTTAATAAAAGCAATAACCTAAAAAAACAAGTAACTGTTAAAGATAAGATTGGTTTCACGAGGTCTATTAATTTAGATGATGTGAATTTCGTTGTTCAAGAGAAAGTCTTAACTTCTAGAAAGGTTATCTTCGATGCATTAGGTGATGGGGATGTTGCACTCGCTAAAATGTATATTCATAAGCTTTTTGATTTATATCTTTCTGAGTACTCTAAAGGTATCTATGACCATGATCATGGCGTTCTTCATAATACAGGGTTTGCTAATGGAAAACCTGTTCATTTAGATGTTGGTAAACTCTATCGCGATGAAAATATTCATAAATCGGAATATTCTCAAAAAGACTTAACAATTGTTGCAACAAAGATTGCTCAAAGAGTTTATGATCGTTTTCCAGAGTATCATAAAGATTTAGTGATCGATATGGATAATTATTTCAAAGAAGTATTTAATCAGTCAGCTGGACTTTACGAAAAATGTTGCTTGAGACAGTAAAGTCAATAAAGACCTCTGTTTTAGACTTAATATATCCTCCACAATGTATCCACTGTAATGAAGGTCTTACAAATGCGCAATCACTGCTTTGCGATGTTTGTGCCACAATGCTGCATCCTTTAGAACCCACACATCGTTGTAAGTATTGTTTTTCTGAACAATGTTGTGAAAGGACAGGATGCTGTACTAACTGTACTTCTAAGGCAAAAGTATTATCGGGTTGTGCGTCTGTATTTGATTACATTGGGCCTGCCAGCTCGATCATTAAAAAGATGAAATATTCTGATATGCCTTTTTTGGGTAAAGGGGTAGCAGCTTATATGTTTGCTCAATTTGTTAAGTTAGAGTGGCCATTACCTGATATAATAGTTCCCATTCCACTCTCATTATCACACAAAGTACAGAGAGGGTATAATCAAAGTGCCCTAATCGCTAGTGAGCTGGGAAACTATCTTAATAGGGATGTTGTGAACATTTTGAAACGTCGAAATGATGGGTATAGTCAAGCTGGACTGAAGCGTTATCAACGAGAGCGTTTATCGCAAGCAGCTTTTCAATTGAAGGAAAATATTGAAATTATTGATAAAACGGTACTCCTTGTTGATGACGTATATACTACGGGATCTACGTTGAATCGATCTTCAGAAGCTATTTGTGGTGGATACCCAAAACACATCTATGCCCTTACTTTCTGTCGAGCTTATTGATGGATGTGTAGAATCTTCAAGCTAGTTCGATTGACTTTTTGCTTTATTAACAAGAGCGACAAAACGATTTAAGGAAGGGGAGAAATCTGTTTTATCAAGCTCAACTTCCAAGATATATAATTGGTTTGGGTCTTGAAGTGCCTTAAGCAATGCCTTTTCAAATTCTTCCTCTGTAGTGCACTCTATCCCAACTCCACCTTTAAAAACTTTTGTGAGTGCAGTGTAATCCCAGTCAAGGACATCGTTATACTCACCTTCAATAAGAGGGCGTTCAGTTCCGTACCCATGGTTATTAAGAACGATTATTATCGGGTAGATGCCATATCTCACAGCAGTCGATAGCTCTGTACAAGTTATTTGAAAAGCACCATCACCGACAATGCCAATGACACGTTGGTTTGGACTTGCAAGCTGTGTTGCTATAGCTCCAGGAGTACCAAATCCGAGCGTAGCAAAAAAAGAACAGGCAACAAAACATCCTTTATCGAGAACATATTCTGAAGATCCAAAAAGACAATCACCAATATCTGTGACAATAATGTCACCAAATCGCAGGTTTGTTTCGATGCAGTCAAATACAGCTTTGGAAGTGATTTTTGTGTTTTTTTTGGCAGCAAAAGAGTTTTTGTTTCTTTTTGAAGCGGGAATAAAGCTTAAGTTATACGTTATACTGTTTTGATCTTCGTAGAGTTTTTGAAGGTATTCGCCCAAATTAATTTCCTTAAAGTGATGGTATCCTATCTGCATAGAATCAGATTGAGCAAAGATGCGATTCTTTTGGTCTATTTTTGCCGAAAAAATTCCAGTATTTACATCATTTAGCATTGTCCCAATTGCTAGAAGACAGTCGGATGATTCGACATACTCGCGGACCTCGTCACAGCTAAGGTCCCCTTGATAAACGCCTATGAAGAGGGGGTGATCTTCATTAATCACCGTTTTGCCTAATAAGGTTGAGGTGATGGGAATATGATACTTTTCAGCAAATTTTAGAAATAATTCAGATAGACCAAATCGATGAACTTCATACCCCAACCAAATTACAGGCTGCTTGCTTTGTTGAAGAATTTTTAATGATTCTTGGACGGACTCTTCTAAGACATTTGTGTCACTTATTTGTTTTGGTGGGGGATGATATATATGTTCTTCAATAGGCACATCGACCATGTTACGCGGAATTTCTATGTAAATGGGCTTTTTTTTACGTAAACAGATTTCAATGACGGTATCGATATCCTTAGCAGCCGTTTGTTGGTTGTCAATAACCGCTTGTCCTACAGTGATTTGTTTGAAAATTTCCAGCTGTGTTGTATCGCTATAGTTTGTAGTCGTTTGATTAATAAGGTGATGTAATTCATTACAGCGGATGAACTCTTCAGATCCCGCGGCACCAGAAATGATGATAAGAGGGACACTTTCCACAAGTGCTTGAGCTGTAGCATTCGCAATGTTAATGCCTACTCCGTAAGTAATGCAGGCGACACCAAGTCCACGGGCGCGCGCATAAGCATCGGCCATGTATCCCGCAGTATTTTCTCGTGTAGTGCCGATAAACTGAATATTTTCATGTTCTTCAATAAGTTTGTCAAATTTGAGAATATAGTCACCCGGGATACCAAATATGTGTTCAACGCCTAGGTGATTGAGCTTGTTTAGTAAGTACTTACCGATGGTTGTAGGTGCTGATTTAAAGGGTAGATCATCAGTAAGGTAGAGCTTCTTTTGGCTTGTTTTCTCTTTGACTTCCATTTAATGCCTCGCTGTATTGCTAATTCTTGAGATAGCACATATGAAGAAGCAATACAATTCATACTGAAAGCTAATATCAAGCAGTGGATTGTTATAAAAAATATTTGTTCCGTATTCACTTTTTAATTCCTTATGAATTAATCTGTTATCGATCGTAATTTTCAACTTCATTAAGTATAAAGTTACATATAGGAGGGAGATGCTGATCTAGAATTTGGCACTCTTTTGATATTTATACCTGAAAAATTTCTTTGTAATCTCGGCGATGTTAACGGAGATTTGGACGTAAACCGGGGTGAAAGTCATTAAATGTCATTACATTGTGATAATAAGACCACCTAGAATGACCGCTTTTATCACAATAGTACTTATCAGCTATACGAATACGCTCAGACATTTCGTCGATATGAGCTTCTTGTGGAAGTCCGGTAAGAGGATTAATGACATACCCTAATTGGTAGTTATTTTCCCAGTTGCTGTCACCAAAAATAATAGCTTTAGGCGCAGTTTTACTTAAAGAAGGAATTTGGTAAATGAAATCTGTTAGTTGCTCGTAAATTGTATCTTTTTGTTCATTATCAATTTTTAAATCGATTAGGTTTTTTTCAAGTTCTGAAGAAAATTCTCGCAAAGAATGAGTATTTATTAGCTTAGGTAGAATAGCTACTAGAGGAAGGGTTTTATTTTGGACTGAGTCATCATTTTTAACTAGATCATATAAATTTTCATGAAAATGAGTGGGAAGTTGTCTATTTTTCCACTCTGAACCCTCTTTAAGGAAACTTTTATACTTTTGTAGTGGAGACCCTTTTAATTTGAGTAATTTTAATGGCTCTGAGGGGGTTATTGAAAAAGCGTGCCCAGTACCTGAGTAAAAAAGAGGAAGCCGAAGTTCGGTATTCATTTTAGCAAATTTTTTCGTAACAGTAGGTAAGCTTTGAAGATACGAAAAAATAGAAAGAAAGTTGTTTTTGCTTGATAGTGAAAGGGCATAATTTCGATTAGGTCTCCAGTTTTCTTCGGAATATTTCTTTAAAATAGTATCAGTGTTTCCTCCTGAATCATATTTTACCCATGAGTTGTCGATATTCATTGCGTTTGTATGTTTCATAAAAGAGACGGAGTCTAGCCAACCTAGAATTCCAGTATCTACATCGAAACATTTTTCGATGGATTCCACATCCTTAGGAAATTGCTTTAGGGATTTATTTTTAATAATTTTCATAATCTCTTTTAAAGAGCTTCGGTATTCTTCAACGTTTAAGATTGGGGTGCCTAGTTTTTTATTAATAAGAACATCTGCTCCAAGGTCTGTTTTACTAGAGCCCTTAGGAGGTTTTTTACAGGCGCTGAACATATAAGAAAACACTCTGTTATATTCTTCTTCGAATTGTTTGTTGAAAAAAAATATGTACTCTTTCATGAAAGTATTTGTGCTTTTGATTGAAATAATGTTTTGCAGTACTTTTGAATGGTTTTTGATGTTATTTTCGGATAAGCTAAAACTCAGAGGCCTACCCATACTAGTCAGAGTAAATTCTCTGGCACGATTTAAATAATGATCTCCCGTAAACTCCTTTTGATTTAACAAATCAGTAACATAGAGGGGGTAATCTACGGATACGGTATTACCTAAAACAGTTTTGGAGCGAGATATTTTATTACTATTGATCATTTCGATGTAGTCTTCAATCTTTTGCTTAACACCTCCTAAGTACGAATCCATTTGAATCATTATACAAGTTGAGAAGCAAGAGCCTACATCACCTTGTCGAGTAGGCGTGAAAATACCGCTCAAAACCAATTCATGAATGTGATTAATTGAAATTTCTTCTTCAGGTTTTAAATCTAAATACTTTCGTGTGAGTCGCTCTATAGCCGATTTTTGCTTAGGAAGAGGTATATCAGAAAGGCGTGATCCTAAGTTGTGATCCGACTCAAAATAGTCTAACATTCTTTTATAATGGCTATACTCATAGGGTTTTATCTGGGGGGAATCAAAAATTTTAGAGTTAAGCAAATCACTAATCAACGCTGTATTAACAAAACCCGCAGTTGTGGTTAGTGTCTTTGCTATGGCTCTTGGAATAGATCCAGTGATTTGTACTTGTTCTTCGAGGTAATCATTAGGGGTTATCATTTCATGAAAAATAGTATCGGCATTTTTGTTCAAACTTATTAATTCTAGTAACTGCTTTCGATGATGAGAACTATGAAAGAGTAGTTTTGATAGTGTTTTTGTATCCCCATTTTCAGCTAGCGATAATGCCAAGTTTAAAATTTTCTCATCTGATTCAAAACTGTATAGATAAAACAACAGCTCATATGTTTCGACATTTTTGATGTTGAATATTGCTTTTAGGCGAGGGTGATTACTAAGCCACATTTTTTCTGCAATATCGTATTTACCTTCAGTAAGTAGAGGAAAGAGAGTTGTGGTTTTTTTTATTGCATCTGTTTCCGCTGCATTGTTTATGATTGCATCGATTGTTTCAACAAAACCCCTTCCACATCTTACGTAAGCTTTTAATATATTTTTATCACTCGTCGAAAGGGTACCTGTATCAATTATTTTTTCGATGATAGCATTCGAATTGCCCTTTTCTAATAGTGAGTTAATATACCCAAAAACATCCATCCCACTATTTCCTAAGAGTATTTTTGTGATAGCTGAAAGTTTAGAATTGGGATGATCAATCAACATGCTTAATAAGTTATCGAAATTTTGAAAAGTATCCATTCGTCTATGGTCAATTAAAGTTACAATATTTTCATCTGTATATTCCTGATCTCTTAAAGATAAGATGTTTTTTATCGTACTTGGTAGAGCCCCTATATTGATTTCTGAAATTAGGCTTCTACAGAGTTCTTTTGAAATATTTTTAACGTCGATGTTGTTTACATGATTGAATTTCATTATCGTTAGACAATCTTTTAGATTTAACTCCATTTTGGTAAGAAAAAAGTTCAACAAACCAACATCTTCACTAAACAATGAAATGATGTCCTCACCTGAAATAGTGGACTCTGCATATTCTTCAAACAATTTCCTTAATTCAATGTTATTAAGTAATTTATCAACGAATGGGTTAATATCTACGCTTTTGTTGTCATCGTTTATGTATGAAAATTGGTAGTCAGCGTTTTTCTCTATTTCTAAAAAGCCTTTTAAATCGTTTGGTAGATGGACTTTATCAAAATTTTTATCTGAGAAATTGTTGATTATATATTGTTCTAGCTGTCGTAGATCACATTGATGTTCTTTACCTTCCTTGATAAGTCTGATCACTTTTGTTAATTTTGATCCAATATTGAGGTCATCAAAAATCACTAACATAAATTTATCACTACACCTGTTCAATGTTTGAGTAAGGCTATCTAAATCGTTTCTGGTTATAGAATTTATATTGATCGCACGAAATAATTTACTGAGTCCTAAGGGGATTTTTTTGTGGAGTTTGAAAAGGTTGACTATTTCTTCTTTTGTTATTTCCCCTTTACTCACAAAGGAATTAAAGTCGATGAGTTTGGCTACGCAAGTTAAAACCATTTCTTTTTTTTCATCTTTCAGTAACTCAAATATTTCGACCGGGTCTTTTGTAATAGTATCTTCGAAGGTAGTAATTTTATGGATTTCTTGTAGCCACTCAGTAAACTCTCCTTTTAGCTCCGGAAGGATTTCATTTAAATACTCAACGGCATTTTCTATCATTTCGACTGGAAACTTGTTTTCTTCGTGAATTTTTTTGAGCTCTAGTTGTTCGACTATTCTAGTAACGTCCTCTTCACTTTTAGCTCTAATGATCTTACGATAAGCTTTCTGTTTATCGACAGGGACATCAAACAGTATTTTTGCTCTATCAACATTAAAAATTTTCATTTTTAAAGCATCAGATATTAGCGAACACATCTCATCAATATTGTTTGTATGCTTAATTTCACTTAAGCACCAATCGAAAAAGGCTAGGTGTTTTTGACGGTCAATTTCATTTGACCATAAGATCTGTTCATCAAAAAGTGATTCCACTGTAATGGGGTCATCCTTGAAGCTCTCTGCTAAAGATAAGAGCGTTTCATTAAAAAATGGTAGATCGCGTTTACTTATAGTACTCAAAGTTTCAGATGTTAAGTCTAAAGCGCAGAGCCTCTTTACCAGCTGAGGCTTTTGGATAAATACGGTAAGAATTTCATTTATGCGTTTATATGGTATTTTAGCTAATTGGGATGGAGGAATATCTTTGAAGAGAGTCTCCCAGCGTTTTATTTTAATGGGGAGTTCATCAATATAGAGACTTTTTTCCTTTTGCAAATAGGGATCTAAGATTTCTTCGGACAAATTTTCATAGGCAGTTAAGGGGAATTTTACTTTTGGATGTTTCCATGAATTTTCAACTGTAGGAAGATTCACTAGCCTGTTTATAATTTCATTTGCAAACGTTTCATTTTTTTCGATGACCAAAATTAGATAAAATTTCCTTAGGTCAGGCCACTCATCCGGGTTGTCTATTTTTGATGCTACTTTATCATTAAACTGAAGAAGTGCTTGAGAAATTTTAAGAATTTTTTCATAGGAATGTTGCGGGGATTCATCGATATGACTTGAGAGGGTTGCTAAAAATTCACGTTTATCAAATTTACTCAGCTCAAAAAACTTCTGTTTTAAATCAGGGTAATTTTCACAAATTTGTAACAGGTGTTTCTCAATAAAATACTCCGCTTGTGTTTGCTGATATCCTGACTCTACGCGAGAAATTTGAGTATTTATTTGACTTCCATACTTTGAGCTATTTAGGTTGTTTTTTGCCTTTATAATTGTATCCCACGACTCTTGCTCTTTCTTATAAATTTCTTCGAGGATTCTGGTAGAGTCCCTTAAGGTTTCTATGGATATATAGGAGTCTTTTTTTAGATGTATGTTGACGTATTTGACGAGAGGTTCTACCACTTGTGAGTAGTGAGCATTTAACCCCTGTAAAACATTGTGTGCGTAATCTTCGACTTTTAAATCTTGGTCCTTAATTTGTTTTACCTGAAATGGAGAGAATTTAGGGGATGCCACGTTTCTTGAACTGTGAAACTCTATAGACATATGTACCTCTTCCTTTGTAATACTATTATATCAATTTAGTTATTACTTTTCATATAGATCACCTATTTTTTTATATAAAGTTTTGGTTAAGGGTTTTTATGGTTTTTTTTTATGAGAATAGAATGTTTTTTAAGGTGTTAATGTTTAATTATTAAAGTTGGTTTTTCTTTTTTAGTTGTTTTCATGTCAAAAATAAAAGTGTTTTGTTTTATGGGGAAAATTTGGTTTATGGAATATAAATTTATAATGTTGTAAAATAAAATTAAAATGTTTGTTCTATTTGTTAGATAAAGAGAGGTCTTTAATGAATATTAATAATTCAGTTAGTTCTATTGATGAAGCCATGAAACCCTTCGAAAGTATTTCACAATCTAATGGGACTTATACTTGGTTGCAACCTTCTAAAGAAAGTGACAATTTTACCCTATTAGGTATGTTCAGCCGGCGTCCTGATCAAAAAGATGTTGTGAAAACATACGATAAAATTAACGCTAAAGTTACTACCGAATTGGGAAAATTAAAGGAACTCCTCGACAAATCGACCGATTTAAGTAATGAAGACTTCAATAAATTAAATAACGAGATCGGTAAGGTCGAGATCCAGTTGAAAAATTTATCGGTAAGCAAGTTTGATCAAGAGTGTAAAACTTACGCAAGTGCACACAAAGGAGACATTACAAATTTCCATAGTATTGAGAATATAAATAAAGTACTTTCAGAAGTTAGAAACAAAGTTGATATATTAAGTCTTCCAAAAGCAAAAGTGTATGACGATGCGAGTGAAGTAGCCCCAAAAAAGGGTGATGTTAACCAAGATCAATTGTTTAACTACAACATGGACTTAGGGGATGGTATCAAGATTTTTTCTGGTGCTTTGGGGGCTTTTGTTCAGGAAGACTATCAAGAAGTTGAAGTTCAAGAGTTAGATTTTAATGAGGACGACTGGGTGGATTTAGGAGAGTCCAACTTACCAAAGAGCATCACTTCAGAAGGTGTCAAGGACGCTCTTGAAGCAGATACGGGCGATATTACCGAAGTAATAAATTCGTTGACATCTCCATTTAATTCAAATTCTGTACAGTCTAACGATAACTCTTCAAAATTGACAGATACTTTGTTAGAGGAATCATTTTTTCTTACAGAATCTGTTGTATCATCAAATTCGAAAAATGCACAGGCTGCCAGAATTGAGAGTTTAAACCTTTCGGGCGCGGAGGCGACAGAAGGAATGCCTTCATTTAATGTCATTGGTGACTTGATTGAAGTTTTGAAAAGAGACCTTAGTGATGATACGCCTCTCGTATACAATAAAGCTGGTAAGTTGGTTGCAGACGATGGAAGTTTGGAAGGAGCTAATCCCAAAAAAACAATAGCGATTTTTAAAGCAGCCGTCCATTCCACATTTGGAAGTAGAATTGAAGACATGATAAGCAAGGATTATTACTCTGATTTTTACGGGAACAATACACTAACAAAATTAACCGTCGGTGAAATGAAAAAAGTTTTTGTTGGAGCTGCAGTGCTTGCTAGCAATGAAGATTTAAGTGACATTTTTAATGCTATCAAACGAGAAGGAACAGAAGGGCAAATGATGTGCTCTAACCTTCTTAAAGAAGATATGAAAAATGAAATTCGAGAGGCAGATTCATTTGATGAGCTAACGCCGCGGCAAATACAGCTTTTACAAAACTGCTTTAATACTGTCATTTCTAATGAAGACACCTATGTACCTACCTTTCAGGGAGTTTTAAAAGGGCAGATGTTGAAGCCCTCAGCGACAAAATTTAATAACTATCTCCACGATGCAGAGGTGTTAGGAAAACTGCATGAATATCGCGACTTAAATTACTCCGATCGAAAGCTAGCGATCTCTGAACATTTTGCAAAAAAACTTATTTATAACGAGTTAAAAGAAGGCACTCTTATTCCTCTTTTGAATGAAGATAGCAATTATTGTCTGTATCAAGTTGAAGCAATTACAGAGCCTAAAGGGGATGGGTTTTCGTCAAACCTTATTGTCCCAGCGAACCTGAAAAATACTTATAGTGAGAAAGAACCTGTAGATGTTTTTCTAAATTGTAGAGGAACCTGCCCTAAACCTTCACAAGATGGGGCTGCGGCAACGTGGGGTCGCGACTTGGAATTTGAAGGCGTCGGCGCTAGAACTTTTCGAAATAGAGAGTCTGAACTTACAGAGATGTTGGAAGCCTATCTAAAAAATGCACCAGACAGTACTAGATTTAACCTTGCAGGCCATAGCCTGGGAGGTTGTGATACTCAAAGAGTACTTTTACTCTTGATGGAAAATATTAATAATTCTCGCCCTGATAGCCCATGGAGAAAGATAAAACATATAAGCGTGGTCACACACAATGCTCCAAAGCTAGAAAATGTAGCTATAGCGAAGATGAATAAAATATATAGTGAGCTATTGAGTAAAATTAAAAGTGGCGCTTTAGAATTAAAAATAGACGTGACACACGTAAGGTTTGCAGATAAAAACACTACAGATATGGTCGGTTTTTTTGGTGATAAATTAGCCGGAGCGGGCATTGAAGAGTCTGAATATTTTACCCGTAAAGTTATGAACGTGACGCTTAACTTGAATGAAGGAGCCTATCATGGTTTAGATGGCTATTCGGGAGTAGGGCTAGGAACACTTCCTAGGCATACTACGAAGATTTTTAGTGTTTCGAAGGATAGAGCCCCCAATTTTGAATTGGAAACGATTAAAGGTGATGATGAAAGGATAGAACAATTATTAGAGTTTGATCGATGGAGCGAAATGACAGATGAACAGTATGAAAATCAAATTAAGCGGCTTGCTAGTTGGTATGGAAGCACAGCATACACTATTCCGAGAAATACTATGCACTATCTTGGAGATACGCTTTACAACCGTGCAGTAAAAGTCACCAGAATGATTTATCCAACTCGAGCTCAAATTATGGAGAAAAGAAAACCTAAAATATAAAAATTAACATTTAAATTTCTCTGTAGGTGTTTCCCGTAAATATCTAGAGGTTGCTACTTTGATATGGTGAATAAGTTATGGATAACGGTCCCATCAATCGCCCTTCTACTCCAGCAGGGTTCACAGAAAAAATTGGTATAAAGAGTGAGTTAGTTCAAGAAAAAGATAAACTCTTTAATGCCATACACACTGCTGAACAAAAACTACAAAAACTTACAAGTAACTATCAAACGGTTAAAAGCCGCATTCAAGGTGTCGACCGTTCATTTAAACCTATTAGGGATAAGCACGGATCAACTTTTAAAAAATTAAAATCGATAGAGTCTTCTTTGGCGAAAGAAATAAGCGCTTTATCTGAAGATATTAAGGCAAATCAAAAAGCTTTCGACAGCCTCGATTCGAAGATCCAAGATTTAACTAAGGAGATGTTAAAAGAAATCGAAAGCTACGACAAGCAAATGGCGACGATGGATAAGGTGGATACTCAGGTGCAAGTGTTGAGTATTCCCAAGTCTGATGCTAAGCCGTTAAAAGAACGTAAGATTGTGGAAAACAGGGTAGAGCCCTCACGGGTTTTATTGCCAATTGCGACAGATACTCGTAAAGAGCTAGCTCAAATTAAGAAAAAAAATGAGGGTCTTAACGACCCTGAGGTAAAAGCGTTTGTCGATAAATATATCGATACAAAGGAGGCAGACAAAATCGTAGATCTAGCGAAGCATTTAACAAAACTTGGAAAGCCTGAAGATGCCGTTCAAATAGCAAAAATGTTTATAAAGCTAGATAAAGCTGAGCATGGTGTGGATATTGCTAAAATTTTAGATGACCATCAGTATTTACATTTTTCATTAAAAGTTTCAACCTTATTAGAATTATCAGGGAAAACTTCTTTAACGGAAGTTTCCCTAAAAAATTCATTTACGGAAGTTTTTAAAAATGCTCAGGTAACTTTGACGAATCTCTTTTTGGATAAAGCGAAAGTTCCTCACTTAGTTTCTAAGGTAAGCTCTACTGTTAATGAGAAAACAGTCGAAGAAAATGAGGGGTGGGTCGGGGCTTTTGCTGACGCAGCTGTTGCTAAGGGACTGCACCGTCTACCAAAGTCAGAAAATTTTAAACAACTAGGGCAGAGTTCACAAAAGCTGGTTGGCAACTTAGCAGCCTTGCTCACAGATTCTTCGGAGATGTTTTTTGAATATACATATGCGTCCAAATTAAAACAGTACGATCCGTTTACTGAAAAAATTGTCGCTCAAGTTAAAGGGTTGAATCAGGGGGCTAATCATGGATCAGTCGTTTTTCCTTTTGGTGTACAGGGACATGCAACAAAATTAATGGTGACTAAACAAAAAAATGGCAACTATACTGCCACGCTGTATAACACGGGGAGTGGACTAGAAAAACATAGTAAAATTCAAGTGGGAAATCGCTATCGCTACAAAACATTTGTGACTCACAAAGATATTTCTCCCTTAGTCATAGAAAAAAAGGAGAACTGGAGAGGTTTTTTAGATTGCCTAGGAAAAAGTGACGAGGGGTTACTTTATGATTCCTTCAACAATCTAGCGGGAAAAGATGAGATTCAAGAAGACTCAAATGTCCCTGAAGAGTTTTACGAATTAGATCAACAGCACGGGACATGTACCGTGCAGTCGACTCTCGCCTTAATTCGTCATGCAGTTTTGAGTCAGGAGACTCCGCTCCAAGAAAATTTTGCCGACTATAAACTACTAAAAGCTCTTCTCGATCAAAGCCTATGGAAAAATATGGAGGATGAACCAGGCAGTCAAGCTAAACTTGCAGAGGTCGATCAAGGGATCAAAGACTATGCTTTATCAAAAATAGAACGCTCTTCGAGGCATATTATGATCGCAAAGATTGCCGCAGACGAAGACTTATTTATTCGCTCTCTTGAGCAATATGGCCCTACCATCGGATTAACGCCTGACGATGCAAATGACTTTATCGATAGTCATAGTAGGTTCAAACTTGTGGAATTATTAGTGAAAAATGTTTTTGTTGATTGGGCTTCAAAAGGTGTTGCTGATACGTCTAAATTAGATCCCGAGCTTGCTGAGCCAGTGCTCGCTCTATACAATACGCGCCGGAAAGATGCAGATGCTCTAATTCATACTCTTGATGACTATCTAAAAAAAGGGCCTGAAGCCTATGAGGGAAATGATTTAACGAATGATTTTATCAAAACATTAAACACTTTATATTCAACAGGGTTTATTAGCGATGTAATAGATATTGGATTAAGAGCCTTTGAGTCCAATCATTTAGATCAAAATAATGAATATCTTCTGCAATATAAAGCGATGATACTCGATTAATATAAAAAGTCTTAAAAAAATCCCCCGAGTTTAGAAACTCGGGGGGCGAGAACATAGGGAAATTATTTTTTCTCGTCTTCGATGATTTCAACTTCTGCTTCTTCGATATCATCGTTATTAGAGCTTGCTCCTTGCGCTTGTTCTGCACCAGGGGCTCCAGCGCCATTAGGACCAGGCTGCCCTTGTGGACCAGCAGCTTGTGCCATTGCTTCACCGATTTTTTGCATGTGAGTTTCTAGCTCAGTTTTTGCAGCTTTAATAGCTTCGTTGTCTTCGCCTTTTAAAGTTTCTTTCACGGCATCGACTTTACTTTGAATTTCACTTGCAATTTCTTCTGGGAGCTTGTCTTTGTATTCGCTGAGAGATTTTTCCGCTCTGAACACTAGTGAGTCTGCTTCGTTGCGAACTTCTACAGCAGCTTTTCGTTTTTGGTCTTCTTCTTTATGAGCTTCAGCATCTTTGACCATACGATCAATATCGCTCTCATTAAGTCCGGAAGACGCTTCAATACGGATTTTTTGCTCTTTACCTGTAGCAGTATCCTTAGCAGACACGTGAAGGATCCCGTCAGCATCGATGTCGAAAGCAACTTCGATTTGAGGGGTACCGCGTGGGGCAGGGGGGATATCTGTTAGGTCGAAACGGCCGACTTCTTTGTTGTCTTCAGCCATCTGACGTTCCCCTTGAAGGACGCGGATGGTAACAGCAGGTTGGTTGTCAGCTGCAGTTGAGAAGATTTGCTTTTTCTGCGTAGGAATTGTAGTGTTACGCTCTACTAGTGGTGTTAATACGCCACCTAGGGTTTCAATACCTAAAGTTAACGGAGTAACATCGAGAAGAAGAACGTCTTTAACGTCACCTGCAAGGACTCCTCCTTGAATTGCTGCGCCAATAGCGACAACTTCATCAGGGTTTACACCTTTGTGCCCTTCTTTTCCGAAAATTGACTGTACCATTCCTTGTACAGCAGGCATACGAGACATACCCCCAACGAGGATGACGTCGCCGATATCATCTTTAGATAGGCCGGCATCAGCAAGCGCTTTAATGCATGGCTGTTTTGTACGCTCAATGAGATCGTGTGTAAGGCTTTCTAATTTTGATCGGCTTAGCGTGAGAGCTAAGTGTTTTGGCCCAGATTCATCCATGGTAATGAATGGCTGGTTGATTTCTGTTGTTTGCGTACCGGATAGTTCAATTTTTGCTTTTTCAGCAGCATCACGCAGACGTTGTAGAGCCATTTTATCTTTTGTTAGGTCGATTCCTTGTTCTTTTTGGAATTCGTCGAGCATCCAGTGTAGAATTGCATTATCGAAGTCATCACCACCAAGGTGTGTGTCACCGTTAGTTGATAGTACTTCAAAGACGCCGTCGCCGATTTCGAGGATAGAGATATCAAAGGTACCGCCACCTAGGTCGAATACTGCGATTTTTTTATCGCTATGTTCTTTATCGAGACCGTACGCTAATGCAGCGGCTGTTGGCTCAGGGATGATACGTTTTACATCAAGTCCAGCAATTCTTCCGGCATCTTTTGTAGACTGACGTTGGGAGTCATTGAAATAAGCTGGAACAGTGATTACAGCTTCTGTGACAGGTTCACCAAGGTACTCTTCAGCGGTTTCTTTCATTTTTGTAAGAATAAATGCACCAATTTCTTCAGGTGTATACTCTTTATCGTTTACTTTGAAGACGACGTCTCCATTTTTATTGCTGGCCACTGTGTATGGAACAGTTTTTACTTCAGAATCGACTTCGCTACGCTTACGTCCAATGAAACGTTTAGATGATGTAATTGTGTTTTCAGGGTTTGTTACAGCTTGACGTTTGGCAGGAACACCGCTTAAACGCTCGTTGCCTTTGAATGCGACAACGGATGGTGTTGTTCTTGTACCTTCAGCTGAAGCGATAACCTTAGGTTGTCCGCCTTCCATCACGCTGACGCATGAGTTGGTGGTTCCTAGGTCAATTCCTATAATTTTTCCTTTTTTCTTTTGATTCATGGTAAAATCTCCTTATCTAATTATTTTTTGTAATTTTTTTGCATGTATATTACATGCGATTAATATTTAACTTTCCTGTTCTTCAGTGTTATCCGTTTCAGAAGCTGACTCTGGAGCTTTTGCAACCTTTACACGGGCTGGGCGGATAACGCGATCACCCATTTTGTATCCTCGTAAACATTCTTCGACAACAACCCCTGGTTGATGCTCAGTCGTTTCGATCATTTCCACTGCTTCGTGAAAATGTGGATCAAATGCGGTGTTTAAACTATCAAATCCTTTCACATTGTTGTTGCTCAATACATCGCGAAAATGTGTTAGGATCATTTGGAAGCCAATACTCCACTGTTTTACTTCTTCAGACATTTTCCCTGTATGTTTAAGAGCATTTTCCATTTGGTCGATAGGAACAAGAAAATCACAAATAAGGTTCTGCAAACTATACTGAACAAGTTCTTGTTTTTCCTTTACAAGTCTTTTTCTTGAGTTTTCTGACTCAGCTAAAACACGTAGGTATTTATCTTTATAGTCTTGAGACTCGTATCGCATTTTTTCCATTTCGAGCTCTGAAATAGACATTGTAACAGGTTCTTGGTCAATAGCCTCTTCGGTACTGATTTCTGTATTCATACTTTCTTCTTCCAAGGGCTGCTCCCCTTCGTTGGCTTCTGCCATGCTATATCTCCTCATGAGTTATATTTTTAGTTGCGTTTATCCTCTAACAGCATTTGCTCTTGTTGCCTCAAAAAGTGAGTCTCCGTTGTCGGCTGTCGGAAGCTGATTTTATGTTTATATATATTTCGCGTCAGAGTATCACTGACAATTTCTGAAAATCGACCTATTATTCCAGACAAATTTTTGTAGTTGGATCTAATTGGCCCCATCAATCCCACGGCACCTACGGCTTGGTTATTAATGTAGTAGGGGATAGCAAGTACCATCGAATGTGGGTTTACGTTTGTTAATGGGATAAAGTCGCTGCCAATCCAACATTTAAGGCTGTTCGTTCCGCTGCATTCCTTCAAAAAGAGGCGAATAGTGCGCTTAGTTTCGAGTATTGTTAAGCTATTGGCGAGGGTCGACGCGTCGTGAAACTCGGGATAAGCAAGAAGTTTAGAAAAACCAGTGCGGAAAATGTCATCGTCATTGAAAGTGGAGTAGGAAATCACATAGCGGACCATGAGTTCATTATAGATTTTTTGGGCAAGTTCCTCTTCTTCCGTGCGCATATTTTGCGGCTCGTCGTGACCCGTGATCCTCCAATGGAAATATTCCTCAATTCGTTTTATGGAAAATGCCGAAAGCTTAGTGTCGATATGTAAAATTTCCGATTGAATCACACCAAAATCGGTAATAATAGCACAAAGGCAGCGTTTTGTGTCGATTTCCATAATTTTGATGCGGCAAATATAGTCGTGGTCAAATCGAGGAGCAGAAACAAAGATAGCACAGTTTGTAAGAGCGGAGAGAGTCTCTACGGCCTCTTGTAGGTAGGAGGCAATTTCGTGGGTTTCATCGACGTTCAACGCATTGAGTTTATTTTTTTGATAGTCAGCGATTTCGGGGGTTTTGAGAGCTTCTTCTGCGTAGAGCTTAAATGCCTCTTCAGTGGGAATTCGTCCTCCGGAAGTGTGCTGCTGTTCTAAATATCCTTGTCTTTCAAGGCTAGCAAAGTAGTTTCGAATCGTCGCAGAGCTGAGATCTTCAAAGCCTCTTTCTTTTAGGGTATTTGATCCCACGGGTTTCCCTGTATTAATGAAATACTCGATAAGTCCCATTAATACGCGGTGTTCGCGCTCTTCTTTCGATGATTTGTTTTTTTTAACAGGATTTAATGCTTTCACAATCTATTTCCCCTTAATTATCTATCATGATAATACCCCATCTTTGACGAAAGGTCAAGAGAAATTAGCATTCGATTGTGATGAGTGCTAAATTTTTTTTCTTGCTATATTAAAATATTTACTATTGTAAGAGTGCCTAATTATGAAAGTATTATTATCGATTGCATTATACTGGTATTAAGTCTCTTCTTTTAGAACGATAGGAAGAATGTCGACAATTGTAGGGTGCCAATCGAGCCCCTTATTATAGACGAGCTTTGCCGCAATATGACAAGCGATGACTGCCTTTTTATGGTGTTCGGGAATTTCCTGTATCAGCTCCTTATGAAATTGCTCCCTTAAAGTCGGAAGGCAGTAACTGAGGTAGCATTTCATAAGAGGGTCTGTTGGATTATCTGTAAGAGGTAGATCATCTAGGTAATCGAGGATTTGGTATGTAAACTCATTGATCCGCCTAGATATTTGATCCGATATTGCTGTGAGAGGTTGATCTGTAATTTTGTGTGTGTTTAGCAAAAGTTCAGCTTCATTTCCCGCACAAAGTCTTAGGCGTGTTAATATTTCTTCGACAAGAGAGTCCTTGTACTCGATGAACTTGTCATCTCCCATCGTGAGCCCACTGAGGATTTCAAATGAGGAACAAATAACACCCGTTTTATTAGCGGAGCTGTCTTTGATGATAAGGCAGTTCAACGCTTCGAGTGCTTTACGTGCATTTGGATCAAAATAAAGGTTAGCGCCTTCAACAATAGCTTTTGCTGTTGGTTCTCCCTTCTCATTAAGGAAGTCTTTGTAGTTACTTTTATTTAGTGTCCGTGGTCTTCCTCCTGCAGGGATAAATACATCTGCCATTGTTTCGTGAACATTATTTCTGATAAGTTGATTCATTTCACTACCAGAAAGCCAGTCTTCAATAAGTTCTCCGTCTTTTCGTCTCCAGCAAAGTGTTTGCTGAGCGTAAGCTGTTTTGCTGCGCTTTGCAAATTTATCTACTAAGAACCCACCTTCATGGAGCTCTTCCGGTGGGTAATATTTGATAGGGCGTGCCTGTTGAAAAAGCTCGTACATAATATCGATGTTTAAACCTTTGGGATCATGTATGGTTCCAGAAACATCCGTCAGAGCAACTAGTTTTGCTGTATCATGGTAGTCGTTATATAAATTTTTGATTTGATTTCCGGCAACGTCCCCATCAGGTCCGCCAGACATTTTTACTGTAAATACGTCTTTTTTAGGGTCTATCCCCAGGTATTTTAATACTGCTTCCATGTATACATGGACACCTAAGGATGTCACACCATATTCCTTATGGTTAATTCCTGTATCTGGCTTCCCTGAAATAAATGTACTTTTGGGTTTGTAGTTATATTTGTTGCTAAACCAGGCAATCCAATGAATCATGGGGTCATGCATATTTTCATCGGGCCCTAAATAAATATATTCGGGGCGCTTCCAATAATCTACGATATACTTTGCGCGTATAGTCCCATCAGGATCACAATTTACGATCGTAATTAAGCTTTCGATGTATGATCTTTGTGCTTGATATAGGTACTCTTCAGTCTGTTCTTCGCGAAAGAGGTTTAATTTTTCTTGTAATTCAGCGTCTGTTATTACAGATTCTTCAATTTCTTTTTTTAGGATCTGTGTTTCAGATTCAAGTCTGACGTAGGGTTGTAAGAAGAGAACGCCTTTAGATCCCCCTTCCGGAATGTCTTTATTTTTGTAATGTTGTGTATAGGCTAAATTGTAGCATTCAGTGAAAATATTGTTTCTTTCATGTACAGCTTGCTCGTGTTGTTTAGGGAAAACTGTACGTAAACCGCCACGAGAAAGGTCTTTGAATCGAATGTGAAACCCAAAGAAGTGCATTCCTTTTATAAAAAAGATTGCATAAGGAAGCTCGGGGAATTTTTCCTCACGAACGAATGGGATTTCATCGAGATATTTAGGGTCGAGTCGAAAGCTAAATGCCGTAAAGTTGAGTCTGTAGAAATTAGTCTTTAATGTGTAATGAATGAAGTTCATTCCTTGGCGTAGAATGTTTTTTCTACGGGTATCGTTTTCCTCTTGTCCGGTATCAAGCTTCGATACATCTTGTTGGAATTTGTCGCGAATTTTAAGGTAGGACTTATAGTGATAATGGTGGGGATCGAATTTATATTTGAAGGCGGCGCACAGCTGTGCAGTCAGTTCTGGATGGCGGCATATCGCTTCTTCAATGTGCTCTATATTGTATAAGTTGACATCTATATGAACGAGAGCTTGATGGACAAAATTTACGAGCGCTCTAAGAAAGTTGCCCATGGTTCCAGAAATGATGCCTTTACTGACGAGTTTCCGGTCAATGTTGTCAAAACTTGCGAAGTATTTTACGGTGACAAATTCACGAAGGAAGTCGGGAATATCTGCTACATCCCAAGCGGCTTGCCCTTGGTTACCGTGAATGCCGATTGCCATAATGAGGATGTTTCTACGACTGTAGGGGTCAATATATGTCGCATTTACGCGTTTCATGACCAGATTGTGCCGGTAAACGGTCCTTGCTAAACGGTATAAGAAGTTGTGTTTGGGGCAGTTTCTCCATGCTAAGACAATTTGCATCGAAGGGGCTCCGGTTTCCTCCCAGTCCTCATTATAGCGTACTTCATACTGGCAATTATCGCGAGTCTGAGCTCTGAAGAACATGTCTAAAGCAAGGATTAAGCGGTTCATGCTCAAAGATCTAAGAAAGCGATTGTTGATTCCAGCAATAAGTTTGTCAAATGCTTCATCAGTAAGGTTTGGATTTCTTTCTTTTACAAGAGGGCGTAACTTTTCAATCTGCTCAATAGGACGTGGAACATCTTCAGTGTCAATGACTTCTGTAAAAAAGATTGTCGATATTCTGATCTTGCATCCAGTATTTTGGAAAGTGCCTCTAGAAATGTAGGCTTGGTAATTTTTGATGCCGTAGCGTGTATAGCGTTTGAGGACTCGGAGATCAGCATCTGCACTATCGAGGCAAGTGATGATTCCGGCATTTTTGAGGTGTATGGTTGAAAAGTATTCCTCTAAGTGTAACCCCATTAGATTATGTACAATAAGAATGATATTTTCTTGGCTAACTTCTTCAAAAAAAAGAGGGGGCATGTTTTCTTGTAGCCATAAATAGCATTCGCGGAACTTTATATTTTCCTTTTCAATAGTTGAGTCCAGGTGGTCATTTGTCGATTTTTTCGACCCGAGGCTGTCAGTCATTGTAAACTCCTTTTAATCTAAGAGATGTAGGAAGCTCATAACCTCTCTAGTAACTAATGGCTTACCTAATTTAACTATTGCAAACGGTGCGTTATATGGCAATTACATTTTATTTAACTATAAATGAGATTATTCAAAATGTCATTAGATCCAAACTGGGTTTGACCTCACAGTGGCTTATTTTCCATGATCATATGGGGTTCTCTAGGTAATTACGTAACAAAGTCGGATGTGTTGCGTAAATCATAAAATTGACTTTGTCAGAACTTGAGATAGCTATTCCTTTTTGTCAGTATTCTCAAGTTGTCAATTTTTCTTGCTTTTTCATCTTGTTCAAAATCATAGACTTTATTTGAATTCCAACATGTTGTGTTTCTTCGGTTCCCCCCTTCAAGTGTTGGCCAAACAACTTTTTCCATCTTGCAATAGCACTCACTACAGTGGCTCGCTTGCTATATCCTATAAGCTTCCACGATTTACTAGAGTCTTGTTATACTCTGACCAGTCACGTTTCTTGTGGCTCATTAGGTTGCTCCTGTGTTTGACGACAAAAGAGTAACCCATGTTTTTTCTTACTGACAAGACTCAATTTGGAATTTGGTTGTTT
>JAYZJO010000016.1:0-14791 GCA_036164375.1 Chlamydiota bacterium | reverse complement strand
CGCAAAGTCGCAAAGAGATTTTATAGTCCATTAACGACTCTGCTGATTCCTTGTTTCAAGCTAATACTAATTGAAAATTTAAATAATACAACTGATGTAATCAGATGTCGCTTTCATACTCGCTCTCCCAATGGTTAAGAAAAGTCTTATATCACATCACTTGTGTTATTTAAATTTTCAATTAGTATTAGTACCCATGCCAACAATTCCTAATTAATACCAATCCCAATAAATAGAGCTGCAAATAAGCATAGTTTATGGGATTGGTTAAAACATGGTTATTTAAAAGAACCTTGCATAGGATCAGTTAAAGGCCCTTATCGAGCCATAACTCCTTGGGAAAGGGCATGTTTTACTTGTGCTCGTTTGCGCGGGCGATTCCCAATATAGGAACAGCATAGAGAGATCTCAATACCTCCCTCATCTTCAATCCCCTTATGCAAAAGATAAATACGACGCAACCTAGATTGACGATCAAACTTCAAAATGAACTCAACCCATCCCTCTGGAAAAAAATAAGAAACGAGCGTTTTCTCTCCAAAGCGTTCAATACAGGTAGCACGCTGAAAAGCCCTTTCAGCATCTTTTCTAGGCATATACTTTGCCAAACTAAGCGGATTGCATCTTGAAGATGCTACTTTTTTGATAAGTTCATCAAATGACAAAAAATTCGACACCTGGACACCTAACGTCTCCGTCACATCTTCAGGTAAAGACACAGGGTAGCGAAACCTCGCTAAAAAGCGAGTCAAACGATCTAATGATTTATGCATAACCAGCCAACGTTTTACGTTCTCTTCCAATAATGAAAGAAGTTATATGACAAATATAAAGTTCAAGTAACTTGCACCACAAAAACCTTAGGTGGTGACATTCATATCACGACTATCAAACATTATATATCTGATGTCAATTTATTTTGAAGAAAAAAAAACCATATATCAATTGGAGGTTTCAAATTAGTATTTTACAAAAATTAACTTGCAAATGACCCATCTATTTGATAGATTTTATTTCTTAACAATTTAGAGACCTTACTATGAAGGGCATACAAACAAAGCCGGTACTGTCACAGCTAAATAACAGCAATTTACAAACTAAATGAGTGCTATGCTAGCAATTTTTTTAGACATTGAAACAACTGGATTAGATCCAAAAAAACATTGTACAATCGATTTAGCCCTACAAATCGTTGACCTTTCGAACAACAAAATTGTTGATACATATCAAAGTGTCATTAAACCCACAGACGCTGAATGGAAGCAGCACGACCCCCAAAGCCTAAAAATTAACGGCTATACCTGGGAGGAAGTCAGCAAAGGAAAAAGTGCCGACGATGTTTGTAAAGATTTAATTGAACTGTACGACAACCACGAGATTGTAAGAGGTAAAGCTGTCTATATTTGCCAGAATCCCGCTTTTGATCGCGTATTTATGTCGCAAATCGTAAATATCGAAATTCAGGAAGAACTTCTTTGGCCATACCACTGGTTAGACCTAGCATCAATGCACTGGGCCTTACTATTAGAAAAATGTCGCTTAGAGAATACACCTTTTCCTGAAAATATAACTCTCTCGAAGAATAAAATAGCCGAACGCTATGGTTTACCTCCGGAAAAATCACCTCATCGCGCAATGAACGGTGTGACCCATTTAATGTTATGCTACGAAGCTGTACTTGGCACTAAGTTTAAAGAGCTTTTTGTATAAGTAATAGACTTGGTGACTTGGTTCTATTACACCAGCGATGATGGCAACAGCTCCATTGCTTCGGATCCAATTCCGATACAAATTTGAGTATTGCCTTTTCCTCATTTTCACCTTCTTGGTGTCCTGGATAACAGGTCACACAGATTATTCCACCAGGCGTCACTAAATCCAAAGCCGCACGAATACTCTTAATCGTAGTATCCACCTGAGTAGTAAGACTTTTGTTTCCACCCGGAAGATAACCTAGGTTATACATCACAACCTTAACTGAGCCAGAGCAAATTTCTGTGGGGAAACTTGAGTGACACTGTTGAAGATAATGAATTCTTTTTTTTATTCCTTCAGCAATATTTTGTTCTGTATTCCTTTTAGCTTCTTCAATAGCACTCGATTGTATATCTATTGAATAAACAGCACCTGAGCTCTCTGACAAGCACCACTCTGCCAAAAAAAGTGTATCGTGACCATTACCGCAAGTCGCATCAACAGCAATATCTCCTACATTAATAATTTCGCAGATATAGGCATGAGACACATCTAAATGAGATTGAAATAAGCTAAATTGTTTTCTCATAATTTCTCCACAACTAAGTTCAACGCTTGCAATTTTGCAGTTTCTATTCATAAAATTCATCTGATTTACTATACTAGCATAATTCTTCATAAATGTAATCGGGAGATATACATGTCATCAATAAGTTCAAGTAATGAAACGCCAATTGTTCTAGAAGTTGAAGCAAACCTTAGTGATTTTGATCGCGGACTTCAGAAACTGAGCGATCACTTTTATACAGGTTCCCAGAATACAGAGTATCGCGATATCGCAAAAAAATTACTCGATGAAGGTCAAGAAATTAATGAACGTTTAGAAGACCTAGAAAAATGGGAAAAAAAATGGAAAAAAGGCAAAGTTCGAGGTTGCGTTGCAACTGTAACAATTCTTGTCGTAGAAGCATTTGCTGCAGCATTTACTCAATTCTCAGACCCTGAAAACTCAACGGAAAGAAATATCGGTGGAGGAGCTACGACAGGCATTGCTGTGTTTGCCCTAGCTACTGGAGCTTTTTCCCTATTTGCCTGGTGGAAATGTGGACGTAAGTATAATAAAGCACGAGAAATTCGTGAGTTAAGCAAAGATGATATGGAGCTCATTTCCAAAATGCGAATCATTATTGAGTCGATTGGCGCTATCGATGGATCGCAAAATACCGGCAAACCCTATGCAGAAATTGACGAGCACAGAAAAAATTGTTTTAACGCAATCAAAGAACTTCCCGACAATATCGAGGAAAAAAACCTTCCTGGAAAATCAAAGCTAGCCTCTCTAACAGTAAAAGTCCTAAGCGAGAACCTTAATGAAAATCACCCATTAAACACAAATGTAAAAAACATTGAAAATATCTCCAAACAAATTAATGGCAGTGATGATAATGATGACAACTTTGAAGACCATGGCTTCAAAGATGACGGACAAATGGGGGCTAAATCATTTCTAGGCTTTTCTTCAAGGAAAAATAGCTTAGAAAACTCTTTAGCGCATGGAATCAATAATTTGCAATATAACTTTATGGAAGGTTTATACGTTGATGAACTAACTTTGCCTGACGGTACAGTAATCAAAAATCCTTCAGAGCAAACAATCAGTACAAGCGATGAAATTTCAATATAAGGACTGAATGATACTCAATGCAACCATGGGGGCTGTGTCAGTACGTAAAATATTTTTGTGTAATTTCACTCCCCTAACCCCCATTTCCCGTAAAGTCACTACTTCCCTATCACTAAACCCTGATTCCGGCCCCACAAAGAAAAGAGCTCCCTTTAACTCTTTCTCACTTTGAAGTACTTTTAGTAGGGGTTCTGCAGAAGGGTCTACATCTCCAAAAAGCAACAAACAATCTTTGGGTAAATCCCACTCAGAAAAATGAGGTTTTAATACAAGCTTAGGAAGGTAAAGCCTACCACATTGCTTCATCGAAGACACAAGAATGTTGTGCATGCGTTGCAGCTGATTGTCACTTATTTTTTTCTTTTCAGAGTGATCACTTTCAAACAGCCATATCTCAGTCATCCCTAGCTCAGTACACTTTTCAAGAATAAACTCGATCCGATTAGTTTTCGGAAGTGCTTGAGCTATAACTCTTTTTTCCTTAGGAGCCTCAATCTTTGTTACATTGTCAATAACTGCCGTTGCATCACGTCTCGATTTCTTGGAAATCGTAGCAAAAGCCAAAGTCCCTTTTCCATCAACAAACTCAACCACATCGCCAACACCACCGCGCATAACTCTAGCAAAATGATGAAACTCTTGATCTGTAATTTGTACTGTCTGCCCTTTTAAAAGGGAGGAGTCTGAAAAGTAGCGATAAGCAGGCATTATTTAACTTTGATTTCATCGTCTTCAAGAACTGTCTCGAGACTTAGCTTTTGGTTAGGTGTCACCCAAAAAATGACACGTTCAAGGTATTTTCTGAATCTATCACGAATCATATCCTCCCAGTGTTTTGAAAGAGGAATATAACCATTTGACTGTTTAGACTCATTTGCAATCATATAAGCAACATAGGTATCTTCAAGCTCTCCTGGGTCAATCACCTCGGGACTCCACTCAAGCACCTCACGCTGACTTTTTGGTGCAGCGACTAATACAATTTCAAGATTATCTCGGATAACCTCTAAAAACAACCGGCTAACATCTTTTACATATAGAGGAAAAGTAAATACCTTAATATTATTATACTCTTCAACTTTGGAGCCGGTCGTTAGCTTATAAGTCCCAGGATTAAGCTGATTACTAAATTCAAGTGGATAAAACACGCGAATAGGGATCTTACGGTCGATACCAAGCAAGTCTCTATAAAGAAAGTCTATCTTCAGATTCTCAGCTTCGGGATCGTTCAGCTCTTCGTATGAATTATTCCGATATCTAATCAATACTTTCTTCCACTTCTCCGGTATAGGAAAACTTACTTCATCAGTATGAGGGCCCTTTTTTACGTTGCGAATGCTGTCTAAATCATTCTTAGTGATTTTGCTTAAATCAAAGGTCATCTTCAACCCTTTAGTTTTAAGCTTTTGAATCTCTTCAGCAGGTCCACTTAATGTCTGAACTAACTCTTTAGGCCACACATCTAACAGCTCGTACCCCTTTGGAGGTTCACCGACAGGCGGGAGAATTGTTAAAGGAATACGCGCAGTTACTATGCGACTCAATTTGATAACAAATTCATTGTGAGAAACACTAGTCACATGATGCTTTAAATCGATAGACGGATTCAAACTTATTAAGTTCTTTTTACCAATGCGCACAATCCACTCATCACGATCAATAGTGGAGGCATCGATAACAACCTCTAAATCACCGGGCTCTAACTCCTCAATAACATCTCGTGTACCACTTACTGTTAGTGAAACGCGCTTTTTAAGAATTCCGTTTGGAAGAAGGCCTATAACAGTTTTTTCAGTAGGCAGTTTAATAATTCGTATCGGAACGTTAGGGATTGTTTTAGTGGCAATAATCGAATGATTGACAAACAGCCATAGAATAATTGCGGTAATAATCGCTACAGTTTTTCGCTGCCAGTTTTGTGTCAAAAATGCTTTCATCAGCGATTCCACTCCTTAATCCAACTCAACGCATCAATACCTGACTCAATAGGTGTTTTTGGTGGGGTAAATATACTGCGGATGATTCCTTTAAAGCGATCTATTTTTACTCCCCTAGTCATGATACCATCTCGTGCAATAGATACCTTCCCTGTTTCTTCTGAAACAACAATAATCAATGCATCAGTAAGCTGGCTAATACCCAGTCCAGCGCGATGTCGCGTACCCATAGACTTTGAAAGTTGCGTGCTATCATCTGCTAAAGGCAAAATGGTAGCTGCAGATACAATTTCAGTTCCTCTAATAATAACAGCTCCGTCATGAAGAGGCGTTGTTGGAATAAACACTGACTCTAATAATTCCGATGAAAAATTAGCACTAAGTATCACAGACTTGTTAGCATACTCATCCAATGAATCCTGATTCTCCAAAACAACAAGAGCGCCAAATTTCCGATCAGCAAGACGATATATCACATGTGCTATTCCATCCAAAAACCGATCAAACTCTGTTATCTCATGGTATTTTTTTCCCTTAACACTCAATTTTGATAAGGCTAAACGGATTTCTGGCTGAAACAAAATAAGGAGAGCAATCACAGCGACATTTACAAAATAAAGCATTAACTTCTGGATGACTGGTAGCTGTAACCAATTTGATGCTGCAAATAACACCAAAAAAGACATCAACCCAAAAATAACATCCATAGCACGTGTGTTCCAAAAAAAAGACAAAAAGTAATAGATCATCACAGCAATTACTGTAATCTCAATAAAGGGAACTAGGAAATGGAAAAAATCCCACACGTAACTTACTCTCTCAAATAATTAACAATCCAGCACTCGGGTTACCACTTCAAAAGCATCGAAATGCTCTACTACGCTGTTTGTCCTGATAATGTCTGCTCCACCCATCACTGCCATTGTATGGACAGCAATTGTAGAAGGCAGCAACTCTGCTGGTGGTTTATTTAGAATTTGACTCATAAATGATTTCTTATTTGCACCAACGAGGACGGGATACCCCAATCTACGTAGTCGTGGCAGATTGTGTATGATTTCAAGATTATGAGCAACCGTTTTTCCAAAGCCAATACCAGGGTCTAATATTATCTTATCATCAGAAATACCACCTTTCCCTAAAACATTAAGAGTTAGTTCAGCCCAGCGAATAATTTCATTCATAACCCCTTCTTTGTATACAGGATTTTTTTGCATATTCCTTGGATCCCCCACCATATGCATACAACAAACGGTTACATCATGATCAGCTGCAACCCTTACCATATCGCTGTCACGAAAACCTGACACATCGTTGATAATGGCAGCTCCAGCCTTAACAGCCTGATCTGCGACCTCAGGCTTCATCGTATCGATAGAGATTGGTATTGATAATTTTGTTTTTAACTCTTCAATCACGGGAATAACTCTGCGCAATTCCTCATGGACAGTCACAGGATCTGCCCCTGGGCGAGTAGACTCACCTCCTACATCAATAATTGCGGCCCCCTCTTCCTGCATTTTAAGAGCGCGAGAAACAGCCTTATCAAGATCAAAATACTTTCCGCCATCAGAAAATGAGTCCGGCGTTACATTCAATATTCCCATAACTTTCACTTTTTTCATGGGGCACTCCAAATTTTGAACTAAATTGAGAAATGAACCTAGAATTTACCACAAAAAATGAAAATTGAGAAGATTTTAATTTATGTAAATTTTGATTTTTAATAAGTTTAGATATCAAACCCAAAAGGCAAAAAGACTATGGACGTTGAAATTCTCGCTCGAATACAGTTTGCACTGACAATTATGTTTCACTACATTTACCCCCCTTTTAGTATAGGCCTCGGCTTAGTTCTTGTTATTGTTGAAGGCATGTACATGAAAACTAAAAATCCAGAATATTTGAGTATGGCAAAATTTTGGACTAAGGTTTTTGCGCTCACATTCGCTGTAGGAGTTGCAACAGGGATTGTTATGGAGTTTGAGTTCGGCACAAACTGGGCTACTTACTCGCGTTATGTTGGCGACGTATTCGGAAGCGCTTTAGCTGCCGAGGGAGTATTTGCTTTCTTTCTGGAGTCTGGATTCCTCGCCCTCCTTCTTTTTGGATGGGACCGTATTGGACCCAAACTCCACTACTTTTCGACTGTTATGGTTGCCCTTGGCGCCCATTTCAGTGCGATATGGATCGTAGTAGCCAACTCATGGATGCAAACGCCGGCTGGCTTTAAAATTGTTGGAGAAGGCCTTTCTGCTAGAGCCGAAATTACGAGTTTTTGGGGAATGGTATTTAACCCCTCATCAATGACGCGACTAGGTCATGTTGTTGTCGGATGTTGGCTACAAGGTGGTTTTCTCGTAGCGAGCATTGCCGCGTATTACTTATTAAAAAAACGACATACTACCTTTGCAAAAACCTCTCTTAAAGTATCTATCACCATCTGCACTATAGCGGTGTTAATTCAAGGGGTTCTAGGAGATCGAAGTGGGAAAATTGTTGCCAAACATCAACCGTTAAAACTAGCTGCCTTTGAATCATTATTCGATACAGAAAAAGGCGCACCGCTCACTATTTTCGGAATTGTTGATAACGAAAATGAAACCATCAAATACCGCATCGCCATTCCAAAACTTCTGAGCTTCCTTTCGTTTAGCGATTTCGATGCTGAAGTTACAGGATTAAACGCTTTCCCAAAAAAAGATTGGCCTAATAACCGAGCAATTTTTCAAATATATAGAGTTATGATAGGAATGTGGATCGTCATGCTTATCCTGTGCTTAGTCTCTATTTTCAAATGGTGGAGAGGCACGCTCTATGACAGCAAATTACTGCTTCGCATCCTTTGTTTTTCTGTAGTTCCTCCCCTCCTTGCAAACCAAACAGGGTGGATTTCTGCCGAAATGGGACGCTATCCTTGGATAGTACATGGTCTACTACGCATCTCCGAAGGCCTTTCAAAATCTGTTGTCGCTAATCAAGTTTTTTGGTCGATTATCATGTTCTGCACAATTTATACATTTTTACTGATCATGTTCCTCTACTTACTGACAAAAAAAATTCACCACGGACCTGTCAACGACGACAAAGATACCCCATATCATCACCTACAAGAATACGTTAAGGAGATTGGCAATGAATGATCTAGCAACCCTCGAATTTATTTGGTTTACCGCTTTTGTTGTTCTAATCAGTGGATATGCTATCCTCGACGGATTCGACTTAGGCGTGGGTATGCTACACTTATTTTCTAAGGACGATACAGAAAGAAGACTGATGTTAAACTCTATCGGCCCCTTATGGGATGGAAACGAAGTGTGGCTCGTAACAGCTGGTGGCGCTCTTTTTGCTGGATTTCCCGATGCATATGCAACGATCTGTAGCTCTTTTTATCTGTATATCATGATATTTTTATGTGGCATTATGTTTAGAGCTGTCGCAATAGAATTCAGAAGCAAACAGCCCATGGCATGGTGGCGATGGATGTGGGACATCTTATTTAGTCTAGCAAGCTTGATTATTGCCGGAGGCTTAGGGTTAATTTTAGGAAACCTCATTCGAGGCCTTCCACTTGACTCACAACACGAATTTATTGGAACTATCGCCGATCTTACTCGTCCCTACGATTTCGTTGTCAGCATCCTAACTGTTTCTCTTTTTCTAATGCATGGTTCGATTTTTTTACTCATGAAAACAGAGGGTGATTTCCACGATAAAATTCGAAAATACGTAAATCCAACAATCATATTTTTTATTATGTGTTACGCTTTTACCACTGTTGCAACACTTATTTGGTACCCGCACATGATAGAGTCTATTCGCGAAAGACAAATTTTCTTTTTAGTTGCGATCATCAATATGCTAGCTATAGCAAATATTCCTCGCGAAATTAATCATGGTAGAGACAGCCGCGCCTTTGCATGCTCCTGCCTAAATATTCTTTGTCTACTAACCCTTTTCGGTATTGGAACATTTCCAAATATCGTACGAGCGATCAACAATCCAGCTAATAGCGTGACCATCTATAACGCTGGTTCTTCTGTAGCTACCCTCCACATCTTATTAATTATTTCTGCAATAGGCCTCCCACTGGTGATAAGCTACACCTTCATGATTTACTACATTTTTCATGGTAAAGTAAAACTTGATTCAAATAGTTACTAACCACCCAAGACTGTAGATGACATTTTGCAATTGACTGAAATAATATAAATAAAGGATAATGTATACTCTGAATAATTAATAAACTCAACACCTGGAGTTAATTTTGATCAAAAAAATACATTCCTATTTATTTCTTTTAAATTTAGCGCCTTTATTATTTACAAACTTATCGGCGGAAGATTCATCAATAAAAATCGAAGAAAATTTACAGGATGAGATGATCCAAGACCTCAACATATTGAAATACAATATGTCTGTAAAGTATGCTCCAAAAGATGTTAAATATACTCTATTCGGCTGGAATCTTAACGACGAATACCAAATAGCAAAATCTAAAATTAAAGACTCTAAAGCACAAAACTCAAAAGATTATCAAAAAATTTTTAAAGAGTTTATTGCTTCAACAAAAGACTACCACGTAAGCACCCATTTCTATTCACGAGAAATGTCTATCTACCCTATCTCCTTTAAAGAAGCTGAAGGCAGATATTTCATTACCAATAATGAGTTTTCAGCAAATCTTGACACACTTGACTTTATGTTAATGGACTGGGAAACCGTTGCAAAATGGGTCGATGACATCGAGCAAAGCCTTGAAAACAAACCCGCTTACGAAATTGGGGATGAAATTCTTGCAATCAATGGAGTCTCCCCAAAAACAATCATTGAAAAAATTATCGATAAAGATCTAGGTGGCAACCGTTCACCAACAGGGTACGCCCTTGCGAATGCTATCGTCTTCAACAAAATGGCAAAATATGGACATGAAACTTCAGAAGGAACATTTCGCTTAACGATTCTTCCAAAAGGAAAAAATCGACCTGTAACTTACGAATTACCTTGGCTGCATTTTTCTGAAGATCTCCTCGATCGTAATTTATCTCTAGCTACCTCATCAGAAGACAGCAAACCTATAAAGTCTGCCGAGCACATGAAAAAACTCATGCAAAAAAACTTCTGCGTCGGTATTGCAAATGATCTGACAACTCCTCACAAATCCAGCTTAAAGCAAAAACTGTATCAAACTGATGGAGATGATGAAATTACGTATATTAGAGGTTTCCTACCCGACCTTGGAAGAGTCATCTGGAAAACTAAAGATGACAGTCAGTTATACGCCTACATTTACCAGCATAAATCTGGAAAAAAAATCGGTTACCTATACCTTCCCACTTTTATGTACGAGGACCCAGTCCTTGAAGAGGTTCTTGATGACCTTGCTAAAATTTTCACAACATTTAACGATCAAACGGTAGCGCTTGTTCTAGACATCACAAATAACCCTGGTGGACGATCTGACTACATGAACGCTGTGCTTTCAACGATCACAGACAAACCAATGACATGTCACCAACACCAAGAACTTCTGATCCAAGAAGATGTCTACAGAGCAATGGCATTTAACGAACTCATTAAATATTTTGAAGAAGATGAAAACATTGAAGAAGTTGAACTCGAAAAATTTAAAGAGATCAAAAAATACTTCACTCAAGTCATCAACGACTACAAAGCCGGTAAAACAATCACCGATCCTCTCTACTTATTCGGTGAAAAAGAAATCAAAGCAAACCCAACAAATCACTACACAAAACCCATTTTAGTTCTTGTGAATGAACTGGATTTCTCATGTGGTGACTTTTTCCCCGCAATGCTGCAAGACAACAATCGAGCAACTATTTTTGGAAAGACGACAGCTGGCGCTGGTGGATATGTAAACTACTTCCCCTCTTCTAGTCGTTTTGGTGTGGCTGGATACAGTTTAACAGGCTCTATTGGATACCGACTAGATGGAACTCCAATAGAAAATATGGGGGTTACTCCCGATATTGAGTATGACTTGACAACTGAAGACTTACAAAATAATTATAAAGACTACAAAGAAGCTGTTAACAGAGAAATTGGAATACTCCTTTCTAAGTAGTATTCTAGTCGAATCATTGCAATTCCCGCTATTATTGTAATTGCGGGAATTGCTGTATACTGAATGAAACTGTTTTCTAAGAGTGCCCTTCAGCTTTTAATGTCTTCATGAAATCCCTAGTCTCTTCAACCACAACACCTGACAAAGCACATAGCCCTATAAGGTTCGGTATTGCCATCAATCCATTTGTGACATCAGAAATTTTCCAAACAATTTCAAGTTCCAAAACGGCACCTGGAATGATAATCAAAATAAAAAGCACTCTATACCAAGGGACAGAACGTTCCCCAAAAAGATATTCACAGCACTTTTCTCCATAGTAGGCCCAACCAATAAGAGTCGTAAATGCAAAAAGAGCAAGACCAATAGTGACGATATAACCACCACCCGAAAAAACAGAGTCAAAAGCCGCCACTGTCATAGAGGCTCCTGTCAACAACTTCCCATCAGGACCAATAGTACCTTGAATGCCTGTTACTCCTAACACAAGACCTGTAACCGTACACATAACAATAGTTGCTAAAAAGCATCCAGTCATAGAAACAAGAGCTTGCCTCCCTGGCACGTCTGTTTGTGCTGCAGCCGCAGCTATCGACGCCGTACCAAGTCCAGCTTCACTCGTCATTAGCCCTCTACTAACCCCCATCTGGACAGCAAGAATAATCGTCGAACCTGTAAATCCACCAACAGCAGCTTGCCCGGTAAATGCAGAAGTCACTATCGCATATAGGGTTTGAGGGATAAGATCATACTTCATCACTAAAATTACACCGGCACCCCCGATATAAAATATCGCCATTAATGGAACCAAAAATGCAGCGACACGACCGATACTTTTAATTCCTCCAAGAATGGTAAGACCTGCACAAGCTGCCATCATTACACCCGTCCAAATTGGGTCGATAGAAAACAGACTCTTCATTACATCAGCAACAGAGTTGGACTGGATCATATTCCCTCCTCCGAAGGCGGCAATAGCGCCAAAAAGAGCAAATGCAATTGAAAGCCAACGCCACTTAAGTCCATACTCTATAAAGTACATAGGACCGCCGCACATTTCGCCTCTCTTATCGGTAGTTCGATACTTCACAGCAAGAGCAGCTTCCGCATAGCGAGTAGCCATACCAATGAGAGCTGTAATCCACATCCAAAATAAAGCGCCCATCCCACCAAGAACAATGGCCGTAGAAACACCCGCGATATTTCCAATGCCAATAGTTGCGGCAAGAGCTGTCATAAGTGACTGAAAATGAGTGATATCCCCTTTTTCACCTTTATAATGACGATTTCCCAAAGCTAGCTTAAGAGCATACCTTAAGTACCTAAACTGTATACCTTTTAGAACGACAGTAAAATATACTCCGATCCCGATAATAAGTAATAACAAGGGAGCACTCCAAATTGCCCCATAAATTTTATTCAAAAAATGCATTGATATTGTTGTTAAATCTACATCCATTATTAGCCTTAAATTAAGTTAAAATCCCTCTAAATATTCTTTTGTTGTTCTATTTCTTTTTTAGCAACCTCTAAAAACTTTTTAGTCTCTAATTGTATGACTTTTGAGGATAACACCAGTGCAATTAAATTCGGCACAACCATCAGAGCATTAGAGATATCTGCAATATACCACACTGTCTCCATCTTCATCACGGCACCCGGAATGATTATTAAGGTAAAAAGTATCCGATAAGGAATAACCGCCTTCTCTCCAAAGATATATTCAAAACACTTTTCTCCATAATATGCCCAGGCTAAGATAGTCGAAAATGCAAAAAGCACAAGTCCGAAAGTCACAATATATCCTCCTCCAACGAGTGTACTTTCAAAAGCAGCAATCGCCAATGGGGCCCCATTTAACATAACGCCAGATCCATTTGTGGTTCCAAGAACCTCACTAACAGCAATAACAAGACCTGTGATTGTACATACAATCACTGTACTTAAAAGAGCTCCTGTCATCGTAATCATCGCCTGTCTTCCTGGGGAATCGGTCTTTGCAGCTGCTGCTGAAATCGATGAAATTCCTAGCCCTGCCTCATTTGAAAAAATACTTCTTGAAACTCCCATTTGTAGCGCCATCATGAGTGAAGACCCTGCAAACCCACCAAAAGCTGCCTGTCCAGTAAAAGCACTTTTGACAATCAAATACAAAGCTTTTGGAACGGAAGACAAGTTTAAGCCTACGATCAGCATTCCCCCAATCAAATAAAAAAGAGCCATTAAAGGTACAAAGACTCCTGCAACGTGACCAATACTTCGAACCCCTCCTACAATAACAAAACCAGTAACTACCGCAACGACTCCCCCAGCAACCCAAGGGTTTATACTCCACACAGTCTCTACAGCTTCAACGATAGAATTTATTTGAACAAGATTACCTGTACTAACCGCAGCAACACTGCCAAAGAGGGCAAAAAGAATGGCCATCCACCTCATATTGAGCCCTCGTTCAATATATTCCATTGGGCCACCGATCATTTCACCACGCTTATCTTTTACACGATATTTTACAGCAAGAAGCGATTCTGCATATTTTGTAGCCATCCCCAGAAACGCAGTAACCCACATCCAAAAAAGAGCACCAAGTCCTCCAACTGCAAGAGCAGAAGCGACCCCTACTATTGCACCGGTTCCTATTGCCCCTGCAAGGGAGGTCATGAGGGCTTCAAAATGACTGATGTCACCTTTAGCATTGGACTTTGTTTTTGAGAGCACCTGCTTTAGAGCATACCCCATGTAACTAAACTGGACACCCTTTAGAAGAAAAGTGAGGTAGACACCAACACCTAGAAGTAAAGCTAAAAGAGGAGGCCCCCAAAGTAGCTCTTTAACTCCTAATAAAATACTATTAACATCTTCCATGTAATCAACACCTATAATTCGTAGTATGAAGATAATACAAAAAGTTTTTTTTTGCGAGGATTTAGAAACGATTTGTATATATCGCTTTACTTACAATTAAAATTCAATTTTACTACTTATACTTAGATTATTATGAATTCTCGATAAAAATGTACTTACCTACTCACCTTACGCAACAGACTCTTGAAGTAAAAATGTATTATCACAGATTTTTCGCACGTTAGTTAATTTAGCGATTTGTAATTCTATTCTATTCTATTCGATACTATTTTTAGATACGCTTGCCTAGCGTGATTGACAGGTGTTAAGGTCGTACTTTTCAACTATAAGAACGATATAACGATACGAACGATAAAAAAATTACAAAGTATTTAAGGCAATTCAGATGCACGGATAACTGTGACATGAGTTAAGGGATAATTTTCCTTATTGTTATATCGTTATATCGTTATATCGTTATATCGTTATATCGTTATATCGTTATATCGTTATATCGTTATATCGTTATATCGTTATATCGTTATA